>QIKY01000408.1 GCA_003233175.1 Planctomycetaceae bacterium | reverse complement strand
TTGTTTTTTCATCCCTTGATTTGGATCGTGAGCGGCAAAACCCGCTTGAATCGAGAACTGCTCTGCGATGAAGCCGTGGTGCATGCAGGCGTCAGTCCACACGATTACGCGCTCACGTTGGTCGATGTGGCGGCGCAGCGCAACGTTGCCAGCATGGCGGTTGTTGGCGTGCCCGCCACGGCGGGTCGGTCGCAACTGCGGACGCGGATCGAAAGCCTGCTCAGCGGGCGCCCCGCACGGCATCGTTGGCTGGACGCAGTCAGTTTGACGGCGGTTCTGGTCATGCTCACTTTGTTGGTGGTCGCGGCAAGGAATACTTCTGAATTTTTTGAGTTGTCGAAGATCAACTACATCAAGTTTTTGGGCAACGACAGCGTGCGATACGGCGCCTTGTTGAAAGAAACCGATCTCAAAAAAGGAGATTCGCTCAATCTCTACAACGTACAGGAAGCCCGAAATCGTATCGAGGAGTTTTACCAATCGAAAGGTTTTCCCGACACCGAGGTTGTCATCGCCGAAGGCGACAAACCGCATGATTTGGGCGTCGTGTTCTTGGTGGGAGAAGGAAACCAGCGACGTGTTCACAGCGTGAAGTTCGTGGGAAACAAAATCGCCAGCGATGGTCGTCTGAAAACACAAGTCAAGACGAAGGTGGGTGCTTTGTGGTACTTATTTCGCGGTGAAATCGACATGGGGAAAATCGACGAAGACGTCGAGCGCCTCACGGCCTACTATCGAAACCTGGGATATTTCCGGGCGCGCGTGGGTCGAAAACTCGTTTTCACTAAGTCGAGAAAATGGGCCGACCTGACCTTCGTGATCGATGAAGGACCGCGCTATTCCGTGCGAGATATTTCCTTCGTCGGCAATAAAAAGTTTGCCGCCGAAGATCTCAAGCGTCTGATCAATCTAAAATCAGGCGAATTCTTCAATCAAGGCATGATGCTCAAGGATCAAAATACGCTGACCGACCTGTACGGCGGCCAAGGGCATATTTTCGCTTCCATCAAGGCCGACCCGCGCTTCGCCGAAGACACTCCGGAACTAGACGTCGTGTTTCAAGTCGAGGAGGGCGATATGTACCGCGTGGGAAAAATCACCGTGCATGTCGGCGGCGAGTTTCCGCACACGCGGCGGAATGTTGTGTTGAATCGTGTGTCGCTGCGGCCAGGCGATATCGTCGACATTCGGAAAAAACGAGCCAGCGAACGGCGGTTGGGAGTATCGAGCCTTTTCGTGGCGGACCCCTCCAAGGGTGATCCGCCGAGAATCGTTCTCAGTCCGCGAGCACCGGGCGCCGATGGAACGCAAGTCGCGAGTGGCGCAAAACCCTCGTTGCGAGGACAAAGCCCGGCAGTCTACTCCGACCAAGGCGATGCGCGCCTCATCGACCTGAACATCTATGTCACTCCCGCTGAACTGCTCAAGACAACGGCGGTGGAGGGCGCCGCGAAAAAGGCAACAGCGAAAAAGGACGCGGCGGCAAGGGAAACGGTCGCGGAAAAGTTGGCCGATATCCAACCCGAAGAGTTGGCCGGCATCGTGAAAGATGAAAACGGAAAACCGCTGGAAGGCGTTCTGGTCGACGTTTGGACATGGTACAAGGGCGACGAAACCGTGACCGATGCAGACGGTGTTTTTCGCTTTCGTCCCGAAAGCGATGGCGGCCGCCGTCGCGTGGAAGTTCGCTTCAGCAAGCCGGGGTATTCGCCTGAGTATAACTTTAAGCAACCGGTTGGCGTTAAGGATTTGGTCATCACGCTCAACAACAAAACCTTGCTCGAAGGCGTGCTGCGTGCAGCCGACGGCGCGCCGGTGGCGGGCGTTACTGTTCGCGGCGAGCAAGGGCCGAATCACGCCGATGGCGTCCTGATTGGCAGTGTGCACCGACGCCAACGGCCATTACACGCTCTATGTATTCCCCGATACCTATACGATTTTGGTCGCCAACAAGGCGGGCGTGGCCCGATACGAAAATATCGTGGTTGCGGCCAACAAACGGCGAACGTTGAACATCGATTTGAAACCCGGAATTCGCTTTGAAGCAAACGTGATTGACGCCGCCGCCGGCGCGCCGTTTGAAGGCTTGGTGTTGTACAGTTGGCAACAACCGGAATTTCGAGGAACGTCGAACGCACAAGGAAAAATCGTGATCGAGGGAATGCTTCCCGGAGTGTTCGAGTTTAACGTGGGCAACGGAAAGCCGATCCATATTAAAGAGGTGGGAGTCGACTATTACCCTCACGGAGTGTTGGGGCGTTGGTGGTCTGAACAAGCACATCACCCGCATGAGCGCCGCGAGCAAACGGCGGGTCAATTCCAACGCAACCTAGATGGCTTGTCTTTCGACCTGCGCGCCGGCATGAAGCCCGTGACGATCGAAATTGAACGGGGCGTGGAGTTGATTGGCCACGTTTACGACCCTGATGGAAAGCCGGTGGCGGGCGCCACGGTGGCGCCGGCGAAAACGGGCAGCGGCAATTCTCTCACCGGCGACACGCGCTACAGTGTGAAAACAGAAAACGATGGCGGCTACCGCGTCGTGATGCCCGCCGGCAACGACTTCCAATACAATTTGATGGCGCATGACGGCGGCTACCAGCAATGGCGAACATGGGCGGCGGGCGTTACCGCGCCGTTTGCAAGCCGCCCAGGGCAAGTCATCACCCGCGATTTACATTTAACGCGCGGCGCCACGGTCAAAGGCAAGGTGGTCGGCAAGGGAGACCTGTCGAAACATCGCGTTCGAGCGCGCGCGGC
>QIKY01000284.1 GCA_003233175.1 Planctomycetaceae bacterium | reverse complement strand
GTGCTCTCTGTGTCCTCTGTGGTGATTCTTCTTTTTCATTGGCTGCCTCTTGAGGAAGGTTGCGTGTTTTCTTTTGTCGCGTGCGCAGGACTTCAGTCCGTAGCTCACGACTTCTTTTGGCGAACCTACCGGCTTCCAGCAGGTAGTCGTTGAGTCCAGCCGATTCGCACCATCTCGCTACATTTCCTTCTCGCTACATTTCCTTTCGTCGAAAAAAATGAGCGCCGTCTTCCGCGATCTTGAACAACTCCCACCCCTTGCCGCCAATATCATTCAATCGGTTCTCATACAGTCGGTTGTAATGCGTCTGAACCCCGACTTTCTGGTCTTGCGGCGCGTTCTCCACAGACCAACTCAGAAATGCTGCTGCCCGATCTTGCTGATCATTCTTACTGATTATCGCCACGAGGTTCCGGAATCTCATACCGTTCGAGTAGGCTCACGACTTTATACTGCCAACGATCATATTTTACATCATGGTTGACCCGTGCCGCGACAACAACACCTATCACACAAAGCAGCAAGACCCCTATTGTTAGTACGAGCGTTTTTTTCATGGCCGTTTCTCCTATAGATAGTTCCCGTTGGAAGATAAAAAGGCGCCAGAACTGAATGACGCCATTTTTCATTGCGGCAAACGCAGCTCACGTTCTCTGGAAGCGGCGGTCGAGTTCTTCGCGGGTGAAAACGAGCGACGTGGGGCGGCCATGCGGGCAATGGTGCGAGTCTTGCACGTAACCGCGTTGTTCGATCAGGGCGTGTACTTCTTCCGGAGTGAGGCGGTCGCCGGCTTTAATCGCGGCCTTGCAGGAAATCATGTGCAGGAGTTCGTCGAGCAGGTCGCGGCGGTCGGGTTTTTTGCCGCCCTCCAAGAGTTGGTCGACCAACTGCCGGAGCAGCTCCGCAGGATTGATGTTGGCCAACATCGCGGGGTAGCTGGAAACCACCACGGTGTCGCCGCCGAACGGTTCGACCTCGATCCCCAATTCCGCGAGCAACGCGCGCGACTCCAAGGCGATGCTGGCTTCCTCGGGCGTCATATGCACCGGCTCCGGCACCAGCAAACGTTGTGTTTCGACTTTCCCGTTCAATACCTGCTGGCGAATTTGCTCGTACAAGATGCGTTCGTGCAGCGCGTGTTGGTCGATCACGACCACGCCTTCCTCGTTCTCAACGACCAAATAGCGGTTCAACACCTGCATGGCCGCGCCTTCGGTGCGCGCCGCAGGCGGTGGTGGTTGGGCGTCTGGCGGGGCGTCGAAAGAATGTTCTGAAGGCGGCGGGCCCCCTTGCGCCCGGCCAGCAGGGGGCGCGCTCCAATTCCGATCAAGCCGCGTCACGACCAGCCCCGTGGTCGGCGCGGGCGAGAAGGAAGGCGTGGTTTCATCGAAACGAAGCTGCCGCGATTCTTCCGGCTGCTTCTCGGCGAGTTGGCCTCGCGCCCAATCGACCAATTCACGACGATGTTCGGCCGTCGCTTGTTGGTCGTGCAGGCCCTCGGTTTCACTTGCCGGCGTTTCCGGTTCGGCGCCGCCCACGCGGGGCGTTAAATCGGAGGCCAGAAATTTCTTGCGTAGCGCGCCGAGCAAACGGCTATACACGCGGCCGCTATCGCGAAAACGCACCTCCATTTTGGTCGGGTGGACGTTCACGTCGATCGCTTCGGGCGGCATGGAAATATGAATGAACGCCACCGGGAACCGCCCATGCAACAGCAAGCCCCGGTAGGCTTCTCCCAGAGCATGATGCAGCGCGCGGTCGCGAATATGGCGGCCGTTCAAAAACAGGTATTGCATTCTGTTGTGGCTGCGGTGAATCGTGGGGTTGGCCGCCAAACCGTACAGCGACACCCCGTCTTGCTCGTCGACGGCCGCAGCCGCCACCGGCAACAACGCGCTGGCTAGGTCGGCCCCGAAGAGCGTCGAGATGCGGTCCGCCCAGTTGCTCACCGGCGGCAAATCGTAGACGGTCCTACCGTTGTGCCGCAGCGTGAAATGAACGTTCAATTTCGCCAGCGCGATGCGCGTGAAGGCTTCGCTGCAGCGGGCCATTTCGGTTTGCGTGGTGCGCATGAATTTCCGTCGCACCGGTGTATTGAAAAACAGATTGCGCACCTCGATCGTCGTGCCTGGGGGCATCCCGCAGGGAGACAACGCGCCGTGCTTTCCGCCGATCACCTCTAATTCCATGCCCGAGTTTTCGCTCGCTTCACGGCTGCTCATGCAGAGCTGGCTGATCTCGGCGATCGAAGCCAGGGCTTCGCCCCGGAAGCCCAGCGTGCCCACGCGGAAGAGGTCGTCGGCGTTCTCGATTTTACTGGTGGCGTGGCTGGAGAGCGCCAGCGTGAATTGGTCCGGCGCGATGCCGCAGCCGTTGTCGGCAATGCGAATCGACTCCGCCCCGCCTTGCGCCACCGCGACGTCGATGCGCGTGGCGCCGGCGTCAATGGAGTTTTCCATCAATTCCTTGACCACGCTGGCCGGTCGTTCGACCACCTCGCCGGCGGCAATTTTGTTGACCACGCTGGCCGTTAGTTGTTTGATTCGCGACATCACATCCATTCTCGTTCAACGTCGAAACGCTCCAGGCTTTTTAGCCTTTCGAGACAAAGCCTCGTTCACTCCGCAGACGAGTACTCCTTGAGTTTTCTGTACAGAGTACGCGCTCCAATTTTCAAAATCCGCGAGGCCTCCTCCCGGTTGCCATTGGTTCGTTTGAGTGTTTGTTCGATAGCCCAGCGTTCGATTTCGCTGAACGGCCGGC
>QIKY01000062.1 GCA_003233175.1 Planctomycetaceae bacterium | reverse complement strand
TTAGTGTCGTAGCCATGCTCGCCAGAGCGTGGGATGGTTCACCGCTCACCCACCGTCTGGCGACGATGGCTACACAAATGCGACAGTTATTCATCGAGCGGTCCTAACCGTGGAATTGCGCGCATAAAAAAGCCGCCCTTGGAAAGGGCGGCTCAAGCATTTAAGTTGGCAGTTTCGTTGCGAGCTATTCGCTCACGTAGGGCAACAGGGCCATGAAGCGGGCCCGTTTGATCGCCTGCGTTACGGCGTGCTGGCTGACCGCGCAACAACCGGTTTTTCTGCGGCCCACGATCCGACCGTGGCGATTCACCAGCTTTTTCAGTAGCTCGATATCTTTGTAGTCCACGTACATCGGCCGTGGACGAGCCCCATCAATAAAAATAGGGTCTTTCTTTTTCGCTCGAATTCTTGACTTAGGACGCTTCTTGAATTTACTCACGAGAAACCGTTATCAGAGTGAAAGTGTGGCTGAAACACGCCTCGGCGGCGCATGGTCTGAATCATAATCTCCGCCACACGATTATGCACGGCAAGAGCCCTCCCCCTGGAAGGGAAAGGCCCATTCTAGCAATCCCCATAAGATCCGCAAGCCGAAACCCGCGAAAATTGGGCCGCCGGGCCGTACCGGTGCATAAACTGTCGTATCCCCGGGTGGCTGAAAATGCTAGATTCCTCCCCACCTGCGTCTAGGAAAAGCAAAACAGGGCGTCTTCAAGAGTCAGGCAATCTGCACCGATGACATGCTTCACTCGCTACATACTGTGGAACCTGATCGCGGTGTTCGCCGTCACGCTGGCCGGTTTAACGCTGGTTTTGATCATGGCCGTCGTGGCGCAAGAAGCCGTACGGCAGGGCCTGGGCCTGGAGCCCATCGTGAGATTGCTCCCTTATTTGATGCCCGACGCCCTGCGTTTTGCCCTGCCAGCCGCCATGCTATTCGCCGTTTGCATGGTGTATGGTCGGATGTCGGCGGCGAATGAGTTCGTGGCGATTAAGTCGTTGGGAATCTCTCCGTTGAAGGCGCTTTGGCCGGCGTTGGCGTTGGCCTTTCTGGTCAGCTTGGTGGCGGTTTGGTTGAACGACGCCGCCGTTTCCTGGGGACGGCAAGGTGTGTATCGGGTCGTATTGCATTCGGTCGAGGAGATCGCCTACGGGATGTTGCGCTCGCAGCGCTCGTACAGCACGCGCCAGTTTTCGATCGGCGTGCGGGGCGTTGAAGGCCGCAAACTGATCCAACCGATCGTGTTTTTACGGGCCGATGGCGAAAACTCTCCCACCATCATGCTCACCGCCGACTCCGCCGAATTGAGATCGAACCCCGAAGACAGCACGCTGAGCATTTGGTTGACCAACAGCATAGTGGACGTCGATGGCGAAATTACCGGCATATTTCCCGAAACGTACGAATATGTCGTGCCGCTTTCTCAAGCTTCCAAGAAAGGCAACGCGCCCAGCGGCCCCGCCAACTGCGCCTTGCGTTTGTTGCC
The DNA here is from genome assembly GCA_003233175.1 of Planctomycetaceae bacterium. GTDB lineage: Bacteria > Planctomycetota > Planctomycetia > Pirellulales > Pirellulaceae > SZUA-33. The sequence continues at coordinate 1,894 of QIKY01000062.1, read as the reverse complement.
CCGCCGAACGCTCGAACAACGAGCAGATATCCTGGAGTTGGAACAAACCATGGCGGCCGAAGCCGCCTACCAGATGCTCTCCGGCGATTTTGCCGAACTTTCGTCCGACGCCTGGCGGCTACGGCATGGTCGATTGCACAGCGCCCAAGACACGCTGCACCGCTTTGAAATGGAGCCTTGGCGCCGCTGGGCCAGCGGATTCAGTTGCCTGTTTTTCGCGTTGGCCGGCGCCCCGCTGGCCGTGTGGCGGCGGCGGGAAGATATCTGGACCACCTTCGCCTTCTGCTTCTTCCCCATTCTGGTTTGCTATTACCCGCTGCTGATCATCGGCGTTGAGCGCTCGAAGTCGGGCGAGTGGCCGTCTTATTCAGTATGGCTGGGCAATATCGTGATCGGCCTAGCCGGCCTTTGGCTGATGCGGCTGCTGGTGCGAGAATAACGGTGCTTGCTTTACCACCCGCCCAAGATCTATTCCGTGCAATGGTGTTCTGGAATCCTCATCAAGCCGGAGGCTTGCGGCCGGCATAAGAACAAGGCTGTTTTCCGGGGCCGCCGACAGCGCACCGTCATTCCCACGCGGTCCTCTATCCCGCCGCTCTTCCGTTCGCCCGCCGCGCGCAGGATGAGATCGTCGAATTCCATGCTTCGTGCTCTTCGCGTCCTTCGTGGTGGACCTATCTGGCCAAACGATTCTCAGCGCCGCCGAACGACCAAGTTCACCACGAAGGACGCGAAGAGCACGAAGGAGAAGCGTCGGAAGTCGGAGAACAAAACGTTTGACGCCGTCCTTTTATCCTTCCAGGATACAAAAACGAGGGCGTCGCCTGGGCCTAACCGGCCTCTGGCTGATGCGGCTGCTGGTGCGAGAATAACGGTGCTTGCTTTACCGCTCCACTGCACGATACTCCACTGCACGATATCGATTTCGTCGGTTACGATGTCGGATATCTTGCGGTTTCCGTGGGAGTGCGTATCGGAAAGCAAGCACGCCCAAACGTGAACTCCGATAATAAAACATCATTGTCAGCAGTCGCATTACCATGGGCGTAGACAAATCAGGCCAACGCGTGCAGCGGATGTTCGGCGAAATCGCGGGCAACTACGATCGCATGAATCATCTGCTCTCGATGCAGACCGACCGCTATTGGCGTTGGCGCACCGCACGGCGAACAAAGCCTGTCGGCGACGCTCCCATTCTTGACGTCTGCACCGGCACCGGCGATTTGGCCTTCGCGCTGTTGCGGGCCAGCGGCGGCAAGGCGCCGGTCGTGGCGACCGATTTCTGCCAGCCGATGTTGGACATCGGGCGACAAAAAAAAATCGCCCGGGGCATCGACGGCCAGTTGGAGTTCATGCAAGCCGACGCCCAAAACCTGCCCTTCCCCGATAACCACTTTCAAATCGTGACGGTTGCGTTTGGACTCCGCAACGTGGCCGATACCGATCAAGGCCTGCGAGAAATGACGCGCGTCTGCCAAGTTGGCGGGCGGGTCGCGGTGCTCGAATTCACCATGCCGCGAACGCCCGGCATTCGGCAACTGTACGGCTGGTATTTCCGCACGATTCTGCCCCGGCTGGGCCACTGGCTGGCCGGCAACACGGAGTCGGCCTACGAATACCTGCCCGAAAGCGTGGGAGAATTCCCTTCCTACGAAGCGCTTGCCCAGCGAATGCGCGAAGCGGGGCTTTCGCGGGTCGATTTCTACCCGCTCACCCTTGGCGTCGCGACCTTATACCTGGGGGTGAAATGAACCTGCCTTTGGTGGTGGCGGTTACCGGCGCAAGCGGCGCTATTTACGCTTTGCGTCTGTTGGAAGTTTTAGCCGCGACCGACCGCCAAATCCATTTGACGATCAGCCCTGCGGCGGCCTTGGTGCTGCAAAGTGAATTGGGC
>QIKY01000127.1 GCA_003233175.1 Planctomycetaceae bacterium | reverse complement strand
GCCGCCACGCGCTAGCGTCCGGTTGTTGCAATTCCCCACAGAACCGGACGCTAGCGCGTGGCGGCTGATTTGCGCGGCGTTTTGGGTAAGACAGCCGCAAAGTTGTTTCATACTCACCACTTGCAGTGATCGGAGTCGTTCCCGCCTGCGCGGGAACGACGACAGTAATTTCCGGATCGATGCTAACGTATTCGTGGGCGGTTTCCCGGCGACACACAATTTCAGTATTCCTGGTTACGAGTCGTGCTGCAAGCCCGTTGCGTCGGCGCGGGGCTTTGTGGCTTTGGGTTTTGTTTCGGTTTCTCCGCCGCCCTCTCGGAGCCGCCACAAACGGTTGACCGATAGCGAATCCCATACTTCTCGGCGGCCGCCGGGCCAGACCACCGTCAGCCGCCGGACTCCCGCCGCCGACCCCAAACCGATGAGCAGCGTGGTGTCGTCGCACGACAAATAACCGGTCCCCGCCTGCACGCAACGGACAATCGACCGATCTCCCAGGTCAAGATGCAACACGGCGCCCACTCCGCTGCGGTTGCTCGAAACGCCGATCAGCTCAATTTGTAGCCAGTGCTGCTGGTTCTTGAGCGTGTTTTTCAGAAGCGCGCCGGGGCCATTGAGGTTGTTGATCGCGACGTCAAGATCATGATCGCCGTCAAAATCAGCCACGGCCGCGCCGCGGGCCACGCGCGGCGTTCTGAAGTAATCGCCGGCGGCGGCGGAGACGTCTTGAAATCGGACGCCCTGGTTATTGTGAAACAACAACGGCAATTGGGCGAACGGCTCCCCCAGCCTCACTTCATGCAAGCGATCTTGAACATGGCCGTTGACAACGAGCACGTCTGGCCAGCCGTCGTTGTCAAAATCGGCCAGCGAGGTGCCAAACCCCAGTCGCGAGCGGCTGGGAGCGCCCAGCCCCATTTCGTCGGTGATATCGGTGAACAGCAAACTTCCTTCGTTGCGATAAAGCGTATTGCTCTCGCCCAAGTAGTTCGTGACGAACAGATCGAGGCGGCCATTTCCGGTGAAATCGCCCGCGACGAGGCCCATTCCGGCTTCGTTGGCGCCGAATCGATTGCGCGAGGCGCCGGAATCGGCGGCGCGTTCGATAAATTTTCCGTCGCCCTGGTTCTCCCAAAGATGATTCGAGGTTGTGTCATTGGCTACATAAAAATCGATGTCGTGGTCGGCGTCGAGATCGATCGCGACAACCCCCAGCCCCGACCGCGCTGCACCGCTCGTGATACCCGCCTGCGCCGAAATATCTTCAAAATCGCCGCTGCCCGTGTTGCGATAGAGCAGATCGGGCAGGGCCTCCAATAGCGAGGGATGGCAACTGATCGGAATCGTTACGCCCGACGACGCCGTGTATTCGCAGGTGGGGTAATCGTCAGGACCTAGCTGGGCGTAGTTCGTGATGAACAGGTCCAGGTTTCCATCTTGATCGATGTCGCCCCAGGCACAGCCCGCGCTCAAACGGCCAGGACGCCGCCCCCGCGGCAACGCCACGTGTGTGAAAGAGCCGTCGCCGTTGTTTCGCAACAGATGGTTTTCGCCGTAGCCACTCACGCAAAGATCGAGAAAACCGTCGTTGTTGTAGTCGGCCGCCGCCACGCCCATGGAGTAGCCGGCGCCGGCCACGTTCGCCGGACGGGCGACGTCGGTAAAAGCTCCGCCGTTTTGGTTGGCGAACAGCGCGTCGGCGGGCGGCGGGCCTTTTGGGGAATTGAGTTGATAGGCCGCGCCCTGGCAACAGTAAAGATCTGGCCAGCCGTTTCGGTCGAAGTCGAGCCAACCGACGCCCGACCCCATGAATAAGTGGATGTGCCGCTGTTCGGTCGGTGGCGAGCGGTGGCTGAAGTGTAGACCGGCTTTCGCGGCGACGTCGACGAACCGCAGCGGACCCGGCGGCGGTGTTACTATGGCGTCGGCCGCAGCGGGGGCGTCGGCCGTGGGCGGAACCGTAACGCGAGGCGTTGGCCCGGTGAGCACGGGTTCCGGCTGGCGAGATGAGTCGTTCCGGCTGCAACCCAAGAGCAGGCAACCGACAAGCACGGCCAGAAACGCCAGAGAATTAAGGGTGCGGGAACGCACCTCGCCGCCCACCGTTGGAGTGTATTGTTTATACATAAGTCATTCGACAACCCGCCCGATTTTTTTCACCAGGGATGTGAGATTCGCGCCGCCATTTGAAGCAAGAAGGCGTTCGTTGCAGGCAAGAGTTCGTTACAAGCCGGAGGCTTGACAGCCATTAGCCGGCGGTCAGCGCAGCGCCACCGCCGGTATCGGCCGAGCTATAACTCCCGCATCCCGGCGGGATGCGAGGATGCAGCGGTCGAAACGGCGGCCATCGGCGGCGTCCCATTGCCGACGCCGCTGGCATCCTTTCAGGATGCGGTGTTTCAGCGTTTCGATTCTCCGGTGGTGTTCGCTGCGCTCGACCACCGGCTAATGGCTTGAATCCCTTATAGCTTCCACCTTGTGCCCGGCTTTGTGCGGCCTGCCAG
>QIKY01000228.1 GCA_003233175.1 Planctomycetaceae bacterium | reverse complement strand
AAGAAAAGCAAGGCCGCACTTGCCGCTTCCTGGCTGCAACAGCCGAACGCCATTTCGAGCAACACGCTCCGCCGCCAAGGGTCTGACCGCAGCGCTTTCACGCCGTGCTCCAGAAACCTGGGCCAATCCCGCTGCCGCCGGGCCTTCCGCATGCGGTAGTTTCGCAGCAAGATGCCAGGCGCCGCCAGCCAACGGCGGTTGGGCCTCTGGGCGGAGAGATGCTGGGAAGAGAGGTGGCTGAGCATCTTGCTCGCGTAAACGAGGTTTGCCGGATCGCGGCAAACACACCGGCAATAGAGCTCCATCGCCTGGCGATGTATGTTTCGACTTTTCACGCGGTCGTTACCCGACGCAGCATGTTTCGACATCAACGCCAGACCATTCGCCCGCTCAAACATTCGTTGCAAATCCCAACGTTGGGCGGTGGTCCGAACCACGGGCCACTGCTTCTCGCGAGGGGGCTTCGGCCGCTTGGCGTTCTGTTCGCTCTTTCTAGGAGATTGTGCAGTCGGGGTCATTTGTTGTATTTTTTAGGATCTTGCGAAGGGTGTTCCGCCGCCCGGCCAAGAAAGCGAGAAACGAATCCTTGGCGCGAGAAACCCGGCTTTTTCAAAAAGCCGGGTTTCTCGCGCCGCTTGCTCCGAATGTAATTGCTCCACGCTTTCCAAGTGTAAAATACGCTGGGGGAGCGAAAGGCGACAATAAAAAACCGCACGGCCCTTGCGCATTGGAGCATGTCTTGACCGCTGGGCAAAGCGGCCCTGTGTTTACCAACGACCTCTTATTTCCTGAAACATCGAAAATACAAAGGCACACGGCCCGGTTTTCCATGAAAACGTCTCACGAACCAACTTCCGGTTTTGTCTATTTGGTGGGCGGCGGTCCTGGCGACCCTCGTTTGCTCACGCTGCGCGGCGCGGAGTGCCTGCGGCGGGCCGATGTCGTGCTGTACGACTATTTGGTGAATCCTCAAATTCTGGAACACGTCGGGCCGGACGCGGAAAAAATTTGTTTGGGCAAGCATGGTCGAACTCGCATCTGGACACAAGCGGAAATCAACGACCGGCTCGTTCTCGAAGCCCGCGGCGGCAAAACGGTGGTCCGATTGAAAGGCGGCGACCCAGTGCTGTTCGCGCGTTTGGCGGAAGAGCTCGACGCCTTGGGGTCGGCCAACATACCGTATGAAATTGTTCCTGGAATCACTTCGGCGTTGGCGGCGGCCAGCTATGCCGGCATTCCGATCACGCAACGCGACGGCGCCTCCGCGCTGGCCTTGGTCACTGGCCAGGAGCGGACGGGAAAACCGTATACCTCGGTCGACTATAACGCTCTGGCGAAGTTCCCCGGAACATTGGCGTTTTACATGGGAGTGACCACCGCGCCGGTGTGGTCGGGCGAATTACTTCGGCAAGGAATGGCCGCCGATACGCCGGTGTTGATCGTCCGACGCGCCAGCCTCTCGGACCAGACCAGTATTGCAACCACGCTCGGCGCCGTGGCCGATGTGCTCTCCGAATTGCGGCCTCCGGCGATTGTGATCGTGGGCGAAGTGGCGAAACCCAAGACGGAAAATCATGGGATACAAAGCTCTTGGTTCACCGCCCGACCACTATTCGGCCAAACAGTGCTGGTAGCGCGGCCGGTGCATCAGGCGGCGGCGCTCGTTGCGCCGCTCCAGGAACTGGGGGCCGACGTACTCTTGCAACCGGCTATTGAAATCGGGCCGCCCGACGATTGGTCGGCGGTCGACCAAGCCATTGCGGAACTGCCCGCCTACCAATGGCTCGTATTCTCCAGCAGCAATGGCGTGGACGGCTTCCTCGAACGGCTGCTCGAAACGGGCCACGATCTTCGCAGCTTGGGCCATCTGCAATTGGCGGCTGTTGGCCCCGGCACGGCGCGGGCGCTCAAGCGTTATCACCTCCAGGCCGATGTTTGCCCGCGCGAACATCGGGCCGAAGACCTAGCGGCGGCGTTACTCCAGACGGACGGCGGGAATGCGTTCCTGTTGGTGCGCGGCAGTCGGGGGCGGGAAGTGCTCGAAGACACATTGCAACACGCGGGGAAAAAGGTGACGAAAATCGTGGCCTATCTAAGCCAAGACACTCCCCGGGCCGCGCCTCTGGCGGCGCAACGCATGGCGGCGAACGAAATCGATTGGACCATCGCCAGCAGTTCAGCGATTGCCAAATCGCTGGTGCGATTGTTTGGAGAGTCGCTGCGAAAAACGCGGTTGGCGAGCATCAGCCCGATCACCACACAAACCTTGAACGAACTGGGGTTCCAGGCGGAGGTCGAAGCAACCCAATACACGATGCCGGGTATCGTGGACGCCATCCTGCAGGCGGTTGAGGCGACGGAAAAATGCGTTACGGAAGAAAATAAATAAGGAGCAGTCCCGAAATTACATACCGAATAAAAGCCCGGCATTTCAAAAAAGCCGGGCTTTTTTGTTTGCCCAGCGAAGCTGGCAAACCCTGTCGCTGCTTGTCAGCGACCAAGCCCTG
>QIKY01000015.1 GCA_003233175.1 Planctomycetaceae bacterium | reverse complement strand
GCAATACCGCCATAGAACCACGCAGCTTCATTGGATTCTACCAAGCCGAAAAAGTGATCTCCCGCCAATCGAGCTTGCGTGTAAATGCCAGCAAACGAAATCGCCATACTGAAATAGGCGCCGTACATGGCGAACCTCGCCATGCGAACCCGCGAACTACCTCTGCGTGAACCGCCGTAAGCCGGTGATTTGTAGGGAGCCAACGGAGTGTTTTCGGTTGACATGGAATGCGTCCTATTTGACTGGAACCTTTTGTTCCCACCTCATCTTAAGGAAATCAAGCACGATCGTCTGGTCGTCAATGTTGCCGTGGTTGATTCCGGGAATGTAACTGACGTTAATGTCGTCGTCGCCGCCGGACGGCGCCCCACGCAATCCGACGTACCTTTGATATTGACTTACATGAAATTCCGACAATAGCGGTCGCCGATCCTCCGCGACCAAATCTTGGTCTTTAACCGCGTCAATATACGCCGTGAACGGAACAGAAAATGGATTGGTAATGTCGTTCAATGTGGGGTTCGCTTTCACATTTTCGTTCAAGCGCCAGGCGAGGTCGTACGTGGATCCGCCGCCTTGGCTGTAACCCATGATGGCGACATTCGAAATGCCTTGATTGTTGATGGCGTTGACGATTACATCATACGGAACGCCGGCGCCACCGTAGGGGAAGGTCAGCACTTCGTCTTCGTCGTACATGTAAACATTGTAACCGGCGCGGTATTGGGTGATGGCGAGATCCAACAATCCATGATCTCCCTCAAATTCCACTGGGTCGGCTGGGTTCTGACTCCAACCGCCCAAGACCATCACAATGCTCTCGAACGGATCGAACGTGATGGTGTCGGACCAAACGGGGTTGTCGTGAACTGCGTCGTAGGCGGTGAGTGTGAGGTCGGCGGTTGACGCGCCGCCGAAAGACGGACCGCCCCATTCCACCCAAATGCTTTCCGTTTCAGCCCCAGGCGTGTACGCGATGGTGGCCCGGCGGCATAGTTGACTCAAAGCCAGTCGAGCATATCCCTAACGAATTCCCTTGCAATCGCTAAGAAGAGCCACGTGAGAACAATCGCCGGAATAATGCACGCCGAACGGATTTTGGGAGTCCCAAAATAAAGACTGTACACGGAACACCCCATACCCACGAAGACAGCAATGTGCCAACCTCCCGCCGCAACTTTCGCATAGAACGCCGCCGTTTCATTCGACTTCACCAGACCGAAAAAGTGGTCTCCGATTAGTCGAAACATCGTGTAAATACCAGAAAACGTAGTTGCCATGCTGAGATAAGCCCCGTACATGGCATACCTAGCGCTGCGAACTCGCGAACCGCCACTGCGTGAACCACCGCTTTGCGGTGACTTATAGGGATCAAGCGGAGTGTTTTCGGATGACATGGAACGCGTCCTATTTATTGGGAAACTTTTGGTCCCATCTCATCTTAAGGAAGCCAAGCACGATTGGCTGGTCGTCAATGTTAAGGTGATGAATCCCCGGAATATAACTGACGTCAATGTCGTCGTCGCCGCCAGAGAACCCGCCATCAGGAAGTCCATCCGTTATATTTTGATATTGACTTACGTGGAACGCCGACAGCAGCGGTCTGCGGTTTTCGGCATCCGTGTTTAAGGTCGGTCGCTGGATCGCGTCAATGTAGGCCGTGAACGGAACCGAAAATGGATTGGTGATGTCGTTTAATGTCGGGTTCGCTTTCACGTTTTCATTCAAACGCCAGGCGAGGTCGTATGTCGCGCCGCCGCCGTGACTGTAGCCCATGATGGCCACGTTGGTGATGCCTTGTTTGTTAATGGCGTTGACCACTTCATCGTATGGCGCTCCGGCGCCATAACTCGAAAGCACGTCTTCATCGTACACATACACGTTGTAGCCGTTGCGGTATTCGTCAATGGCAAATTGGACGATGCCGTGGGACGGATCCGCAATCGGGTCGGAAGGAACTTGAAATTCTCCCGCAAACACAATCACAATGCTCTCGAACGGATCGAACGTGATGGTGTCGGACCAAACGGGGTTGTCGTGAACCGCGTCGTAGGCGGTGAGTGTGAGGTCGGCGGTTGACGCGCCGGAGCCGGGCGTGCCGACCCATTCCACGTAGATGCTTTCCGTTTCGGCTGCGGGCGGATATGCAACGGTGTTCCCACTGGAGTAGTCCAACACTGCCGCTGATTTCGTCTTGTTTCGGAAAACGTTGATATCCGTTTCGCTGCGCGTCAATTCAAAACGCAAACCCGGCGCGTTGTACCACTTGTTGAAAATCTCGACTTCGATCAAATCATCTTCCCCCGCCACGCCGCCCACCATATCAAGCCGGTCGGGCAGGCCGTTGCCGTTGTCATCGTCGCCGTTGCGGCGAATGCCGATGCTGGACTCTTGGTCGTCGGGTACGGGAAACCGTGCGAAGGGCGCCGTTTGCGGACGGAAGCCTTTCAGGTCGGTCGTCGCCACCGTAAAGAGAACGGCATCTTGGCTGACTTCCACGCCGGCGGGGTTCAAAAGAACGGCGCTGACGGTATCTGGTCCGTAATCAAAACCTTCGGCGTAGAACGTGCT
>QIKY01000409.1 GCA_003233175.1 Planctomycetaceae bacterium | reverse complement strand
CGCCGGCGGTTCGCGAGTTCGAGTGGCGCGAGTTGCCTGGATTACGTCCTACGCATGTGTGTTGCTCACGATCCTGATGGTCGACGCCGCGCTGCGTATGGAGAACAGGTTTTACGGCATACAAGTACCAATAGAATGGAGAAATACAGTTGATGTCATCGCCGGCACAGTTGGGTTCGCTATAACCTGCACTGGCGCCCTGTCGGCCGTGCTTTGCTTGTTTATTGGGCGCCCTGTCGGCCGTGCTTTGCTTGTTTATTGGCAACACGAAGCAGCGATTGATCTGCCTTCCAGCGGCCATTGCATTCGCCGGTTTCTTTTGGAGGCTGTTTGGCTGACACAAATCAAATCCCCAAATATGTATCTGTGCGGACCAGGCGCACCCTTTACGGAAGAAGAGTCTCCGGGCATCGGCATTCGCCGCAACGGCGATGACGACAACGGCAAACACCCGACCGGCTTGATATGGTGGGCGGCGTGGCGGGAGAAGACGATTTAATTGAGGTCGAAGTTTTCACCAGACTTTACAATGTGCCGGGCTTGCGTTATGAACTGACGCGCAGCGAAACGGATATTAACGTCTTCCGCAACAAGACGAAATCAGCCGCGCTGCTGGACTACGACAGCGGGAACATGGTGGCGTATCCCCCTGGGGCTGAAACGGAAAGCATCTACGTGGAATGGGTCGGCACGCCCGGCTCCGGCGCGATAAACGCCAGCCTCACACTCACCGCGTACGACGCAGTTCACGGCAACCCCGTTTTCTCCGACACCATCACGTTCGATCCATTCGAGAGCATTGTGATTGTGTTTGCGGGAGAATTTCAAGTTCCTTCCGACCCGATTGCGGATCCGTCCCACGGCATCGTCCAATTCGCCATTGACGAATACCGCAACGGCTACAACGTATTCGTGTACGACGAAGATGATCTTTCAAGTTATGGCGCCGGGGCGCCGTACAATGAAGTGGTCAACGCCATCATGAAACAAGGCATCACCAACGTGGCCATCATGGGCTACAGCCACGGCGGCGGCGCGACATACGACCTCGCTTGGCGCTTGAACGAAAATGTGAGAGCGGGCGCAACACTAAACGACATCACCAATCCATTCTCGGTTCCGTTCACCGCCTATATTGATGCGATCAAGCGGCCGACCTTAAACACCGCTGCCGTAGAAGACAGGCCGCCGTTGTCGGCCTTTCACGTGAATCAATATGAAACCAATTCAGCCATACATGGCGTATCAATTCCTACAAGCGATATAGATGACGATGTCAGTTTAAGACCAAACATGGACCATTTCTCGATTGATGACGACGCTCAGGTGCTTGGCGTCATTCGAACCGAATGGCAACTGAACGTTTCTCGATAAGCCATTCGCCGAGGGCAATGGGAAACGCATAAACGGTAGACTGTCTCAAGGCACAGAAGGAAGACGCCATGTCGGAGCAACGCCATTCTGATTTGCCGGAAAACCCGTACAAGTCTCCTGGCGTTATGTCGGCGAGAAAGCCTCCCGCCGGATTGTTCGTCGTTTGCTGGATGATTGTGTCGGTTATCGCGACCTGCGGCGTTTTTACGGTTACTTGGTTGATCATCGGGTTGTTGATCTACGGATTCTTTGGCGGCGATGATTTACGTTACCCTGGTCTTTACGCGATACCACTTGCCGCTATCCCCACGTGTTTCGCGGGCTGGTTCCTTGTTCGCGACGCGCTGCGGCGAAGATACATCTGGATTCTCGTGACATTGGTTGTCACGATGCCCATGCTGATGTGGTTCGGCGGTAATTTGATTCGCTATGGATTTTAAGTGACGCTTTCACTGTTGCACGCGCCGCCGAATGGCAACTGAACGTTTCTCGATAAGCCATTCGTCGGGGCGATGTGAAACGAACGTGCCGCGGGTCGGTTTTCTCAGAATACGGAAGGAGAAGGAGTATAAAGTGTCGGAGCCTCGCCAAGCTGATTTACCCGAAAACCCGTACGAGCCTCCTGGCGTTACCACGACCAGCACGACCTATGGAACCATCGCGCCGTGGCGACGTCGCGCCGCGTTCTGGACGCTTCTCGGTTCTTACGGCTGCCTACTGTTAACCGCTGCGATCATTTACACATTGTTTCGGTTGGCGGGAGATAACTTTTTCGGGCTTTTTTCCCTAGGCGCCTCGCGTCGAATTTATAGGATTTTGGACCGGGCTTTCTACGCACCCATCTACCTCGGCGCGGCGCTCACGGCGACCTGTATTCTCATTGGCGGTTGGAAGCAGCGCGCTGCATGCATACCGGCGCTGTTCATATTCACCTATCTACTGAAACATATTCTCCGTTTGTAAAAGTAGCTAAGTAGTGCGTACTCCGCAGTCCGGCTGGCGGCGCCTCTTACGATATAAATCGAAGTTTGCGACGGCGTCGCGCCGGCGGTGGCCGAGACGGTTCAATTGTCCATCGAACGGCCGATTGTCGATATCGATACCGATTCCGACAACAACCAAATGCTGGAGGAATCGCAACTCGAAGACGACGATGAAGAAAATTCCCCCGGAAAAATCTTGAGATACAACAACGACTACGACAACGGTGGTATTCTTCCGGACCGGGTCGCCCCGACGCCCCTTGTTGATCTTTTCAACATACCGGTCTTCGATGACGACCTCCAACCCGTCACGTTCAAGTTCAACACCATCGACGCCGAAGCCGCATTGACCGGCTTCACGCTGAATTTGGAAATAGTGGGTGGCAACGTCAAACTCTGGAGTACGCAAGATAAGCAAGCCCTGCCGCTGAGCTACTTGATCGGCACCAATCCTTTGCCCAGCACGTTCTACGC
>QIKY01000032.1 GCA_003233175.1 Planctomycetaceae bacterium | reverse complement strand
GGGCATTGACCCCGAGAAAATAAAATCCATCCCGCCAAAAAACCCGATATGATAAACTCAAACCACCAAACCTGGCGCTGTCCAGTTAGACTGTATCTACTTCGAGCGGAGAAAACAGACTCCTCAGAAGGCCAACACCCGCGCCGGGTTATCGACAAGAATGGTGCGTTGGTCGGCTGGCGAGACGCCCTGTTTCGCCAGCGCGGCGGTGAGTTTCTGGGGAACAATCGCGTAGTTCGGCTGGAGAACTTTCCATTTATCGGCCTGCTTAACCGGCTGGGAAAACTCAGGGTAGTAGTAGGCCGAATCATCGTGGCTGACGAGCACCTGCTTGACAAACCCCCGCGCCACCAGCTTTTGAATTTGGCGAGCCTGTTTTTCAAGATCGTAGTTCGCATGGCCGATCCGATCGAATTGCACGTAACAGCCGCGTCCGGCAATCAGGCGATGGTATTCATTGGCTTCGTCGTGTTGGCGATCGTCTTGATGCCCTTGGTGGCCGATGATGATTCTCTCCGGCTGGGCGCCATGCTTGAGCAGCAGTTCGGCTTCCTCCAAACCGCCGCCGTTGGTGGTGTGGGTCGTGATCGGGCAGCCCGTTTCCCGGCTGGCCAACGCCGCCGCGATATGGCATGCGCGTTCACTGGGCCGCAGATAGGTGCTCGTGCCGATTTTGATCACGCCGGCCCGAATGTTCGTGAACTTCTCGCCCCACGCTCCGTGAGGATCTTCCATGCCTTGCCTGATTTCACGCAGGAACAACGCCGCCATTTTCCGCACGCCGCCTTTTTCCACGCTCATTCTCACCGCCCAAGGATGCTGCGGAGCCAGGGCTTCGCACCAGAAACCGGTCGAGGCGATGATATGCACCTTGGTTTGCCGGGCCAAGTCAGCCAGCAATTGTGGATAGCGTCCGACGCGAATGGGCGTGGTCTCGACAATGGCGCCGGGGCCGTCTTGCGGCGCGAGCGCTGCATGGAAGGCGTCTAGCAATTTGGCGGTTCGGGCCAGCATTTGTTCGCGAATCGGCGCCACCGGCGCCGGCTGCGTGGCGTACAGTTCCGACCAATCGACGATCGGCGCGTGTTCATGCATTAACGTGGCGCCGAGTTTTTCGGGCGCCACCGGCCCCAATACCGTTTGCACGCTTCGGCCGTTCTTTTTCTCTTTCGCTTGCGTCTTGAGCGATGGAGCAAACACACCGCCGGCGAATCCCCACGACGCCGCGCCGGCCGTCTTGGTGATCGCGGTTTGCAAAAAGGCGCGACGCCCGTACAGCGCTGCTTCGTTGTTCGGCTGGGCTCGATTCATGATTGGTATTTCTTTATTCACAGTGAGCCGCTGCCGGCGCGTCCAACAGCGTCAAACAACGTCGGTAGGCGGCAACGTGCGTTCCTGCGCGACCGCTAAGAGCTCCTATACCGCACGCGGTTGAAAATGTCGCATTTTTCGTTTAACGGCAAGCCGAAGGCGACTGCGTTTTGAGCGAACGCGTTCGGGCAATCCAGAAAACGCAGTCGCCTTCCGCTTGCCGTTAAACGAGCCATTGCCAGCCTCGCGAAGTATAACATACCCCTGTTTGGCGTTTCAAACACGGAGTTTGACGCTGGCCCACCAAGTTGTGTTAGAAGGTATAAACAGTCAAAACTGCCGCTCGCCTTACAGCAGGGAATTCATGTCGGAAAATCCCAAGGGTTCGCGGCAGGCGAACGGCTCTCCGTATCGAACCCCGATTTGCTTTCCCCAGTAGGCCGCTTCGTGCTGCAATTGTTCAAGGAAGGCGCGGTCGCGTCCGGCAATGAACTGGCTATGATAACATTGAATCGCTTGGAATTTGCGTTCCCAGACGTCGCTGATGTCGAGCACGAAGGCCGGTTGCGGCGCCATTTTCAAGTGAACGCAATAATAATTGTAAATTCTCTGGGGATGGTGCGGCGCGCCGGGAATGGTCGACTTGGTCAGCTTCGACCAAAACCGAGCCGCTTCAATCAATTGCGTGGCTGCCACATGATCGGGATGGGCGTCGACCCAATACGGCGCGAACAACCAACGCGGTCGTGTTTGGCGAAACACAGCCGCCAGTTGTTGCCGGGCGGCGAGCGTCGGCTCCAGGCTGCGGTTGGGCAATCCTAGGTTCTCTCGCCAGGTGAGGCCCAGTATTTCGGTGGCGGCGGCGGTTTCCGACGTGCGAATCGCGGGACTGCCGTGCGGCGTCGGTTCACCGCTGGTGAGGTCGAGCACTCCAACCCGACGCCCCTGCTCGATAAATTTCAAAATCGCGCCGCCCATGCCCAATTCCGCGTCGTCAGGATGCGGGGCGATCACCAAAATGTCGAGCATAGGAGAGTCCTTTGTTGGTCCGCGTCGTTGGTTGGTCCGCGCCGTTGGAGTTCGCGCTTCAGCGTGTTTTCATCATCGTTGTGTGAATCGAAGCAGCCTCAAGGCTGAACTCCAACGGTGGGCGCCCATGCCCAGTTCCGCGTCGCAAACGGGGATAATGTCGCATTTTCAGGGCCGCGACGGAAGCACGCCACCCGATTCTCGCTCGAAAGTCGTTTTTGTCACCCGGTTTTGACCTATTCTTTGGTTGGACGGCGCCTCGC
>QIKY01000361.1 GCA_003233175.1 Planctomycetaceae bacterium | reverse complement strand
GCCCTGTTCGCGGCGGCCTTGGCGCTCCGGCGTCCTGGCGAAGCGCGAACGCGCCAGGTGGTCGCGATTGCGCAACTGCTGATTTCAAGTTTGCTGATTCAACTCAGCGGCGGCAACATTGAAGCGTATTATCATATTTTTGTCTCGTTGGCCTTTCTGGCGTTTTATCGAGACTGGAAAGTTCTCCTTACCGCCAGCGTGGTTGCGGTGGTCGACCACTATGTAAGAGGCGGTGAATCTCCTCTTTCGGCGTACGGCGTCGCGACGCCGAGTATTTGGCGAACCTTGGAGCACGCCGCCTGGCTTACTTTTGAAAACGCGTTTCTAATCGTTGTGATTCGTCAGCACGCCATGGGAATGAAAAGGATGGCGGCCAAAGACGCTAGGCTCGAAACCTCCAGAGACGTTCTAAAAGAAGAAGTTCAACGTCAAACACATGAAACGCAACTGGCGAACGAGCGTCTGCTCGAAGCAAACGCAACACTGCAAGCACAAGCGAATGAGTTGTCGGCCCAGACACAAGCCCTGGCTGGAGCAAGAGACAACGCGGAACGCGTTAGCCGGGAGTACCGCTCCGTTCTGGCCTCCACGCTCGACCCTCTCTTTACCGTTGATGCTTACGGACGAATCAAAACGGCGAGTCATTCGGTGGAGCGGGTGTTTGGTTGGACCGCGGCGGAAATGGAAGGCCAAAACATCAATATGATCATCCCCGAACCGGTCCGATCCCGGCACGATGGTTACCTGGAGGCATTTCGAAACACGAGCGCCACGAAAACCCTCGGCGCCATGCGAGAGTTCGAGGCCGTGCGAAAAGACGGTGCAACATTTCCTTGTGAAATATCGACCTCGCTGGTGAATTCGCCCAACGAGGCGGAGCCCCTCCTGATCGGCATCGTTCGAGACGTTTCCCTACGCAAGGAAGCAGAAAAGAAAGTCCAAGACCTAGCTCGGTTTCCCGATGAAAACCGTAACCCCGTGATGCGCGTGAGCAGCCAACGGAAACTCATCTATGCGAATGCGGCCAGCGCGGGCCTGCAGGAGTTTTGGTCCAGCCAAGACCCCGAACGCCTGCCCGCCGAACTACTCGAAGCGGTCGATCTTGCGTTCAAGACCGGCGAGGTCGTTTCCTGCGAAACGCGATGGGGAGAAAAAACGTTCTCGCTGGCTGCGACTCCGGTGCTGAATTTCGACTACGTCAATATCTATGGCCAAGACATTTCCGCTCGCAAACGCATGGAGGCGGCGTTGCAAAAATCGCAAGAATCTGCGCAGGTTGCGAACTTGGCCAAAAGCGAATTCCTGGCTAACATGAGCCACGAAATTCGCACGCCCATGACCGCCATTCTAGGTTTCACCGACATACTGCTGGAGCGATTGGAAAACGCGGAAGATATCGACGCCGCTCAAACCATCAAACGCAACGGCGATTACCTGCTGAGCATCATCAACGACATTCTCGACCTGTCCAAGATTGAGTCTGGAAAACTCGATGTGGAAACGATCAATTGTTCACCGCACCGAGTGATATCGGAGGTTATCTCGCTGATGCGACTGCGGGCCGAGGAAAAAGACCTTCTCCTACAGGAAAAATATCTTGGCGCGGTTCCCACTGTTATTCAGAGCGACCCCACGCGATTGCGGCAAATCTTGATCAACCTGGTTGGCAACGCCATCAAGTTTACCAATGCAGGATCGGTTCGCTTGGAAACGCAACTCGAACGAACGCCGGGAAAACCGCCAAGGCTGTTGTTCCGCGTGACCGATACCGGCATCGGCATGTCGCGAGAGCAGATGAGCCGTTTGTTCCAACCTTTCACCCAAGCCGACGCCAGCACCACGCGAAAGTTTGGCGGCACCGGGCTGGGGCTCACCATCAGCAAACGGCTAACCGAACTCCTTGGCGGATACATCTCGGTGAAGAGCGTTCCTGGAAAGGGCAGCACGTTTTGCGTCTCGGTCGAGATCGGATCTCTGGAAAACACGCCGCTACTGGCCAGCGGCGATCAACCAAACTTCAAGCAAGACATTAAAATACAAGCCGGTCTGGAACAACGCCTGAGTTGCCGGATTCTGCTCGCTGAAGACGGCTCCGACAACCAGCGTCTGATTTCGTTTGTGCTGCGAAACGCCGGAGCGGAGGTGACCGTGGCGGAGAATGGTCAAATCGCCTTGGACTTAGCGCTCGACGCCTGGCGCCGTTCCGAACCGTACGACGTCGTGTTGATGGACATGCAAATGCCGGTGCTTGATGGCTACAGCGCCACCAGAAAACTAAGGGAAGCCGGCTACGAGGCGCCGATCATCGCGTTGACGGCGCACGCCATGCAAGGCGATCGCGAAAAATGCCTGCAAGCTGGCTGCGACGAATTCGCCACCAAACCGATCGACCGCCCGACCCTGCTCAAAACCATCGCCGCCTTCGCCGGTGAACCGGCGGCAAATGAGACACTCTGCCATTGAGCCGGGTTCGAGTGAGGGCGTTGCCTGCAACCGCCGAGCGTTGTGTGCCGGCGCCAGGGAAAAAGAGTAACCGTTCACGGGTTTGAAATTGGTAGTGCTTTGAATTGAGTGATTTTTTATACTTGTTGCATGGCGAACAAGGATGAAATTATCGCGG
>QIKY01000217.1 GCA_003233175.1 Planctomycetaceae bacterium | reverse complement strand
GCGCAATCGTTCGCGGCGGCCACGTCCGCCAGAAAACGCACCTTCTCTTGCCAGGGCGTTTCCGGCTGGTGGTGATAAAGATGACCGGGGTTGTAGCGTATTTTGTCGACATGCGGCGCCACAGCTTCCGCCAAGCGGTAGTTTTCCTGCAAGTCGACCGAAAGATTGGCCGACGTTTGCCGCCGGATTTCCACCAACGCTTCGGCCTCTCGTTTACTGTCGACCGCAATCCTCACTACATCGGCGCCGGCTTCGGCCAAGGCGTTTATCTGCTGGACGGTGGCGTCAACGTCATGGGTGTGCGTGGCGGTCATGCTCTGCACGGCAATCGGCCGACCGCCGCCAATCGTGATCTTGCCGATGCGAATTTCGCGCGTGGCGTTGCGTTCGGTGTTCATGTTCAAGTCCGTTGGTAGGATTTGGCTTCGTCTGAAAACTCATGTTTTTCACGGTGCGACGGGCGCTCTTGCATCCCAACTAGCACGCAAAGGCCTTGCTTGGGCCGCAACCCTGTTGTTTATGCAGGTGAAGTCATCCACGAAATGCGAGGGAGTCAAAAAAACATTTTTACCACAGAGCACACCGAGACCACCGAGAAAAAGGGTAGGAGAGGCAGACGCTTCATGAATGGAAGCCGACGCATGAAACTCTGTGTGCTCCGTGGCTGATTCGTAAGCGATTACAGGGGTAACGCAATGAAAAAATCATGGCCATTGCCGTGCATGGTGAACTTCGCCAGACGAAACCACGAAAGCCACCAAAAACACGAAAGAGTCTGGGGAAAGCAAACTTGCTCATTCTCTTTCATTTTGTTATTTCTTCACTGTTTTTTTCTTCTCTGCGGCCCTCCGCTCCTTTGCGACCTCTGCGTTTCCTTTCTTCGATGGCAGGAAATGGACAAGTTGTTGTCGATGGATGGTTGTTGCAATTTCCCGCGTCACGGCGAACGGTTTCGGAGTTGTTTGAGACGAAGCCCAAAAGGAGAACGCGCCCTGGTCATGCCTATGCGCCCCACGCGCGGGCCACTTCAACCAACGTATGCACGAACGCGCCGCTGCCGCCGCCATCGAGCCAGGGTTTGGGCTTTTCGAGAAAGCTGGGTCCGGCGATATCGATATGCACCCACGGCGTATCGTCGACAAACTCTTCGAGGAACTTGGCGGCTGTCATGGCGCCTCCCCAACGGCCTTCGCCGACGTTTTTGATATCGGCCACTTCGCCGCGAATTTGCTTGCCGAACTCCGGAAACATCGGCAATGGCCAGCAGGCTTCTCCGCAGCGTTTGGCGGCTGAGGCGATGTCGTCGCACCAGGCTTCGTTGTTGGTCATGAGGCCAGCCACATCGAGCCCCAAGGCGACCACGCAGGCGCCGGTGAGCGTGGCCAGATCAATAATTTTGTCGGCCCCGCGATCAATCGCCGTGGCTAGTGTATCGGCCAACACGAGCCGCCCTTCAGCATCGGTGTTATGGATTTCGACCGTCACGCCGTTGCGGGCGGTGAGCACATCGCCCAGTTTGTAGGCGTCGGCGCCGAGCATATTTTCCGCCAAACCGGCCAAGCCGATCACATTCACCGGCAGCTTCAACTGCGCGATGGCCTGCATGGCGCCGACCACGGTGGCGGCTCCGGCCATATCGCATTTCATGGTTTTCATGCTCTCGCTGGGTTTGAGCGAGAGGCCGCCGGAGTCGAACGTCACACCTTTGCCCACCAAGGCCAGCGTGGGCGCATCTGGGCCGCCGCCTTTGTGCTCCAGAATCAGCAAACGCGGCGGTTGCGACGATCCCCGAGAGACGCCCAAAATGCAGCCGCAACGTTCTTTTTCGAGACGTTTTTCGTCCCACACTTCGACCGAAAGTCCACAACCGGCGGCCATTTTTTCGGCGCGTTCGACAAACGAAATCGGGTAGATTTTGTTCGGGGGTTCATTCACCAAGCAGCGTGTGAAATTGACCGCTTCGCCGAGAATGGCGCCGCGCTGCCGGCCTTCGTCGTCGCCGGCCCAGAGCAAGGTTTTGAAAGGATGGCGGTTTTTTTCCCGCCGATAAAGATCAGCGCCCACGCATCCGGCCAACACCGCCGAAACAGCCTTTTCGGTCTGTTCGGCCGACCAATCTTCTCCCACGAAAAAGGCGACGCAGCTCCGTTCTGTGCCCGCCAGCCAGCGAGCAGCGGCGCCGCATGCTTGCCCGGCGGCGCCCGCGTTCATCTCACTCTTGTCGCCCAAGCCGACCACCAGCACCAGCGGTGCGGCCACGCCCGGCAAGGCCCACAGCGGCGCGACTTCTCCCACATCGGCCTTGATGCCGCCGGCTTGGAATGTTTTGGTTAAAGCGCCGCCGGAAGCTGCGTCTATCGATTTGGCGGCGGCGTCGAACCCGGCGGCGGCGCCTTCAGCGCTTTCGTAAATGCCGACCACAACCGCATCGGCCTCCGTGGCGACGGCGCTACCGGGGGTGGGAGAAATCTGCATGGGGGGATATCCTTTTTTGCTGGGGAAGCCGCTATTTTACCGGCGCCGCACGGTAAGGGACATGGGGCCGAAAGACATGGAACTTAGCTGGACAGCGCCATGTTGACTGTGGCTGGCATCGTTAAATCGTGATCTGGATTGACTTTATCGACCTTGACTTGCGGATGAA
>QIKY01000161.1 GCA_003233175.1 Planctomycetaceae bacterium | reverse complement strand
TTCATCCGCAAGTCAAGGTCGATAAAGTCAATCCAGATCACGATTTAACGATGCCAGCCACAGTCAACATGGCGCTGTCCAGCTAAGTTCCCGGTTGCAACTCAAAAAAAGCCCGGCATTTTGAAAATGCCGGGCTTTTAATTCGGTATGTAAATTCGGGACGGTTCCGTGCCTGTTCGACGGTCGCCTAATAAGCGTAGTCCAACTGCACGAGAATTTGGTCGGTGGCTTGTCCGCCGCCGGTATCCTTGCCGGTGGTGTCAATGACCCATTCGGTTTGGAGTTTCATGTTCTGGCGAATGATGAACACCATTCCGGGAACGACGCGTCCTTCCTCCATAGAGGTGCGGGCGGCTTCTCGGAAATCGGTTTGTTCATAACGCAGGAAACTCACGATCCAGGGCTTCCAATAGTAATCGCTCTGGATGGAGTAGCTAAAGAATTGCTCGCCGCCGAGATCAACACCGCCGAGGCGTCCGGCGAAGCTGTCGTTGCCCCAGTAGGCCATGCCGTAGATATCCCAGTTGAACCATTGCAGGCGAACGTCGGCCCCAATGCGGTTGAAATAGTCGTTTCGGTTCACTCCCAAGTCGGTGAGTCGCGAGACGCCATACCAGCCAAACAGGCCTGTTTCGAGATCCCAGGCGCGCCAGTAGTCGAGGCCGGGCATCGAGTAGAGCGCGTCGTCTTCGCCTGCATCTTGTGCTGGCGCGGCTTCGCCGCCGTCGGAATTGACAGACTCCGAGGAACCAATCACGCCATCCAACGGGTAGCCGAACCATTTTCGAGAAACGCGAAAGTAGATATCTTTGTTGTTGTTGTCTTCCAACTGGCCGCTGCTGACGTTGCCGCCGTTGGCGAAACCAATAACATAGGAGTTGCGTTGGTTGATAACGCCATGCAGTTCGACGGCCGCGCTTTGCACTGGCTCGAACCGAAAATTGTTGTTACCGATTGTCTGGCGAAGCGGCAGCCCTTGTTGAATATTCAAGCGGGAGTGCTGCGACAAAACATGGTTGACCACTTGCGGCTCCATTTTTCCCAGCCGCAGATTCATGGCGTACTTCGGCAACGTGAACCAGCGATTGCCTTCGTGCATTCCGTCGTCATCTTCATCAGGATCCCAGGCGAAAAGGTTGCTGAATTGAACGAACACGCGTTCGACGCCAACTTCCTCTTCCGCCGGGTCGAACCCCACCGACCACCATGCCGAAATATCGCGGCCAAACGTGCCGGCGCCGCCAAGTCCAAGTTCGCTGGGGAAATCCTGGTCCCATTTAACGCCGCCCGGACCGGGATCGGTATTAAAAATCATTCGCTGTTGGGCGCGAATGAAGATGGGCGGCAGGTGGGGCATGTCGGAGGGCCAAATCGTATTCGGGAACATCTCCTTGTAGGCGTCGCGCCCGAATGGAATCGGTTCGTCTCTGACCAGCAGTTCGTCGCCGGTGGGAAATTGGTAGCCGTTGCGGCGGAACGCCTCACCGACGTTATTCAGCACCGGGAACGCCTTATGGCACGTGACACACGAAGTGCGGTACTTGCGGGCGAACGTCGGAATGGCGTGCGCCGGCTCCACGATCGCCAGTACGGCGAAACAAACCAGTAAACCCGCCAGCAAACGGGCGCGGCGCCGAGCAATAGCGCGGGTTGGAGTGCAGTCCATCAAATTACCCCTCCTTGGAGTTTCTTGTAGGGCTTGCCGAAGCGAGCCAGCCGAATCCGAAAGTCCGTTCCGGAACGACGATTCTTGTTGGTGATCTTATTTCCGAGCGGCCTGAATCCGAGTTCCCAGGCTTCACACGGCTACCGATGGCTCGTTTAACGGCAAGCCGAAGGCGGCTGCGTTTTGAGCTAATCCGTTTGGGCAAGACAGAAAAACACAGCCGCCTTCGGCTTGCCGTTAAACGAAAAATGCGCCATTTTCAACTGTGAGCAATATATATTGATCTCAGGCGAAAACGTTCGCGCCGGCCGCGTGATGGTTTCTTTCCGATACTCTTGCCGAAACGATTACTTGCAAATGCTGCAACCACCGCCATGGCAATTCTCGCAGACGTACCGCGTGATGGGCACTTTGACTTTTTCGTAGCGAGGCAGCTTGACGCAAACTTCTCTCTTCACACGGCGATACATGGTGTACGCCTCTTTCACGCAACTCTTGTAGTGAACCGTGATCGTGGTTTCGCCCGGAGCGTGCTCGCAATGCTTCGTGGGCACGTTTTCATATTTTGGCACAATATGCTTGCAGTGCGTCGACACGCAACCGTCGTCGGAATGTTTTATCCATTCCTCTTCCCCGTAACACTTCACGCACTTTTCCGCCACGCATACCGGCTTGCAATACTCGCACGGAATCTCTTTCGTGATGTGCTTATTCACCCAGCGGTACCGAGTCTCGGGAATCGATACATATTCATACCGAATTTCAGCGTCGTACACTTTTTTCTTGCCGACCACGCAGTCTTCAACCCGCACGCGGGTGATGCAGGGGCCGTCTTCGGCATG
The DNA here is from genome assembly GCA_003233175.1 of Planctomycetaceae bacterium. Classification (GTDB taxonomy): domain Bacteria; phylum Planctomycetota; class Planctomycetia; order Pirellulales; family Pirellulaceae; genus SZUA-33. The sequence continues at coordinate 138 of QIKY01000161.1, read as the reverse complement.
ACCGCCGCCGCAATCTGGGCACTCATAAGGCCGGACGTCAGCGCCCTTGCCCGTGAGCCAACTGATTAGATTGAACGGATTGCCGGCATTTGCTGGCGTTATCGTGCTGGAAACGAGCACAATAGAAGCCAGGAGCAC
>QIKY01000151.1 GCA_003233175.1 Planctomycetaceae bacterium | reverse complement strand
CCGCCGCGCACCGGGCAGTACTTTCCGAATTTTGGTTGCCTGTTGGCGGCGATCAAAGGCGCCCGGGTGCAGGGCGTGCCGCCGCACTTCGGCCTGCCGGTGGCCGCCCGCTACACCAAGCCGCCCGGATTTTTGGGGGCGGCGTTCGACGCCTTCAATATCAAGGGAGATCCTCAAAATCCTCAGATGGAATTGGGCGGCTTGAACCTTTCCGAAGCCCGATTTGAAGACCGTCGGTCCTTGCTCCGGCAACTCGATAACCTAGCGCAACTTGCCGATGCCCAAAGCGGCTCGCTGGAAGCGCACGACCGCTTCGCCGAAGAAGCCTTGTCGCTGCTGACCACCGGGGCGATGCAAAACGCGATGGATCTCACCCAGGAATCGCCTCGCTTGCGCGAGCGGTACGGCATGAACATTTACGGCCAACGCGTGCTCTTGGCGCGGCGGCTGATCGAGGCCGGCGCCCGCTTTGTCACGATCAATCAGGCCGTGCAAGGCGGCCTGTTCGGCAAGGCAAAAACCAACGGCACCTGGGATAACCACGGTTGGCTGTTCGACTCCATGATGTCGTTCGCCAACAGGCCAAGTGCTGTTCCTGCTGGCAAAAAGTGGCATGCGTATCGAGGCCCTGGCAACTTGCCGCAACTCGATATGTCGCTCTCGACACTGCTCGACGACCTCCACGAACGCGGCATGCTCGAAACAACGCTGGTCGTCGCGATGGGTGAATTCGGCCGCACGCCCAAAATCAACAAGACCGCCGGGCGCGACCATTACCCCAACGCCGGCAGCGTTTTAATGGCCGGGGCGGGCGTTCAACGCGGGGCTATTGTTGGCGCTACCGACCGCAACGGCGCCGAACCGGCCACGCGGCCTTGGGGCCCGGAAGATTTTGCCGCGTCGATTTATCACGCCCTGCACGTCGACCCGCACCGCACGTACTTTCCGCGTCTGCCACGGCCGACGGCCATCGCCACCGGGCAGGTGATCGACGGGTTGTTCGCGTAACGGCCGTTTCAATATTTCTCGGCTGCGAGTGTTGGAGCGTGCAATTGAAGCCGGTTTTTCTTTCCCGCCGCTTTTCCGAATAAACCAATCAACGGCTGTTTGGGGTGATCGAAATCGCATCGAAGGCGACCTCTCCGGTAGCGCCGAACAGCCCGATTCTCAAGATGCCCTCCTTCGTTTTGAGGGGCACGGCAATGGTTCGGGTCTCTTTTTTCCAGTCCTGATCACCTCGCCAGGGGCCCAGCCACCAGGTGCCCAACTCGCGTCTTTGGCCATCGTAAAAAGTGACCGCCACCGAGGGTAGGTCGCGGGCGTCGGGTCCTCGAACCACGGACCGGCACATGACATACGCCGATAACTCAATGGATCTTACCTGCCTGCCATCGATGGGAATGCCTTGCAGCAGATGCGCCGAGCGCCCCGGCTCGTCGTTTTGAAACAGCACGTAATGATCGCCTTGCGGCGCTTGGGCGTCGGTTTTCCAGGTCAGCCGACGTTGATAATACCAGCCGGGAACAAAGCCGTTTTTTCCCAACGGCTGCTCAAAATCGCCATTGGCGGCGCGGGGATGGGCGGGGTCGGGCTTCACTTGTCGGTTATCTTCGGCGGCGCCGGTCATGGGAACAAACAGCGTGGGCCGCAACTCCTCGCGCTCCAGCCGGCCATTCCGCTTGCGCATCACATAGAGGGTTTGCTGGTACCTCTCGCCGACCGGTATGACCATCAAGCCGCCCTCTCGGAGTTGGTCGATTAAAGGTTGCGGCGCTTTCTCGGGCGAACAGGTGACGATGATTTTGTCGAACGGCGCATGTTCGGGCCAGCCTTTGAAGCCGTCGCCCACCTTGGTGAAGACATTCCGATAATTCAGCCGCTTGAGCGTCTTGGCTGCCTTCTTACCCAGAAATTCCACGATTTCAATGGAGTACACGTCTTTCACCAGCGGACTCAGAACCGCTGCTTGGAAGCCGCTGCCGGTGCCGATTTCCAACACGCGGTCGGTCGGCTGTGGGTCGAGCGACTGTGTCATGAACGCGACAATAAAGGGCGAGGAAATCGTTTGCTTGGCGCCAATCGGCAAGGCCATGTCTTGGTAGGCGTTTTTACGATGTTTCGACGGCACGAACTCATGGCGGGGCGTGGCCAGCATGGCCCGAATGACGCGTTCGTCCGACACGCCAGCCCCCACGACAGCCTCCTTGACCATGCGTTGGCGTTTATCTTGAAACGCGCTAGTTTTTGTTTGAGCGAGTAGGTCTGCGGGCAAACATGACGCTACAAGCCCGCCGCCCAGCAAAATGATTGTCAAAATCCGCCACATCGCGTCGCCTCGCATGAGTAGAAAAACCTATTTCGATTTTCCGAAGTTCCACTTCATTATACGCCACGGGAACTCTTGCCCGTCTGAGCATTTTCGACGGGCAGGAGCGCCCGTCTTACTGCGAGCGGCAGAAAATAACTTACCCGCACACAGCGGGAGTCCGTGAGTTTTTTTGGGTTCCCACCCTGTTGTTTATACATAAGTCATTCGACAACCCGCCAGATATTTTCACCCCGGACGCGAGATTCGCGCCATCGATTGAAGCAAGAAGGCGTTCGTCGCAGGCAAAAGTTCGTTACAAGCCGGAGGCCTGGCAGCCATTAGCCGGCGGTC
>QIKY01000308.1 GCA_003233175.1 Planctomycetaceae bacterium | reverse complement strand
TAGCAACGCGATGACTGCGGCCAAACTGTCCGGCTGTCGATATCGAAAGAGCAAAAACCACTTACGTCGACGGCCATTGACGTAAGTTGAGAGACGCACGATTTACGCCAATGGCGTTTTTCGTAAGTCGCGAAACGGCTGGCCCAGCAAAAAAAAAATTGCCCAGTGGACACTGCCGATGCCCTGCATTTCTCATGGCATCGGCATTTCTCATGGCATCGGCAAACCCACAGATCGCAACCCAAAAGAAACTCGAAGAAAATGAAACCCAGACGTGCGGAAAATAAGATGCACGTGTACAAAAAAAGTTTTTCACTCGCTCGCGTTTCGCGTCTTGTGGATACTCCCCAAATCCATCGTGCGCGTGGTTGGTTGTGCCCAGAGGCTCGCCAACGCTACTTCAAGTCGTCCAGAATCTGTTCCTTGAGCCGCAACACGTACGACTTCATGCGTCGGGGAACATCGGGCGACGTGGTGGGAAGTTTGCTGATTTCTTCGTACACGATTTTGGCGCGAGCGCCGCACGCTTCCAACGCGTTGAGCGCCAACATCGAGGTAAAAACACCGTTACTGTCGAGCGGCGCCAATTGCACCAATACGCCAATCGCCTGTTCGGCGTCGGCCTTGGCGCCATATTGCCCCAAGGCTTGGGCGGCGATGATTCGCACGCTGGGAGAATCGTCTTGCAATGCATTACGCAGTTCGGCTCGTGTGGACCGCACCGACTTTTCACCTCGCATGAGCAACCCCATGGCGCCCCAATACCGCACGGCGCTATCGCTATCGTGGAGCGCCGCGATGAGTTTTTTGTCTACGCCCGGCTTCAAGGAAGACGCCAACTCAGCGGTCGAGAGAATCCTTTCCAACGGATACTTCGCGCGGTCGTGCCCCACTTCATAGGGCGTGGATCCTTTGGAGCGGGAGTGAATTTCCCCTTCGGGCAGGAAGCCGACGTCGCGAATTTTCAGGGCGAGTTTTCGCTGCGCCGCTCGTAGCTCCGCCAGCTTTTTTCGGTGCTTCGACGACGAAGCCAAGTTCATCACTTCATCGGGATCGTTGACCAAATCGTAGAGTTCCTCGGCCGGTTTGGTTTCCCAGAAGTAGGTTTGCGGCGGCTTCAATTCGCCTCGATCGTACATTTCTCGCCACACACGCGTGGTGGGGGTTTGAAACATGTAGTCGATGTGCTGCCCGTATATTTTGTGCGGCATGTAGTTGCGAATGTAAATGAATTGCTGATCGCGCACCGTGCGAACTAGGTCGTAGCGTTCGTCCATGCGGCCGCGAAATCCGTACAGATAAGGCTGCGGCGGCGCGGCGAATTCGCCCAGAAAGGCGTGGCCTTGCATCTGTTTGGGCGGCTTGATTCCAGCCAAACTCAACACCGTGGGGGCTAGGTCGATAAAGCCGACCAAACGTTTTGTTTCGCCGCCGGGGGCGTAGTCGTTGGTCGCTAGGTCGCGAAACTTCTCCGGGATATGCACAATCATGGGCACTTCCAAACCGGAGTTGTACGGCCAGCGTTTACTGCGCGGCATGCCGGAACCGTGGTCGCCGTAGTAAAAAATGATGGTGCTGTCGGTCAGGCCGTCTTCCTCCAACTGCTTCAGTACGCCGCCGACCTGTGCATCCATGACGGTGACAACGTCGTAATATTGCGCCCAATCTCGCCGCACTTCCGGCGTATCGGGGTGATAGGAGGGAATGGGCGCTTTCGCGGCATCGTGAATTGGGGTGTGCGGCCGGGTGCGAATTTTACTTTCATGGCTGCTGGTGAAATTGAAGATGGCGAAGAACGGCTGCCCGTCGCCCCGCTTGCGCCAATGGGCCTTACGGCTCGATTCATCCCAAACTTGGCCCACTTTTTCCAGGTTGTAATCTTCCTTGCTGTTGTTTGTGCAATAATACCCCGCTGCTCGCAAATATTGAGGATACATGCGAAAGCCGCTGGGAAGCCGCGTCATGCTGCGCATGTGTTCCGCGCCGGTTGAGGGCGGATACAATCCCGAAATAATCGTGGTTCGCGCCGGAGCACACACCGGCGCCGTCGACCAGGCATTCAGATACCGTAAGCTGCGCGCCGCCAAGCGATCGATATTCGGCGTATCGGCATATTGATCGCCATAACAGCCTAGTTCCTGGCCGTTATCTTCACTGGTGATCCAAAGAATGTTTGGCCGTTCGGTTTCGGCAAGCAGTTTGCCGGTCGAAAACGGTGCTACGAACACGGCCAATACAAATAACAGTAAACGCATGTCCAAATACCTCACATCAAAAAGAGCTACCGCCGATTGACGTTTCATACGGAACCGCCATTTTACGGGATCGTTTCCGCCAATGCCACTTGACCCATCCGCCGCCGGGCTGCACGTTTGTCGTTGATTCAGACGAAAGAAAAGCGAGAGAGGAAAGAATCTTTTTTTCGCGCTCAAATTTCGTGTTTTTCGTGTTTTTCGTGTCTTTCGTGGTTCCGTCCTTTCGCTGCTTCATTTAACAACCAGTCGAGTAAGGAGGGTCCGGCGGTGGCCGGAGCCCTCCTCCTCATCAAACCGGACGTGCGGATTTCCCGCATCCGGCTTGCCCATAAACATTCAATCGCAAGCATGCACAGCAAGTCAATCATACGACGTTCACAAATTCCGCAGACCAAGGGTCTGCAAATGGGCGTAGT
>QIKY01000136.1 GCA_003233175.1 Planctomycetaceae bacterium | reverse complement strand
CGCCCCCACCGGTCGTTGGCTCAGCGAAGACCCCATCGGCTTCGCCGCCGGTGACGCGAACTTATCGAGGTATGTGGGCAACGGGCCTACAAATGCTATCGATCCAAGTGGGTTGGAGGAATCATTTGTCGAAGCACTCGGCAGGCGGATTAGTGAGGGCCGTGCAGACCGCCTCGGAGGTTTGACGCAGTCGTTGGGAGAGGCTCAGCAAAATGGCGACTGGGGCTTAGTGGGCGACTTGATGTCCGCCATAAGTGAAGAGCGGGCGAGGTTACAGGGCGTCGACCCAATTACGCTGAGAATGAATGAACAGTGGGGCGTGATCGAGAAAAATTCAACCAAGAAAAACCTTGGCTCAGCGCTCTATTTCATTGGGGTCAAATGGTCTGAGGGAATCGACTATGCCGTTGACATACACAACATCATGGCGTATCAAAAAGACAACCGGTACGCCGAGTTACTATCAACGTGTGACGTCAATCAAATCGACCCGATGAATCGCGAACTTCGGGGGGTGCAAGAAAATGGGCTTCACCTAGTCGCCGTTGAGGGAGCCATCACATTTGGCACCATGGGGGTCGGAAGAGCGGTTAGGACGATGAGAATGCTTCGTCTCCCCGGAAATGCATCCCTGAGAGGTGGACTGAGGCAATTACGACTACCGGCAACCGACGCTTCACTGATTGGTACGAACACACTGGGTTACACTACGGCGAACGGAAAAGTGTTTTTACGGCCCGGTCTATCAAGAGCACAGCAGATAGCAACACTTCGCCATGAAGGCGTTCACGCATTTCTTTCTGTTGCCGACGACGCGCCATTCGCTGGAATTCGACAACGAGTAGGAATTGGAGCTTACGACAACAGCGCATTCTTCAACGCGACTGAAGAGATGCTCGCCGAAGGAATTTCGACTGGTAGCTGGCGACAGGGCATTCGCCACGCTTTCAGTGGGGAGTACGTGGTTCGTGGGCGTACCGTCGTAACCCCATTGAACTTCAGTTTTGAACTTGGTGTGGGAGCAACTGGAGTAGGCGCGTTGGGTTACGGCGCGTACGAATACAGCGATTGTGTTTTCGGAGGAAACAAATGATGGGTTTCCTCACGGCAATCTACCGAGCGAGCTTCTGCCCATTGCCTAAACGTCTTCTTTTGGATTTGTTTGATGGTGCCCCTGAGGCAGCATGCGGAATTGTTCTCGAAGAGGTAGGGCGGCCAAATGGAAAAGTAACGACATATAGATGGTGGAGGACAGATCAATCCGCTTTTTTCTTTTTTTCAAAAACAGAATCGCCCTTAGTCGCGAGAGCAGAACGATGTGATACAACAAAAGGAGTACAAGGCACTAAGGAGATTTTCGATGAATTGCTCTCGCTGGTTGAGGCAGCAGATAGGCCGGCGCTAAAGAACTACTCTGGAGATATTAGAGATGGTGTCATGTATTCTGTTTCGTGGGGAGCGAAACGGCACATGCGTAGCTTAACTGTTCAGAACCCCGCACCAGAAAGCCGATACCGCGACCTGATACAAATCCTAAAGGAGAATACTTGGGTATCCTCTCAATGCTAGCGGCGGTCAGAAGCAGGAGAAAAAAGGTGTCAGGAACGAATGGCACTTAATCCGCCGTAAGTCTTATGGCTGGTGGGGGTTAAATTGCAATTGACAGCGAGGGCCTCACTTGAGATGAGACCGATCAAAGGGGTCAGGACTCTTTGATTGATTAATGCTGACTTCGAGTTACGATGCCGTCGGCAATCGCATCGGCTTGGCGGCGAACATCGATGGCGTGGACGATTTCAAAAACGTCTACCAATACGACGGACTCAATCGTTTGGACGTGCTCACCCAGCAATCGCAAACCGGCGGCAACGCCGTGGCCGAGAAACGGATCGATTTCGCCTACAACGCGGCCAGCCAATTCGCCTCCATCGCCCGGTACAACAACGTATTGGGCGGCGTGGCGAATGAAATCGCCACATCGTCATTCGCCTACGATGGCGCCAACCGCCTGACGAATCTGGCTTATCAAAACTCCGGCGTCGATTTGTTCACGCCTTACAACTGGCAGTTCGATGCCGGCGACCGCATTACGCAGTTCACATCGGCCGACGGAACCGCCACCTACGGCTACGATGATACGAACCAACTCACCAGCGAAACGTATGTCGCATCCAGCGGCGCCGCCGTTCCGCCCAATCAAACCAACGCCTACGACGCCAACGGCAACCGCACGAACACCGGTTACGCCACCGGCGCGAACAATCAACTCACCAACGATGGAACGTTTTCCTATACCTACGACGCGGAAGGCAACCGCACGCAGCGAACGGAAATCGGCGGGGTGGCACTGTTACCGTCATAATTGCGATGTGTTTTGTGTGCCACTGGCGTCGCCAGTGTGAGTGCGGTTTTGAGCGACGGCTGGGTGGCACTGTTTTTGTGGGGTATCGGGCTGTTTTACTTGGGTGCCACTGGTTTTACCAGTGCGATTTCAGTTTGATGCTGTGTCCACTATTCGCATTCTTGATCGAAGCAGTCTAAAACGGCGGCATGCAAGGCAATCAGCTTCATCGAAAGAGAATCAGGCATGACGTCGAATCCATCGCCTACCAGTGGGATTACCGCAATCGTTTGACGCGGGTGACGAACAAAGATTCGGTCGGCGCCGTCACGCAAGTCGTCGAATACACGTAC
>QIKY01000175.1 GCA_003233175.1 Planctomycetaceae bacterium | reverse complement strand
CAACGCGTGGTTGAAAGGCTACTCAACGCCAAACAGCCGGCGGACGCCGTTATCGCGCTGACCGATGTCTACCCTGAATACAAAACCGCCAACGACGCCAAAACGAAAATAAAAGCATGGGTGGGCGAGGAACCACGTTTTCATGTGCATGTGGCGCTGCACGATTTCGAAGCTTGGCTGCTACCGTACTGGAGCAAGATTCAAAGGCTGACCGGGAGCAATCGCAAGCCGCCAGGGCCTGATCCGGAAAAAGTGAACCACGGTAATTCTCCCGCTTACCGCTTGGCGGATGTCTATCGAACGGGTGCGAAATCAAAAAGCTACAAGAAAACCATCAACGTGGGGAGCATCTTGCGCGGTGAAGATTTGAGCGTCGCGATCAACGCCTGCCCGGAACTGAAGGCGTTGGTCAACAGAATTCTTGAGTTGTGCGATGTCAAAAAACAGGATTTGATTCCGTGATGGCGGCGCCGTTGGACTGTACGAACCGTTGGAGTTCATGCTTTAGCATGTTTTTCACGGTGGAAGGCATAAAACATGCTAAAGCATGAACTCCAACGGCGCACGTCTGTCCACGCATTGCTGGAGGTGGGCGAGTACTTCGGCCGCGATGTCGATATTGAGCACGCGCGATAGTCCTTTCCAGCCGGGTACGGCGTTTACTTCGAGTAGCAGGCGGCGGCCATCGCGGCTGGGCAGGATGTCGACGCCCGCGATTGGCGCGCCGATGGCCGCGCCGGCGCGACGCGCCAGTTGCAGCAGTTCGTCGTCTAACGGACAGGCTTCGGCTGTTGCGCCGCGGCTGAGATTGGTGCGCCAATCAGTAGGATGGCGGCGGCGCATGGCGAACGCCTTTTCGCCGATGAGCAGAATGCGAATATCGTATCCCAGGTGGTCGATGAATTCCTGCAAGTAGAGCACGGCGCCGTTCTGCGTGAGCATTTTGAAAGCGCGGTGGGCCAGGGCTTCGTCGGTCAGGCGGGTGATGCCGTTGCCTTCGCCGCCGAAAATCGGCTTCAAAACGGCGTCGTTTCCCAAGGAGCGCCAAGCTTGCATGGCGGCCTCGACCGACTGGCAAACGAACGTGCGCGGGGTGGGCAGTCCGGCGGCTTGCAGGCGGAGCAAGGCCAGATATTTATCGATCGCGATTTCCATCGCGCGGGGAGGATTCATCACAATGCCTCCGCCGCTCTCGAAGGCGCCGAGAACGTCCATGCGGAAGATCACCTGCTCCAACGAGCCGGGCGGCATCGAGCGCACCAGCACTGCGTCGAACGTTGCGGCGTCGGCGCCGCCGGTATGAATACTGGGCGGCGTTTGGCCGCCCACCCAACAGGCCAAGTCGCGAAAGGCGAGGGCTTCTAGTTGATAGGCATTTTTTTGCCCGCCCTTTTTTTGCCCCTCGATTTTTTTATTGTGCTCGGCCGCAGCGCGCAGCAGATCGCGAAAGTACCAACTCTCCGGCGAAGATAACACAGCCACGCGCATGATCGGTCAGTCCAAAAACGACTTTTCAAGAACCGCCGGCTGCAACTCGCCAAAGCGGTGCGTTCTCCCCGTGGCGAGATTCATCAAATTCACCACCGCCGGACTAAACAACAGCGGGTCGATCTTATAGAAATCGTACGCGTACTGCTTGAAGATATCGGCGAACGGCTGGCCGAAATCTCGCGAGGCGGAACTGGGAATTTTTTTGACGAGATCGGACAAAGCGTCATCCTCGGCCCGCAACCATAATGTCACTTCGCCGCCATAGAGCACGGCGTCGTTGGTGCGGCCGATGGCCTGCATGTCGTCGGCGGCCACGGGCGGCAGCGGCGCCGTTCCCAAGCCGCTCTCCACGCAGGCGATATCAAAGCCCAGTTCATGCATTTTGTGCAGCGATGTTTCGATCGTGCGCGCCACGATCTGTAAACTTCCGGCGAGGCTCGAAGTGGGCGCGATGCAGAGCGTGACGGCGTCGGCGAGGACTTGCGTTTCCTGGGCGATATATTCAAACACGGCGGCGGTGGGCGGCTTGGCGGTTTCCAATACGCCCACCACGTGCGGCGCTGTTTCCAGGCCGCCTATAGCATCGAACAGTTTTTCGCGGCCTCGCGCGGCGCGCATCGGTCCGCTGCCCATGGCGAAATAATCGTCGAGCGAGATTTGCCAACCCGCATACTGCGAGGCCATGCAGGCGGCCAGCGGCTGGTCGGTTTGCACGAGCACGGTCGGCCCCGGCCATAACTCACGGTTCGGCGCGGCCAAGGCGACACTTCCCAAGCCGGCCAGGCAGATTTCCGCCAGACACGCGCCGGCCGCCAAACCACCGCGCGCGGCAAGGCCGAAGTCTAATAATCGCCCGCCGTTTTCAAGCGCGCCAACGCCGATATTCCATTCCGCCGCGTGCGCCACCGCTTGGTCGCAAAGACGTTTCGCACTTTCGTTAAGACTCACGTTAGATAATCCCACTCCCGCTCCCATAAAAACGAACTGGGTTCGGCCACGTCGCCGGTCGTCGTATGATCGATCATTGCGGGCGTGTCTGCAACCGGCGCCTGCCTTTGATTCCTTGGAACCGATCACCGTGGCGCGGGAAATTGCGATAGCAATCTCGTCCGATAGCGAATAACCGATATGCGGTTGCGAAGAGCGCACCTTGCGGTTTGCAATTGGCATGGCGTTTGAGAGAAGGAGTGGAGAGAATCTGGTCGGTCATGGCTTGAATCCCGCCGGGATAA
>QIKY01000400.1 GCA_003233175.1 Planctomycetaceae bacterium | reverse complement strand
CACGCGGTGCAAAGCGGGAGCGCATGTTTCCACGGCCAAGCTTCTCGCAAGCAGCAAACAAAGATGTTAAAAGCCCTGGCCTTCCAAGGCCATCGTACGGAAGTTATTTCGGGACTATCCCTAACGCGTACACTCCAACGGCGTGGGTTGAAATGCAAACTCCGTGGGAGGGTAATGTTACGGCGGCGCCTCAGCGAATGACCGCGCCTTGAACATCGAGCAACTGCGAGTTGGACACGGAGTTGCCGAAGCGTTCGAATTGGTCGAACGTCCAGACCACGCGTTTTGTTTTGGGTTCCATTTCCACCAGCAGCGGCTGGCCGGCGCCGGCGTGGCAGTTGCCGATCATGTAGTGTCCGTTGGGCAACACTTCGAGCGTGGTCACCCAAGCCAGCGTGATTCCCGGCAGATCGTGCTGCTGTAATCGCCAGACGATCTTTTTTTCCGGCGTTACTTCCAGCACGCCGTGGCCGTTTCCCGTCGCGATGAGCGTGTTGCCGTTGGCCAACCGCAGAGCCGCGAAGCATTTATCGCCCCAGGCTTTGGGGCCGTGTCCGCCTTGAGGTTGCTTGCCAAAGAGCGGCACATCGTATTCCCACACGACCTGGCCGCCGGCGTCGTACTCTCGGACAAATCCGTCGGATTCCTGGCAAACCAAATAATGGCCCGATTTCAGTTTTCGGACGAGCCGCGTGTCGGAATGTGCGCTGGGCCGATCCCTCTGGAGTTTGATTTCATGGACGATTTTTCCGTTTTTAGTGATTTCGATAATGCGTCCGGCGCCGCTTTCGGCAATCATCACGTTGCCGCCGGGGAGCGGTTGGAAGGAATGCACTTCCACGCGCCGATCCGCGTTGCCGTTCAGGCGGGAGGCGTCGTAACTCCAGACGACTTGCTTGGTTTCGGGGTCGATTTCCACCACCCGACGATCGTGCTGCAACGTCATAATGTGGCCGTTGGGCAACACGTGAATATCGTGAATGCCGGTCCAGGGCATTTCCCATTCGACCGCGCCGGCGGCATCGACGATTGCCAACTTGCCGTTGCCCTGCGTGATCAGCCGATGTTGGGCCGCGGCAATGTTCAGCAAACAAAAGCACAGCAGGCCCGCAATGGTAAAATTTCGGAGCATGGGAGTATTCATTAGGCGGATGAGAGCCGCGTTCCACGAAAGTGTGGCGCCACGAAATCCCGAATTGGCGTTTGAGAAGCCCGGCTTATGGAAAAAACCGGGCTTCTGAACTGGCACTTGTTTTTTCGTGTTTTTCAAGGCAAGGCTTGCAAGGCAATGGTCAGTGTTTCGAGAACTTCACTTTTCGTGTTCGCGTTGCGAAGCACTTGGATTTCGACCGAATCACCGACGCCAAAATTCGCCAAGGCATCTAGCAGATCGTTGGCATTGCGCGTTTTCTTGCCGGCTACTTGGAGGATGATGTCGCCGAGGTGAATGTTGCCATCTTCGATGCGCGTGGTCGAAACAAGGCCCGCTTTTTCCGCCGCACTGCCCGGCTCCACGCCGAGAACCAGCACGCCTTCGTATCCCAGACGCCGCATCCATTGGTCGGGGCCGATATGAATTCCCAACCCAGCCCGCTCCACCTGCCCCTTACTCACCAGCGACGGCACCACGCGATTGACCGTATCGACGGGAATCGCGAAACCGATGCCGGCCGATACACCCGAGGGGCTCATGATCGCTGTATTGACGCCAATCATGCGCCCGGCGCTGTCGAGCAAAGGACCGCCCGAATTGCCAGGATTGATCGCGGCGTCGGTCTGGATGACGCCGGAAATCGTCCGGCCTGACTGGGCGCGAATCTGGCGGCCAAGTCCGCTGATGATGCCGGTGGTAAGGGTTTGGTCGAGTCCGAACGGGTTGCCGATGGCGAGCACTTTCTGGCCGACTTCCAAATCGCTGGAGGTTCCCAGCGACACCGCCTGTAGTTTGCTGCTGGGGGCGTCGATTTTCAACACGGCGAGGTCGTTATCCAGGGCCACGCCCACCACCCTCGCTTTCCAGGTGGATTGGTCGCTGAGCGTGACTTGCACGCGTTGGGCGCCCTCCAACACATGGCCATTAGTGACGATATAACCTTGGTCGTCCCAGATGAAGCCCGAACCCGAGCCTTGCGGCTGCTCCATAACGTTAAACGTGTAAGGACTTTGCGTCACCGTCGAGGTCGTGATGAAAACAACCGAATGGGAGGCCGCCTTGAAAAGGTCGATGGTCGCGCGTTCGTCGTCGGCTAGATCTCCGCGGGCAACCACGGTTCGCGGAACCGCGTTGGCGTCGAGCAGTTGCGTCGGGCCGCCAAACCAGACTCTCACAACCAAAACCAAGGCCAAAACAACGAATGCCAGCGGCAGGAACGACCGCCAAGCAGGGCCGGGCGGCGGAGTTCGGCGCAGCGGCGGGGGAGGTGGGTAAGAGTCGTATCCTTCAGACGACATTGTTCCGTCAGGCGACATTGTCAGGTCCTATTCGTACAAAATCCGTTGCGATGCAAGCTAGAAGGCGGCGAACAGTTTCGCCGGCCCCATCGGCGGTGAAAAAGCTGCTCCACGCTTCCCAAACATTATGGAATTATCGTGCTATTCTAGCAGCAATCAAGATCGCCCGGCAAAGCGGCCGCCAAAAAAGGTCAATTGCGGCGCGGGGTTGCATCCGGAAGATTGAACATAGAAGATGGTGTTTGACGTTGGTCTCTTATCGTTTCGTTGCAGTCGTCAG
>QIKY01000027.1 GCA_003233175.1 Planctomycetaceae bacterium | reverse complement strand
GGCGAGCAGAATTGGGCGGCCCCATTCTGCTGAGCCCGAGCCAAGGCTTGTGGAATTCCCGACATTCACCCACTCATTCCGTGGGAGAGCCAAAAACCCAACGCCGTGTTGGCGCGAACAGGATCGTTATCGCGAGCCTGATGCCAGTAGCGTCGCGCATGAATTCCACAGGCGACCTCGCGCACGCCCCCGCCCGCGAAAATACAATCGTATCCCGAGTAGGCGTCGGCTTGCAGATAGCCTTGAAAGTCTGCGAGAAACTTTTGCGGCCCGTCGCGTTCGCGCGTCAGCGTAAAATCGTAAACCGCGTAATGATGCAACCAATCGCCGAGGTACGGCCAGAACTTGCAAGTTCGCGTTGTGCCGTTGCCGGGCGCCAACATTTTGATCGATGTGTCGTCGGTATGAACGACTTTCGATTGCAATACCAAGTATTTCATTCGCATGACGAGCGCCAAAGCTAACGCCGCCAGCGACGCTTGCCAGCCGCACAACGTGCTGCGGCGAATGGTCTTTCCCAATCGCGAATGGATGTCTTCCTGCCGATAAATCGGTTGGTGGTCGCCGAACTTGCTGAGCACCGTGTGAGCACAAAGCCCCGGCGCCGGCAAACCCTTTTCGATTGGCTGCGGCGGTTTCTCGGCGATCGCCACATGCTCTTCGCAACCGCGGCAAGCGTACTTCACCCGATCGTGCTGCAACACTTTGAGCCGAGCCGGAATCAGCTCCAACTGCTCGCTGCTTTCCACACCGATTTCTTGCCGCTGTTCACCACAATCAGGACACGCCCGCTCGGCGGCGGGAAGTTCATGCCGAATGATTTCGCGGTCGAGATGTTCGGGCAATTTACCCACGCGGCCCGGCGATTTCCGCCGTTTGCGACGTGGGGCGGCGGCGTCATCTTCTTCTTCATCGACCAAGTCTTCGCTCTGCTGTGCGAGTTGCTCGGCGATTTCCTGGAGTTCCTCCAGCGAAAACAACAGCAGTTGATTGGGATCGATCCGTTCTTGCCGCGAGCCTTTGATGCGCTGCAGCAGAAGTTTGATTTGATGTTCGAGCGCCGCGACTTGCCGTTGCTTCTCTTCGAGCGTTGCGGTGAACTGCGCCGCGACCGCTTCATGCTGGGCTTGCGATTTCTGGAATGCATCGTGCGTTTTCGTCAGTTGCGTTTGCGATTGCGCCAGCAACTTCTTGAGTTGTTCGTTTTCGCGTTGCAAGTCCATTGCGTTCATGCATGTTGTTACGAAAGAAGTTCGATGATGGTTCTGTTCTTAATGTCGAATTCTCGCGAATTCCAAAAAGAAAACGCTTGCCGCAACCGAGTTGGTCGCCGCAAGCGTGTGGGAGATGTTTGCAAGTTATTTGATTTCACTCGCAGTTGATTTCAACTCGCGATGGAATATCGTTTGCGTCTGCGAACGTTGCTGTAGTCGATGCCTCGCAACAACATGGTCAGTTCGTCGCTGCGAATTTCGGCCGACCTTTTGTCGTCTGCGATCGTCGGCATTTGAAACGTGCCTTGCTCCAATCGCCGATACCAAATCGCCAAGCCGTCGCCGTCCCAATAGAGAATCTTCAGCTTGTCGCGGCGGCGATTCACGAACAGGAACAAGTGCCCCGACAACGGATCTTGCTCCAGCACGCCGCTCACGATTCCTTGCAAGCCGTCAAATCCTTTTCGCATGTCCGTCGCGCCCGCCGCCACGAAGATGCGCGTGTTCGCGGCGATACTCAACATGGCGCCGCTCCTTCGATTGGGCGACGGGCAATCACGTCTAACAATCGCGAGATCGTTTCCGACGTCGTGTCGTGATCGAACCGCAACGTAAAGCCGCTAGGTGCGACAATCTCCAGTGGTCCGCGAGTGTCGTGTCGGTTCGACGCCGCATCGATCCGCGTGCTGTTTTCGCCGTTCGCGGTAACGACGCTCACTGGAATCAACTGGCCGCCGGCGCTGCCGGCTCTCGCGGCGTCACGCTTCCGCAGTTCCTTTCGCCAGGCATAAAACGACGGCTCCGAGATCGCTCTCCGCCGACAGAACATCCGAATATTCAAACCGCTCCGCCGCTGTTCACTCACAACCAATCGCCAGTACTGTTCCTTCTCGACCGACCGCTCCGATCTCGCCATGGTAAAGCTCCCAAGTTCGAGGAAACGAAACCCTCCAACCTACACCACCAAGCAAGATGCACTTCACAGTGCGCTCACCCTCGCCCGGCGGATGCGACAGCGGCATGAAGACTTCCGCCGTCGCTTGCTTCCAACGTCGAATCTCGTCACGAACAACCGTTATCTTCCCAGGGTAGCCGTACTCATCACGAAGCCGTTCAAAGATTCGCTTGCCCGTATGCCGTTGTTTGCGGTGGACCTTCTTGTCGGCCTCTAGAATCTCGTGAATGATCGAGAGGAACGGCCCGATCTTCGGTTGGTCTCGGGTGTTCTTCCGGCAATAACCGGGCGGTTCTTGATAGCTCAGGATTTTCTGAATCGTCCGGAAATTCAAGTTGTACTTTTTGCAAGCTTCTCGCCTGCTCAGGCCGTTGACCAGTATGTCACGACGAATGTCTGTCCACATCTCCATGTCGGTAATCACTCATTTGAACTTCCCCAGTATTAGTTGGCGCGGGGGTTAAGGTTGATTGGATGAGTGAATTTGTTTGGGGTTGGCGGAGCGGCCAGCGAGCCCTCCCACGGAGCTCGCGCTTAGCCGCCGATGCAAACCCCCGCCTTGGGCGCC
>QIKY01000375.1 GCA_003233175.1 Planctomycetaceae bacterium | reverse complement strand
TAATATCGGCGCCTACTTGCTCATCGGCTTGGGCTGCGAACAAGGCGCCATGGGCGTTTTACTGCAAGACCAACACTTAGTGCAGATCGAGGGTCTTGCCGTGGAGAGCGGCGATGCGGGCGATGCGGGCGGCGCTGCGTCCCACGGACCGCCGGTGTTTTCGATGCAAGACATGGGCGGCGTGTTGAAGACGGTCGAAGCGGCGGTGAAGGTCGTGGAGGAGATGTTGCCGCAAGTCAACGATATCCAGCGTGAAGAGATTCCCGCCAGCGAGTTGATGCTGGCGTTGGAGTGCGGCGGGTCGGACGGAAACTCCGGCGTCACCGCGAACCCCGCCTTGGGCGTGGCGTCCGATATGTTGGTGGCTTGCGGCGGCACGGCTATTCTCTCCGAGACGCCGGAAATCTATGGCGCCGAACACCTGCTCACCCGCCGGGCGGTTTCGCCCGAAGTGGCCGATAAACTGCTCGCGCGCATCGAATGGTGGAAATGGTATGTCGGGCTGTACGGCGCCCAACTCGACAACAACCCTTCGGTGGGCAACAAGGAGGGCGGTCTGACCACGATCGCCGAAAAATCGTTGGGGGCGGTGGCCAAGGGCGGTTCGACCGCAATGGTCGATGTGTATGAATACGCCCAGCCAGTAACCGCCAAGGGATTCGTCGTCATGGATACGCCCGGCTACGACCCCGCCAGCGTGACCGGCATGATTGCCGGCGGTGCGAATATCGTGGTGTTCACCACCGGCAGAGGTTCGTGTTTCGGCAGCAAGCCGGCGCCTTCGATCAAGGTGGCCACCAACACGCCGATGTACGAACGTTTGCAAGACGATATGGATATCAACGCCGGCGCCGTGCTGCAAGGAAAATCGGTGCGGGCGGTGGGCGAGGAAATTTTTGACGAAATACTGGCCGTGGCCAGCGGCCGAAAATCGAAGAGCGAGCAACTCGACCTAGGCGACGAAGAGTTTCTACCCTGGATCGTCGGCCCCACACTCTAGCCCGCTGAGCGGAATCGATTCGCCAAATATACCCCTCGCAAAAAACACGGGGGCATTCTGCCGGGGCAACCGTTCACAGGCTTGAACTCTTGGGCAGATTACGATCACAACTCCACGCGCTCTGGGCGAAAATCCAGACATTGCTCGGAGGTTTTCGGGTACACGTTTTAACGCAGAGACCGCAAAGCCGCAGAGGGCCGCAGAGAAGAAGAAATGAGGAAATGAAAGCAAACGAAATCTCGGCGATGGTTATCGGCAGCGCCATGGAATCGCGTTGTCAACCGGGTTCGAGATGACTGGACTCCGTCCTCTGCGGCCCTTCGCACCCTCTGCGTTTCCCTTCTTCGCAACCATATATCGGTTGTTCGCGGTCGGACAGATTGCCATCGCAATTTCCCGTGACACCGTGAACGGTTATCTGCCGGGGCAGAGCCCGGATTTTCAGGCAAATCGTTTTTGCACACGCTGGAGCAACTTCTTCGTGGCGCGAACTCCCGCGTATTCATCGAGCGAGCCGCCTTCGTATTCAATGCCGACATATCCATGGTAACCGGCATCAAGCACGATCTTCATGATCTTGAAGAAATCGGTATGGGTTTCGTTGCCTTGGGCGTCGAAGTCGTGGCTTTTGGCGCTGACGGCCTTGGCGAACGGCATGGTTTCCTTCACGCCCAAATAGCGATCGTACTCGTGGAAATTCCCGAAGTCGGGCAGTGTGCCGCAGTTTTTCAAGCCAACCTTTTTGATCACCTCCGACAACCACTTCCCGTTCGACGACAGCCCGCCATGATTCTCCACGATCACGTTCTGACCGTACCTCGCCCCGAATTCACTCAGACGCCGCAAGCCGTCGACCGCCAATTTGCCTTGCTCCGCGTACGTTCCCTTCGACCGGGCGTTGACCCGAATTGAAGTGCAGCCGAGAAACTTGGCCGCCTCCACCCATTTGTAATGATTCTCAACGGCCTGGGTTCGCTTTTTTTTGTTGGGGTCGCCCAAATTTCCTTCGCCATCGATCATGATCAGCAAACTCTTGACGCCTTGGTCGGCGGCGCGGGTCTTCATTTCAGCCAAGTATTTTTTGTCTTGGGCTTTATCCTTGAAGAACTGATTGACGTATTCGACGGCGTCGATGCCGAAATCTTCCTTCGTGATGCGCGCGTAATCAAGATGTGCAACCTTTCCAGCACGAAGTGCTTTGTGGAGCGACCATTCCGCCAGCGAAATTTTGAACGGCAATTTTTTTTCGGCGGCCGAAGCAGGCGACGGCAGTTGTCCGGAAACGCTTATCGCCAAACCCGCCACGGCGGCGCTCCGCAGGAAATCTCGCCGGTGGTTGCACTGTTTCATCACACACGCTCTCTATTCACGGGAAGAAAATAGGTGGGGCGAAAAAGACGCCTTGCCTTCGGAACGGACGCCGCCGCGCCAACGACAAACACCCATTGTAGGCGGAACAGGTGAGCCGGGCAATTGTTTCGCGCCGTTGGAGTTCATGCTTTAGCATGGTTTGCAGCAATTCCAGTGTCCATAGGAATAGTCCTGAAATAAGATCCCGATGTTCGTAACCGCTCACAGAACATGTAACGCTGAACCGAGAAAGGCACGAAATATTTTTTTGAATCGTGGAAGCGAGAGTGTACTATCCCGGATGATTCATCAGCCGGAACGCGCTAGTGCCAAAAGTCTTAAGTCTTGTCTGATTGCAAACAGCCCAGTCTCTATTTGAACGTGCATCAAATGCCCATC
>QIKY01000295.1 GCA_003233175.1 Planctomycetaceae bacterium | reverse complement strand
TCACTCAGAGGAACAACCACGCCGTTACACGGCAATGAGTTTAACAATTCAAAACCACCAAGTCGTCACTAATTTCGCGAGCGGTCCTTAGAGACGACTCGCGCTGATGAGCGCGAGGCGGCGCACGGAAATTCTCCGCTCGGCTCGACATCCCCCTATTCTCCAAAACCCAACAACAATTCGCGCCCCTTAAAAGTCAAGCATCCACTAAAAACGCCGATGAAATGTTCACCCAGAAACCACAGAGGAACGTCTAAGCTTCCGCCGGCGGCGCGTGAAAATGCGATAGCAATCCATCAGACGGTTCAAACCCGCGAACCGTTCCGGAATGTCATTACGGCGGCAGCAATTCACGCAGCCGCTGGGCGATGATCGCGGCGTGCTCGTCTTCCAGACACAAAGGGTCGATCACCAATCGGCCTTCCGCCAAGGCGCCATGCCCCAGATAAATCGGCGGCGCGCCCGCTCGCAACCGCCGGCAAACTTCAAACGCCGAAAGCTCCGCCTGGGCGGGAATCGAAACCAACAACAGCGGCGGGCTTTGGCGATCGGCCGCATCTTGAATTTGACATGTGATCGGCAGGTCGGCGCTGCGGGCGGCAATCTCTTCCAAGCGGGCGCGCATTTGGGGAAGTTCGTCGTCGTAGGCGCCCGAGGCAAATAACTCCAACGCCGTGAGCAGCGCGACGATCTCTTCCTTCGAAACTTTCAACGCCCGGCCGACGCCATGCCGCGGCAGGCCTTCGAGCTGTTGTTTGTCGATAAACTCACTGGGAGGCGCCCACAAATCGAAGTGGTCGTCCATGTCGAGCATTTGCAGCGCGGCGGCTGAAATCAAATCGCGCCGGCCGCAAAGAATGCCCGTCGACTGCGGCCCCCGAATCGCCTTGCCGCCGCTGAACGCGGTAAGATCGGCGCCGG
The DNA here is from genome assembly GCA_003233175.1 of Planctomycetaceae bacterium. Lineage (GTDB taxonomy): Bacteria > Planctomycetota > Planctomycetia > Pirellulales > Pirellulaceae > SZUA-33. Next base: position 3,640 of record QIKY01000295.1, on the reverse strand, counting down.
TGGCGGTGATCGCCCGTAGATTACCGCGCGGCGGCAGCTCGCCGGCGGCGTCGACCAATACCGGCAGACCGGCCCCGTGCGCCCGCTCCACGACTTCGCGCAAAGGCGGCGCCGCATGCCGCCCCATCACATAAACCACACCCGCCGTCTGTTCGGAAAAGGCGGCTTCGTACTCCCAGGCTTCAGTACGGCGAACGCCGGCGCCAGCCACGACTTCATTAAACCCCACTTCCACGAAACGGCCGCCGGCGGCGCGTACGGCATGATCGTAACCGCTACGTTGTTCACGCGCGATCACGAATGCATGCGGGAAGTTACGCGCCTGCGGCAACTGCTCCATCCGACCCAGATCGGCGCCGGTCATGATCGCCGCGGCGCCCAACGTGAGCGCGGCGGAGGCGCCAGCGGTAACCAACCCCGCTTCCGTTGCCGTGGCGACCGCGATTCGCCGGGACGCCGCCGCCTGGAGTTGCTCCAAGGGAACAGCTTCACCTGCCGCCTGGCGGAGCGCATCGACGACTTGCTCCGGCATCGGCGCCGCGTCACCGCGCCGCTGGCGTTAATGATCGGCTCGACGCCAAACTTCCGGTAAATGCTCATACTTCGTCAATGCCATGCTGAAAATGGATCAGGACCTGTCCGCAAATAACTTACCGAATTAAAAGCCCGGCTTTTTGAACATGCCGGGCTTTTATGAGCTAAACAGGTAACTTACCTACGGACGAGCCCCTAGTTTAATAATAACCGGTGCTTCTTCCAATTCTCATCGCGACACGCGCAGACCGATTGAAACGCCCGCCGCCGCCGAGTTTTTCGGTTGAATCGGCCTGCGCGAAAATCGGCCTGCGCGAATGATATACTTCACGCGGTTGTAAATCGAGTCACGCGGTTGTAAATCGAGATTTTGCATGCATAACGCGGACCATCGGCGCCCTCCTGGAGAACGGCCATGGCGAAAATATTCTTAACGGTCATGACTCTTGTCGTGTTTTGCCCCCTGGCGGCCAGCGGCGGCGAATACGCATTGGATGTTTTTAAGCAGCGAATCACGCCGATTCTTCAATCGCCCCAGCCGTCGAGTTGTACGGAGTGTCATCTTAGCGGCGTCGACTTGAAACAATACATCGGCGACACCCAAGAAGAAACCTTCGCCGCCTTGCGAGCCGCCGGGTTGATCGACATGCAAAACCCCGACCAGTCCAAACTTCTGCAATTCATCAAACGCACGCCAGACAAACCGACGCCCGTCGGAGAAAAGGTGCGGCGGATGGAATACGAGGCTTTTCGCGCCTGGATTCGAGTGGCCGTGAAAGATCCTCAATTGGCGGCGGCAAAAACTAAAAGCGATCGACTCGGCCTTCAACTTCCGCTCGAAGTGATTCGGCACGCCCGGCAAGATCGGGTGCTGCGTTCTTTCGTGGAAAATATTTGGTCGGAAATGGGGCGTTGCGTGAACTGCCACTCGCCCGAAATGAATCGAAACAAGATCGGTCGCAACGGACATACCCGCGAAGATGTCGACGCAATCTCGTGGGTCGTGCCGCGCGATCCGGCGGCCACATTGCAAAAACTGGTTGACACCGGCAATATTGATCTCGACGACCCCGACGCCAGTGTTGTGCTCACCAAGCCGGTCGGCTTGGAAGACCACGGCGGCGGCCCCAAGTTTCCCCTCGGCGGTCGGACCGACAAAAATTTCCGCCGCTTCCTCAACGACTACGCGGCGGTTGTCAACGGCAAGTACAAAGACGCCGCCCAACTTCCCGACCAACCGCAGGATGTCGGCGTGATGACCGGCCAGCAACTGCGCATTGTCGACTTTCCCGCCAAGCTGGGCGGAAAACTGTTGCGCGCCGAAATCTATCGGCGCCTCGGTAATCAATGGTCAAAAACCCCCTGGGCCATCGCCGAAAATCCCATCCATCAGACGCGGCGCCTTTGGCAAAGTGTGGTGATGGCCGTAGCGCCGCGAAACTCGGCCAGGGCCAAGAAATTCAAACCCCAGCAACTCCTGCCCGCTGGACGTTATCTGATCAAAATCTACATCGACCGCGACGGCAAAGCCAAGAAAAATCGAGACTACCAACTCGGCGATCGCGAATTCTTCGGACAGGTCGAAATCCGCGGAGAGTGGAAGCCGGGATACCAGCCTCCCAAAATTATTCACGCGCCGGTGCATGACTGACGAACTGCCGCCCGACGAACTGTAATCTCTTTACTTCGAGCCTGACGGGCGGGTATGAAAATCACCGACGTACGAGCCGTGCAACCGGAAACGCCCGGCTCTCCGCCCGATTGGAGGACGTCGCTGGGGCAGATTCTCGTCGCCATTGACACCGACGCGGGGCTCACGGCGTACGGCGTCGGCGGTGGAGGCGCGGCCGGTATTCATGTGGTGAAAACGGTCCTGCGAGATCTGCTTCTGGGCCGCAGTCCCGAGAATGTGGAAGACCTTTGGCGGGAAATGTACGCCGCCACCCTGGCTTTTGGCCGCAAGGGCCTGGCCGTAATGGCCATCAGCGGCGTTGATCTGGCCCTCTGGGATTTACGCGGCAAGGCGGCTCGCCAGCCCATTGCCGAATTATTGGGAGGCCGCGTCGGGCAATCGATTCCCACCTACAGCACGGTCTGGGAGAAGGTCGACGAACAAACCGCTGCGGGGCGAGCCGCTGTGAAACTGCATGTCGACCGCACCGGAATGCGCGACTCCGTCGCCCAAACCGTGGAGGCGGTTCGCGCCGCCCGGAAAGCCATTGGCGATCAACGTGAACTGATGCTCGACGCCTGGATGCAGTGGGACGTCGAACTAACGCTGGCCCTCGATCAGGCGTTGGCGCCCTACAATCTGGGCTGGGTGGAGGAACCGATCTCGCCCGACGATTTGGCCGGATACGAGCGGCTGGCCCGAGAGTGCAAAATCCCTATTGCCGGCGGCGAACACGAATTCACGGCGTTCGGTTTTGCGCCGTTGATCGAACGCCGTTTGCATACCGTTTTGCAGCCCGACGTTAATTGGTGCGGCGGTCTGACAGAACTGATCAAAATTTACCGGGCGGCCGGTCAGGCGGGCTTACGGGTCTGTCCGCACCGCGGCTCGGAAATATGGGCGTTGCACGCGATTGCCGCACTCGACCCGGCGCCGCTGGCTGAATCGGGCCGTCCCTGGATGAGCTGGGTCGGCGGCCAACCTCCCATCGTCGACGGTTGTATCACGCTCGGCGATGCTCCCGGTTTCGGTTTGCAACTCGACGAAGCAACCCTCCGCGTGCTGCCATAAGGCGGGCGGCGGTCAACAACGTAAATGGCTGCAAGCAGATGTGGCGGCCGCAGGCTTCAACTCAAGAAGGGGCGGCCACTTTTTCTTGGCGGTTTCGAGATAAAATGGGCTCGTGCTGCGGGGCGAACGTTCAATCAAAGAGGCGAACGTTCGATCAAGGTGTAAAGGGACTGGCGGTGTTTGAGCTTGAGCCGCCAGCTGCGCCCAGTGCGCCCAATGCTCCGAGAGCGGCGAGGCCGCCTGCGCCGCCGCCGCTTCCACCGCCTCCGCCACTCGATGCTTGACCGAGCGGAGCTCCGGGAGGAACTTGGTTCGCGGGATTGCCGGGCAAGCCGACCACGGCCAAGTCTTGAGTGGGGATGG
>QIKY01000383.1 GCA_003233175.1 Planctomycetaceae bacterium | reverse complement strand
ACCAATACAACGAAGAAACGAACGACTACTACGTTCGCGAACGCGTTTACGAACCGACCATTGCACGGTGGATGTCGGTCGATCCGATTGGTTTCTTTGATGGTCCGAACCCGTTCGTTTATGGCAGAAACGATCCGGTGCGGTGGCACGATCCGACCGGCTTTTGGGTTGTTATTCATCAACGCAACAGGACGGGAACTGGGTCCATTGATCCAACCAAGAAAGACAAGCTTTCTGGTAGCTCGTGGCATTTTCAATGGCAAAAGAAGGACCAATTCGAGTTAGTTCAGAAAGTGCAAGACCACGGTATTTTTAGAGTAATAACAGACTGTGGAATGCAGTATTCCGTGACATGGCGAGAGGAATTCCTCGAAGCTTGGACCTATACATATCAACAAATTACTAACAATCCGCTATGGGAGCGCGATAATCATCGGACGCGTCCGATGAAACCGGCGAAGTACCTTGAATCGCAAACCGGCCTCGAATTTACTGGCGGAAAGGGCGGCTCGCCGTTATATTTTGGACCGCATCGCGTGGAGTCGTGGGGGTTCCACATGTGGGCGCGTTTTACAATCGTAAATGGCGCCTACAATGGGTGGGTCGGCATACGAGGCAATGAATTTTACACGTTGGGAATCGGTTTTCGTATTCAATCGCTTATCATTCGAAATCAAACTGCCACGCCGGTTCCAAATCGTTCGTTTAGTAGAATGCTTTTTCCTGGCCCGACGCCTACCAAAGTGCCTGGACGCTTCCCACCGGATTCAACATCGGGGCAACAGGTGAGTTCCAATGACGAATGGCTGGCTGAGTATGAAGACGGAGATAGGAAAGTCACCAACAAGTACAAAGTCGCTGGGTACGCGTAAGCGCGTTATTCTGCAGTATCGGCTTTCGACCCTACTTGCGGCGATGATCGTTGCTGCAGTTATTTCGGCGTGGTTTGGCGCTCTTGTACGTCAACGCAACAGAGAGCAAATCGCGATGGATGCCATCGAGTCGCACAATGATGCCTCATTCCACACGTGGAATATTGAACCCGCGTGGATACAGCGGTCAGTCGGTAATTTTCAGTTATTTGAGAGAGTACTTACGATTTATATAGCTAACGACGATTTTCTAGACGACTCTTTTCGTCATGTGCTGGATTTCGAGCAGTTGATCTACATGGTTATCGACGTTCCAGTCCTTACGAATGCAAATCTTGACACACTGGTCAAGTGTAAGCGGCTTTTCGAAGTCGATTTCGGGAACGTGGAAATCGATTTCAATGTCGCGAAAGCGATTAACGAATGTGGCGAATTGCGTCGCGTAATGTTTGACGGCTGCACTCTGACACCCCAGGCAATTCAGTGTCTTGCGCAAAACGAGCGGCTTGAAGAACTTAGGCTCTACTATTGTGATTTATCAGATGATGATGTGTTTGCTCTTGGCAGTATTCAGTCGCTCAAGGTTATGGATATTACAGGCTCGGAAGTTCCAGCGTCTGTCATCAAGGAACTTCTTGCGAGGCGTCCATTGCTGGAGATAGTCGATCCTTGATCAAATGTGACTCACGTCTTCGACGGCCGGGTGGCACTGGATATGTTTACTATTGACATGTAATTTGTAGGTGCCACTGGATTCGTCAGGGCAAACGGGGATAGGTCGAGTTAGTGATGAAGCTGGACGCAAAATGGAGTCCATCGATCCGTTGGGCCCGTGAGGTCAAAAAACTGAAACCGGTCGAAAGTTTGGTGAGAATCTGGTGTTAGGCGATTTTGGTCGGCGAAATGTCCGCCGAGGTTTGCTTTTGACGGGGTCGCGCAAGGCTGAGGTAGGTTCAAGAGGGTGTTGAAAGCGGGGTGGCGCGTACCGCGTGCGCAGTTGCTGCGGTGAGTTACGCGACAAGTGAAGTGGATCTTCTATACCGCATCGCGGTAGTAGTATTTTAGTATTCCGCCAAGCCGTTCGCGGCATTTGATCTGGCCGACTTGCCCAACTTCGTCGCCAGGGTCGATGATCTTGTTTTCCAATAGCGCTCCACCACCATGTACGACGCCGCCAATCAAACCATCGCCAGCGAAAACGCCCTCGGCCAGCGCACCTCCCTCACGCATGACGCCGCCGGCCAGCAAGTCGGCGCCGAAAATGCGCGGGGTTATCGCACCACCACGGTCTACGCGGCCGATGCACAGGTCATCGCCCAGGTCGATGCGCTCGGCAACCGCTCCACCAGCGTGTACGACAGCGCCGGCCGCGCCGTTGCTTCGGTCGATCCGCTTGGATATCGCAGTACGTCGGTGTACGATGTCGCCGGTCGGACGATCGCCTCGGTCGATCCTCTGGGCAATCGCACCACCATCACGCACGATGCCGCCGGTCGCCGCGTCGCGGTAACCAATCCGCTGGGCGCCGTCTCGACCAGCGTCTACAACGCCGCCGGCCAAGCCATCGCTTCGGTCAATCCGCTCGGATACCGCACCACCACGGCGTACGACGTCGCCGGTCAGCAAATCGCCCAGACCAATCCACTCGGCAACACCGCCACTACGGTCTACGATGCCGCCGGACGCCGCTCGGCCCAAGTAAACGCCCTGGGTTACGCCACAACCACCATTTACAACGCCGCAGGCCAAACGCAAGCTCTGCTCGATGCGCGCGGCAACCGCCACAGTTATACCTATGATTCTGCCGGCCATAAAACGGAATCGATCGATCCGCTGGGCCTCACCACCTCCAGCTACGACATCGCCGGCCGCGAAACCCTGCGTATCGACGCGCGGGGCAACCGCACCACGTACGCGTTCGACGCTCTCGACCAACAAACCGGCCGTCTCTACCCCAACGCCTCCCGCGCCACCTTCGCCTACGATGCCGTCGGCAATCGCACCCAAATGCGCGACGTGAGCGGGCTGTACACGTACACGTATGATGCGGATGACCAAACAAAGACGACGGTTTATCCGACGAGCGAGATATCGACGGTCAGCTACGATGCTGTTGGCAACCGTTCCGAGTGGCAAAGCCCCAGGGGTGGGATAGATACGTACACTTACGATGCGATGAACCAACGACGCGCTCTGATATCGTCCAGCCTTGGCCGAACTACGATCAGTTACGACACGGCTGGTCGTAGAATAACAACAGTCCAGCCGGACGAATCGCGCACCTCCTATACCTATGACGCCGCCGGCCAACTGGAGCAGCAATTTGACCTCAAGGCGAATGACGATGTCATTTCGGGGGTCGCCTACACGCTCGACGCTACTGGCAACCGGAAGGCTGTTCTGGAATCCAATGGCGATCGCGTTACCTGGACGTACGACGCGACGCAGCAGTTGACGAATGAAGATCGCTCCGGCGCGAAAGGTTATAGCAAGCGATTCGTTTACGATTCAGCCGGGAACCGCGAGGTTCAGGAAGTCGATGGCGCTTTGACCACATCGGTGTACGGCGCGGCGAATCAGATCGTCACCGAAGTCGCCGCCGCCGGAGTGACGACTTACACATTTGACGCCAACGGCAATCAGCAAATCGTACAGAAACCCGACAGCAGCCGCACGACCAACGTGTGGGACTACGAAAATCAAAACACGCGCGTCGAATTACCGAACGGATCACGCGTGACGATGGTGTATAATGCCGACAACCGGCGTCTTCGAAAGGAAACTTGATATGCCTATCACGACTTACTACTGGGACGTCGATACTGATAACGTCTTCCTGGAGGAAGACGAGAACGGCGACGTCGTTGCCGAATACACGCAAGAGCCCGACTTGCACGGCGAGTTGATCGCCCAGAAACGAGACGGGCAAGTCAGTTTCTATCATTACGACGGCCAAGGCTCCACGCTCGCCTTGACCGACGAAAACGGCGCCATCACCGATACATACACCTACTCCGCCTTCGGCGAAACCATCGCCAGCACCGGCACAACAGTAAATCCATACCGCTACATCGGCTCGCGCGGCTACCAGTACAACGAAGAAACCAACGATTATTACGTCCGCGAACGCGTTTACGAACCGGCAATTGCACGGTGGATGTCGGTTGATCCGATATTCCCAGATGATGGCCCCAATGCATATATGTATGTAAATAACTCGCCAGCAACCGTTGTCGACGCGAGTGGCTTGTGTGCCCCATGTTGTTGCTGCGTAACAGAATTGAATTTCAAATTTCTCCGAAATCTAAAACCTAACGATAAGATCGATAAGTGCTTTGGCAACAAACCAAGGCAGGTTGGGAGTACAAGCTATGGAAATGAATTCTTAGTTGTTGCTCGATTTGCCAACATTCAATCCACTGTGTTTTCACAATGCCAACTAGAGTGGTGGGAACGGTCTAGCACGGTGGTTCCAGGGGTGGGCTTGAAACCATGTGACAAGCGTAAGAATCAGATGGGCCCAAACGAGTCTGGCCCTCTCCAAAATACGTTCAGAAAGGACCAAAGTCGTCTCAGTCAGAAATGTCCTTCACTGGTTGACCCGACCGCTTTTGCGCGAGATTGTCCAATAGAAAAACTGGACAAAAAATCCAACAGACGACTATTGTGCATTGAAGTCGTTTGGAAAAGCTCATGCCCAAACTGCATGAAAACCGAGCTAAAATTGTACATTAAGCAAGTTTGCAAGGATTCCGCTTGCAAGATCGAATCTTCACCGAACCCAATTTGCACGAAGAAGGACTGGAAAAACTATTGCAAATGATACGGAATGGTGACGGCTTCAATTAGGCGTGTATTTCATCGTATCTGTGCTTGAGCTAACACGGTCTGCAATCGGTTTCCCTGCCAGTCGTTCGATGGCGGTATTCGCTTCAATGGCCACGTCTGAATCCGACTCTCGTGAAATGCGAGTCAGAAGAGAAAGTGACTGTTGCAAATCGTCGTCATTTCCACACCGGATGTTGCCAAGTGTGTAGGCTGCACGGCGGCGCAATTGCGAACTGTTGCTATCGGACAGCAGCTGCCTAAGAGCACTCGTTGTCCGCAACCGAATTCGCTTGTTTTTGCAAAATGTTGTCAAAGCAAGGTCGATTGCGGGGTATTCGTACTCAACAGTTCCAGTGGCTGAACCTCTTGAAATAAAGTCGACAGTGGGTTCTGTGACTGACCGCATTATTTGGGTCGTTGCGGATCGATCTTGCCAATAACAAAACGCAAAGAGGCCAACCGAGAACAGGGAAATCACGAACATCAACGTAAAGAGCGAAAATTGAAAAATCGAGCGTCTCGTAGAGTGGCGGCGATAATGCGGCATGGCAAGCACTTGCTGAGTTTGCAATTCTTGAAATCAAAAAGTAGAGGTGCGTCCAACGCTAAAAATCAATAGTCAGTAGTTCCAAAAACGGGCAATTCCCCTAGGCGAACGCAAGCTCCCTCTGGTACATGACTTGAATCAAACCACGTCATCTCCAAAGAGGGAGCCATGCGTTCACGCAGAAAGTATATTATCACGGCCGGGTGGCATGGGTGCCACTGGCTTCGCCAGTGCGAGCGGGCGAACGGGGACAGGTCGAGTCGATGACGCCGCTGGACACAAAACGGAATCGATCGATCCTCTCGGCCGGATCACGACCACCAGCTACGACATCGCCGGCCGCGAAACACTGCGTATCGACGCGCGGGGCAATCGCACCACGTACACATTCGACGCCATCGACCAACAAACCGGCCGCCTCTACCCCAACGCCTCCCGCGCCACCTTCGCCTACGACGAAGTCGGTAATCGCACCCAAATGCGCGACGCCAGCGGTTTGTACACGTACACGTACGACGCGAAGGAGTCCAAACTGAATCCGACGAATCAACGCATCACCTATGCCTATGACGCCAATGGCGAACGCGCCAGTTTGGTTGATCCCCAAGGCGGGCGTTTCACATACGCCTACGATGCCGCTGGTCGTCTCGTCCAAGAAGTCAATCCACTGGCCGAACAAACGACGCTGATATACGACACGGCGGGACGACGCACGCTCAAGGAATTGGGCAACGGAACACGGGCGTCGTTCACGTATGATGCGGCCGATCAGTTAACGTCCCGCTCCAACTTAAAATCCGACGATTCAGTAATTTCCGCGTCCGAGTACGGTTATGATGCGGCTGGAAACAAGATTGACGTTCGCGAAGCCAGCGGTGACCTTGTCACCTGGACGTACGACACAACTTCCCAACTCACGAACGAACATCGCTCGGGTGTGGATGCCTACAACACGACGTTCGTTTACGATCCAGCCGGAAACCGCCTGAAGAAAAGCGAAAACGGCGCGCTCACGACGTACATTTACGATGTCGCGAATCAACTTCAAACGAGCGAAACCGCCAGCGGTCTTACCACCTACACCTTCGATGCCGATGGCAACCAGCAAATCGTCCAACAACCCGGCGGCGCTCTAACAACCGCCGTTTGGGACTACGAAAACCAGCAGACGGGCGTTGAATTGCCTAGCGGCGCGCGTGTCACCGCCATGTATAATGCCGATAACCGCCGTGTTCGAAAGGAGTCTTGACCATGCCCGTCACGAATTACCTCTGGGATGACGAGAGCGACAACGTTCTCATGGAAACCGACGACATGGGCGCCGTCACGGCCCGGTACACCAACGAACCGGGCCAATTCGGCGAACTCATCTCCCAGGACCGCGATGGCGCCTCCAGCTTTTATCATTATGATGGCGAACACAACACCCGCCAACTCACCGACAAAAACGAAGTCATCACCGATACCTATACATACTCCGCCTTCGGCGAAACCATCGCTCGCACCGGCACAACCGTCAACCCGTTCGGCTACAAAGGCGCCCTTGGATACTACACAAACTCCGAAACAGACGACTTGTACGTGCGAGCAAGAACGTATGAGCCAACAATTGCGAGGTGGCTGTCGGTTGATCCAATAAGGTTTGCAGATGGGATGAATTTGTATTTGTTCGTATTAAACAACCCGCTCAACGTTGGCGATCCGTCTGGTTTGAAGTGCATCGTCTGCGGCTGGCACACATACTTTAAGGGACCTATCGCAGGCGCTGACCGACCGCTTTTTGGCGAGCTGCACACTACTGCAGCTGCCGTGTTTTTTCTAGGATTCAAGAAACAGCACAAAGTAAGTTTCGACATCCCCACTTCGTGGGGAGCCTACAATCTCTCGCACAAGACTCAATTGTTCGGAGCAGCAGTTTTCGCTATAGATGCAGACATTTGCGAAACGGAGGGCAGTAAGTGTTTGGTAACCGAAATGGAAGAATCAACAGATTACTTTTGGAAAAATGGAAGTTGGCATGAGACAGGATTCGCGAAAGAGCAGACTATTCCTTTTCGTAACTACTCAGCGGCGATGATAAACGCCGGCAGGATGGGCGATTTCTCGAATGCGGATTGGATTCCGTCGAGGATGTTCAGGTCATTTT
>QIKY01000142.1 GCA_003233175.1 Planctomycetaceae bacterium | reverse complement strand
TTCGTGGCAACCGAACCCTTGCCACCTCAAAAAAATCCTCAAGGTTTCGCCTGAAGGCGAGGGTTTTAGACCCATCGCAAGGACAATAAAAACAGCAAGCCGTTCGCAGATTTTGAGCTGTCGGCTGGATGTTATCGCAAATTCCCGCGGCGCCGACGGAAGTTCAGACATTGCTCGGCGGTTTTTGGGCGGGCATTTCAACGCAGAGATCGCAAAGGCGCGGAGGGCCGCAGAGGACAGGCTGCAATCATCTCGGCTCAAGTTGACGATGCAATGCAAACGCACAGCTGACGAACATCGCCGAGATTTGATTTTCTTGCCTTTCGTTCTTCTCTGCGGCCCTCTGCCTCTTTGCGGCCTCTGCGTTTCCCGTCTTCGTAAGCGTATATCGGTTATTCGCTGTGGGATAGATTGCCATCGCAATTTCCCGCGGCGCCGCGAACGGTTACCTTGTTTTAGTGCTATTCCCAGCACGGCCTACAAACCCCGCCGCCCCGCCGCCGCCTCGCGTTGGCTGAGATAGGCGAAGAAGGTTTCGCGCAGCGGGAGGCTGGTGTCGACCGCCACCATTTCGCAAACATTCCGTCGACAAATTTCGGCCAGTTCGTCGATGTGGGCGCGGAGGGCGGAAAGGTACGCCTGCCGCACTTCGCCGGCTTCGAGCATCTCTTCAGCCGCGGTTTCCAAGCCCTCGAATTTGAACATGCCGTCAAACTCGAACTGCCGTTCGTCGTGATGCAGCACCTGAAACAAAATGACTTCGTGGCCGTGAAACCGCATCATTTGCAGGGCTGCTTCCAGCGGCGCTAAATCGCCGAAGAAGTCGCTGAAAATCATCACGATTTCCCGCCGGTTCGTGCGGCGGGCCAACTCCATCAGACAGGCGCCGAAATCGGAGGCTCGCTCGGCTGAGAATCCATCCAACTCCTGAATGATGCGCGACGCCTGATCAAACGAATTGCTGGGTGCGATCGTTGTTCGCACTTGGTCGTCAAAAGCGGCGAACGATACTTTGTCGCGCTGGCGGAGAATCGCGTAGGCCAATGTCGCGACCATGCGGCCGGCGTAGAGCAGCTTGTTGGCGTCGTCGGCGCCGTAACGCATTGAGGCGCTGGTGTCGAAAAAGAGATGGCAGGTAAAATTCGTTTCCATCTCGAACTGTTTGACGAAGTATTTGTCGCGGGTGAAATAGACCCGCCAATCGATGTACTTGGGGTCGTCGCCGGGCGCGTATTCACGGTGCCCCGCGAATTCGACCGCGAACCCCGCAAAAGGCGATTTGTGCGCACCAGCCAAATTGCCGCTCACCAAACCGCGCGGCTCCAGAGGATGATCGGCCACCTGGTTCAATACGAACGGATCGAGGTAACGAGAAAGGACGGTGGCGTTCATGAAACGGGTTCCGAGCTCGGTTCCTGGGGCGATGCCCCAGGCTACGGTGATTTAAGGCCTTCGGCCAAATGAAATGTTGCGAAAACCAATGAGCACCACGAAAATTGCTGAATCGCTACAAAGACCTGCCGCCCCCCTTAGGGCAGCGGCGGAAATCAATTTACCAACCGTGTTCTCCCCCTTTTCAAGGGGACATTATTTTCCGCCGCTCACCTAAAAGCCCGGCATTTTCAAAATGCCGGGCTTTTTCGTACGGTGTCTCTCGTAAAAACACTCGGCGCCAGCGGTGAATGGCCCCGGCGGCGATCACTCCACGCTGAATTTGTGGACCGTGGTCTGCTGGTAGGTTTCGCCGGGCCGAAGAACCGTGGAGGGAAAGTTTTTCTGATGGGGCGAGTCGGGGTAGTGCTGCGTTTCGAGGCAAAAGGCTTCGTGTCGTTTCGCCCCCGCGCCGGCATCGGCGCCGTCGAGGAAATTGCCGGTGTAGAGTTGGAGCCCTGGCTGCGTGGTGAGAACCTGCATCACGCGGCCGGTGGCGGCGTTTTTCACTTCGGCGGCCAAGGTGAGTTCGCTGTTTTGTCCTCGCAGCACAAAACAATGATCGTACCCATTGGGTTCGCCCGCCACTTTGTCCATTTCGGCGCCAATGAGCCGCGGCGAGGTAAAATCGAACGGCGTATTCACGACCAAGGCAAGTTCTCCAGTGGGTATTAGCGTATCGTCGACCGGAAGGTAACGGTCGGCTGTGAGCCGAAGTTGGTGGTCGAGAACAGAGCCCGAACCAACGCCGCCCAAATTCCAATAGTTGTGGTTGGTCAGGTTCACAACGGTGGCTTGGTCGGTGCTGGCGGTGAATGTCATTTTCAGTGCGTTGTCGTTGGACAGCAAATATTCCGCCGTGACTTGCAGATTGCCAGGATACCCCTCTTCGCCATCAGGGCTGGTGTAGCTGAACCGCACGCCCACGGCATCGTCGGACTGAACCGTTTCGGCTTTCCACACCACGCGATTGAACCCCTTTTCGCCGCCGTGCAAGTGGTTGGGAGCGTTGTTCACCGCCAGCGTGTACTGCCGCCCGTCGAGTGTGAATTTTCCTCGGGCGATACGATTGCAATACCGGCCGACCGTGGCCCCAAAATAAGGGTGCTTGCCCAGATACCCCGCCAGTTGGTCGAACCCCCAAGTGATATTGGCTAGGTTGCCGTCGCGGTCGGGCGTTTCGACAGCCACCACCGTGGCGCCGTAGTTGATCAGCGAAACCACCAAACCATTGGCGTTCGTACACGTATATAAAGTGATCGCTTCGCCTTGGGGCGTTTCGCCGAAAGGCTTCTGTGTGATACCCATTTTGTGTTCTTGTTTTGCGGCTGGCGCCGTTGTTTTGGGGGAGGGCGTTTCGGGGGACGCCGGTCGGGAGGGCGGTGTTGCCGCCGCCGGCGCGGTGGTGGAGTTCGCAGACGGCGCGTTCTTGGAGGGTGGGAAAAGATTGGA
>QIKY01000045.1 GCA_003233175.1 Planctomycetaceae bacterium | reverse complement strand
AGGCCACGCGGACCAAGTCGATCTCGTACCGCTGGGGGTTTTCGTCAATCACCCACGTCTCGGCGGTGTCGTATTTCTGTTGGACGCGCTCCACCTGCCCGCAGGGCAGTTCACTCCAGGCCAATGTTCCCCCGCTGCGGTCGATCCGACCGACGCCCATCACAATGTTGGCGGTACGCGCATTGGCCACATACGAAGGTTCCACGCCACAGACCGACGACCAATAGGCCCAAGCCTCGAAGTACGCCTGCTTTTGATCGAGCGTCGAAAGACGAGGCAGTTGGCCGTCGATTGTCCAGGTGATTTCTTTTTGCGGCCACTTGCAGGCGCTGTCCGACATTTCCAAATGGTCGGCCACGCCGCAAACGCGGCTATGAGGATCGAACAACGATCGCTCGGTTTGTGGACCGGCCCAATGGTCGACCGTCAAACCATGACTTCGCTGGTAGCGGCCAACCGCTTCGGCGAGTTCGTTCTTTGCGGGCGACCCATGCAACAGATAGCCCCTGGTGCATAGTTGCTCCGCCAAGATCTGCCGGTTCATCTCGTAGCGTTCGCTCATGGTTTCGTGTCGATTCGCGTCTACAAGGAAAATGGAGAAGTTACAAGATCGCGGGCCGGCGTTCGCTTATTTTTTGGCGAACGCGCGAATGAGTTGGATCAGTTGCAGTAATTCCGGCAACTTGGAAAGTAGCGCTGACCAACTGAGGTTGTTGCGTTTGAGCGCCAGGCGAAACTGCTCACTCGGCGCCGCTTCAATCGCCAGGCTTCCGACGGGCTGTAACGACTTGCCCGCCAGCCATTCACGCAGCCAGGCGTCGCGATACACAACCTCCAGCAAGTCGAGCAGTTCGTCATCAATTTTGGTATTCGATTGATTGGCGATTTGCCGCCCAATTTTCAGGGCGAGTTCCAAGATCGTGGTGATATCCATGGGCTGTGTCTTTCTTGTGGGAGTGGTGATTGTAGGCGCGAGTGGTTTAGGATTCGATGTCGAACGAAACGGCGAAAGCCACTGGCAGCGGAAACTCATCGGCCGCCGCATTTCGTACGTGTTGGAAAACATCCTGTCCGAACATATCGAGCAGGGCGTCGATATGGCAGGTAAACCAAGCGACATACAGCGGCTTGTCGTGGCGGCTGGCGTAGGCTCGTCCAAAGACGATGGTGTCTTGATCGTGGGCGTCTCGCCAGACGACGGTATCGCATAAGTTTTGCATGGCGCTCTCCGTTCTTCCGTGCTTGGCGACAGCCTTGCCTCGACTGAACACACGCATCATACAAACATCCCGATCTTTGTCAATACTTCGTAATGAACTTATTACTAATCACTTTTAATCAATACATGACGTGGATATGCACTCTTTACGATACTCGCATCAGAGACTAGACTTGCATAAAGAAGGAGACGCCCCGCATGGCCAAGAAAAAAAAACCGCGTAGCGAAAAAGCCGCCGCGCCGCGCCCTCGAAACGCGTGGGGGAAAAAACTCCCCACGACGTGCGCCAGTACGCCGAGAGAATCAATACGCAACGGCTCAATCTGGAAGCGCTCGCCCAAGCGATGGAAGAGATGGGAGCTTCGTCGGTGCGGCTTGATGGAGTGACGAAAATCACTCGCGGGCTTGATCTGGTCGACGAATTCGCGCTGCTGCTCGAAATGGCGATCAAACGCGCCGAGCTGGAAAAACGCAAGGCGGAAGCCGGGTAGCATCGAGCGGGAATTAAGTGTCCTGTTTACCTGTACTGGCCTTCCAGGGCCATCGAAACCAGCAAACCGACGGCCTTGGAAAGCCATCGTACCGCAGCATTTTCCCGCTTGATGCTTAACGCGGCCTCATTTTTTCTCGCCCGACCGTTTCACGACATCAAACGTCAACTGCTCCATTTCGATCGCCAAGTCGACGCCGACCATGCTGGCGTTTGGGGGAGCAGTTACGGTGACCGGCGCGAAATTGAGAATGCCGTCAATGCCCGACGCTCCTAGTCGATCGGCCACCGACTGCGCGGCGGAGGCGGGCACGGCAATGATGGCGAGTTTGATCTGCTTTTCCTGAACGATTCTTTCGAGATCGTTCAGATGGTAGATAGGCGCCTCTTCGATCGCGCCGCCGACTTTGGCTGGGTCGATGTCGAAGGCCGCAACAATTTTGAAGCCCTGGTTATCGAAACCCTTATAACCGACCAATGCACGCCCCAGGTTACCGGTGCCTATGATGGCCACCGGCCATTGCCGGTCGGTGCCGAAAATTTGCTTGATGGCGTGAATCAATTCATGGCAGCGGTAGCCGATGCCCGGATAACCAAATTGGCCGAAGTAGGCCAGATCCTTGCGAACCTGTGCGTCTGAGAAACCGAGAATTTTTCCCAGCCGGGTGGAGCTGATGGTTTCGTGTCCGTCGCGAACTAGGTGCTGCAACTCTCGCAAATACAAACTGAGCCTGCCAACAACCGCTTTGGGCGCATCGGCGGGGTTCGGGTTCGATTTGCTTTTGGATTCAGCCATTGTTCGTCCGGCGCAAATACAGGATTTTTTTCTGTCGGGCGGGTTCTGCGGCGAATGTCGGGGGGACGATCTTCAATTCACTCTAGACGCAGGACCGTCGGGCGGCAACCTATCGTACCAAACGTCTCGCCGATCAGCAGGAATCACGGTCTGGCGATCACCAAGAAAGAAAAAGGGCCCCGACCGGACGGCAACCGGTTCGAGGCCTGAATGAAACGCTGTGTAAAGTAAGAATTTTGCCGGAAGCAGAATTATTTGGTTAGGTATTTGGTGCTGTTGATCCAGACCTCGCCCTTGACTGCGTCGTATAGCCAGCCGGCGTCCGCCTCTTCGGCCACGGGAGGATTGGCGGCCGGCGCGACAACGGCATTCAGACCGTTAATCGGATTTTCCGGAATGGTGCGAACGTAGGGGCCATACCGGTAGGCGGTCGAAGTTCCCACTTCACCGGCGGCATTGGTTTTTTTTGTCAACTCGACCAAACCCGCAGTCGGGTATTTGCTGTCGTGTTGGGCTTTGTAAAGTTCGATTTGCGAGCGAAGCGTATGCAAATTGAAGATAGCTGTGTTTGCTTTCGCATCGGCTGTGGAATCGGCGAATTGGGGGATAATGGCCGCCGCCAATACCGCCATAATCACCACAACGATCAGAACTTCAACGAGGGTAAACCCTAATTTCCTGCGCGATTTCATTGTGAATTCTCTTCTAAAGTCGACATCCGATGGCCGTCCACACATTGGCGGCGGCGTCTATTTTTGAGTAGGACTTTCTTTGGCCGCGTCGGCTTTCCCTGTCCACGCGACGGCTTGTTGTTTCTCGTATTTCCAGGCGAAAGTTGTGCCAAAGGCGTGCGATCAATTTCTCGCTACTCGTACTTACGTTGCTAACGGCGCCGGGTCAAGAAAATGCACCCGGAGAAACTCACTCGCCCTGGGGGCGTGGCGGTTGCCCGAAGGGGATTACTCAGCGTGATGCGTAAGCAGCGGCGTTTCCAGGGGCAATTTCCACGGCGCCGGCCAGATAACCCAGGCAATCGGCGCATTCGCCCCTAAATCAAAAGTTTTCGTATTTTCCTTATGCGACGTCTCTCCCCTGTATTCCCCTTGAAACCCAGTCGCTCCAGCGTGTTTTTACAGTGCATCCGGCTGTTCCTTCCCAAACTTCTTATCTCAAGCCAGTATCCCATATTGACGATGTAGAACGGCATTCGGTGTGTGTGTGCACTGTCCCTTGGACTGTTCGGCCCACCGAAACTTAGGAGAAGATCGTCCTGCGTTCGTTACGCGGGAAAGGCCGAACAGATGGACCGCGCGGCCTCCAGGAGCGAAACGCAGCGTTTCGTCCCAGACCAGAAGCCCTTACCGACCGTGAGTTTGTCAGCGAAGGAGAAATGCACAATGAGAACGTTTTTGGGTGTGCCGATCCTCGCAGTCCTGTTGACTGCGATCTCGGCAGGCACAGCCTCCGCCGCCTACTGTGGAGCCGCAAGCTACCGAAGTTGCGGTAATTGCGAACCGGCAACGTATTGCGTCGCCAAGCAGCAATGCCACACAGTAATGAAGACGTGCAAAGAGGTTGTGTACGAAAAGCAGCAGTACACTTGTTACAAGACCTGCTACGAAACTGTCTACGAAGACAAAACAATCGACTGTGTCAAGCATGTCGCGGAAACTCGTTACCGCGATTGCTCCTACACGGTCTGCAAGCCAGTGTATGAAACGCGTCATCGCACGTGCCATTACACAACTTGCAAGCCGGTTTGGGAAACCAAAACCAAGGAAATTTGCTACACCGTCTGCAAACCGGTTTGGGAAACCAAAACCAAGGAAATTTGCTAC
>QIKY01000025.1 GCA_003233175.1 Planctomycetaceae bacterium | reverse complement strand
ATCGAACTGTTGGATTTGGAAAATGCCGCCGATGTTTTCCCGGCTGATGTTATTCCGGCCGACGCGTTTCCAGCCAATGAAGGCTTCACGCCGCAGGAAAGCTCGACCGACGCAACAATCCTCCAGCAACCATTTCCGTCAGCGGCGCAGGCAACGTACCTGCTGGACCAATTGGCGTACTGGGCGCCGGCCGGTTGGCTGGTCGGTTTTCCGCTGGCCTGCGGCTGGCTGTTCACCGGACTCCTGGGCGCCGAACGGCTGCGCCGCCGTAGCGAACTCCTTTCCGATGGGC
Source organism: Planctomycetaceae bacterium (assembly GCA_003233175.1). Classification (GTDB taxonomy): domain Bacteria; phylum Planctomycetota; class Planctomycetia; order Pirellulales; family Pirellulaceae; genus SZUA-33. The sequence continues at coordinate 2,632 of QIKY01000025.1, read as the reverse complement.
CGATCATCGCGGCTTGCCAACGTTTGGCGGGCGCGATGAAAATTCGCCGTGCGCCGTGCGTGGGCGTGTGTGAAAAGATTTCGCGGCCGATTCTGATCGGCATTCTGCGGCCGATCATTCTGTTGCCGCCGGCGGCGCTGGCCGGTTGGACAGCCGAACAAATGGAAGTCGTGCTGCTGCATGAACTGGCCCACATTCGCCGTCGCGATAACCTGATCAGTCTGTTGCAACGCATCGCCGAAGCGGTGCTGTTTTTCCAGCCCGGCATTTGGTGGGTGTCTGGTTGGATTCGCCTGGAACGCGAGCATTGCTGCGATGAAGCCGTCGTTCTGCAAACTCGCAACGCCCGCTTCTACGCCGAAACACTGGCCTTCATCGCCGGGCTCACGCGTCCGACCGCCAACGCCGGGGAGCCAAGCGTTTGGCAGGCCCATACGGCTTCGGGCATGGCTCAAAATCACCTCGTTACGCGTATCCGTCGTATTCTTCACAAGGAGCAGAACATGAAGCGGCCAATGTTTGACATGCTGGCGTCTCGTCGTTGGGGTTTTTCCTTAATGCTGTTGTTCGCGGCGGCGTTATTCGTGGCAGGCGCGTGGGGACCGCTCGCCGGGCGGGAGGAAAACGTTGCCTTGGCGGAGGAAGGGAGCGGTGAAGAGCCAACTGGTAAGGAGGAAAAAAAGGTCGCTGAAGACGCGGCGCCCGTGAAGAAGGACGATGCGTTGGAGCTTGGAATCGTCGGTGCAGCCGATGCGGCTGGTTTGGGAATCGGTGGTGGTGGCGGAATCGGTGGTGGTGGCGGAATTGGAAACGGCGGTGAAACGGTCGGTGTTTCGGCCAAGGAGCGTTTGCGTTATGACGGCAAAACATTTGCCGTCTGGAACAATGAATGGGAAACCGAACTGAATCCCGCTCGCCGCGCCGTCGCCATACAGGCCTTCACGGCATTTGCGAAAAACGGTTATGGCGAGGAAGCCGCGCGGGCGATTTTTAATGTGATCCGCCGGTACGATACGCACATCATCAACAACAGCACGCCGGAAGGCAAACTTAAATCGACCGCCATCGGCGCCTTCGGAAAAATTGATCGCAAGTATTGGGCGCCGTTGCTTACCCAGGCGTTGCAATCGAAAGACCGCAAGGAGGTGATTTTCGCTTTGAATGTCGCATTTAAGAATGGAGAGTTTATAAAATCGTCGCTTCCCTTATTACTCACGTTGATGCGCGGGAAAGATTCTCAAATCGCGGTGCAAGCGATTAACACGGTGCGGTTCATGAAGCCTAGACCTGCCGAACTCCAGAAAACGCTCCGTCAACTTGTGCTTAGCAAACAAGCGGAAGTCGTTAGTGCGGCGGCCGGCGCGCTGGTCCCGCCTTCTTCATTCGGCGGTGGCTTTGGAGGTGGCGGAATGGGTGGCGCTTTTGGCGGTGGTTTTCGCGGCCCCGGTATTTCACCGCCGGGCGAGTATTTCCCCGAGATGGTCGAAGCCTTAAAAGCGGCCGATTTCCAAGCAGTAGAGGGCCTCTACTCCGCTCTTAGCCGTTTGGGGACCAACGGAAAGTTGGCAGCACCCGCACTCCTCAAACTACTCAAGCAGGAGCAACCCGCCAAGAGCAACGCCTTATGGGCGTTTGCAAATTTACCGCACGCGGCGGCAGAAGCGTTGCCGGATATTTTGCCGCTGCTGAACGATGAAAACCAAAAGGTCCGCCAGCCCGCAATCATCGCCGTCAGGGCCGCCGTTAGCTCTCAAACGCTCAACGCCGCTGACGCCGTCGGCATCGCCGAAGCGCTGAAGCAACCGTTCCAAAAACACCCAGACTTAAGAATGAATATCATCGAAATCTTGAGCAAACTAGATCCATACGCCGCATCCAGCGCCAGAGATATTATCGAAGAGGCAGCTCGGGACAACGCGAACATACCGGTTCGCGATAAGGCGCAGCACTTGCTGCTCCAGTTGCCGACGGCGCCAAAGAAATAGCCTGAGTTCGTCATACGAACTCACGCGCCGCCGAAGACGCCGCACCTTTCAAGAAAAACGATGCGACGAAAGGCGTGGCGTTCGGCGGCGAGCCATCGGGTCCTACCAAGGAGCGTTTGCGTTATAACGGCAAAAGTTTTAGCGTTTGGAACAACGAAGGGGAAACCGAACTCAATCCTGCTCGCCGCGCCGTCGCCATACAGGCCTTTGAAGCATTTGCGAGAAACGGTTATGGCGGCCGACGTGCTGGTCCCGGACCCCCGTTTTGGGAGTGAAATGGGCGGGGCGGGGATGGCCGGCGCGATGATGGGGATGGCGCCGCAGCGAATGCCGCCGGGCGAGTACTTCCCTGAAACGGAAAGTTGGCAACGCCCGCACTCATCGAATTACTCAAGCAGGAGCAGCCCGCCAAGACCAACGCCTTGTGGACGCTAGTGATGATACTCAAGGCGGAACTACCGGCAGCCGAAGCGCTGCCGGCCATTCCGCCCAATAGCGTCCGGGAATTCGGGTGGGGACGGGGGAGCGGCGCGAAGTTTTTTGGATTTTGTAATTAGCCGGCATGGCGGGCGCGGGGCGGTGGCGGCGGGGTTGAGGTCGGCGCATGCGGCGGCGTGATTGATGGCGGTGGAATCGCGGCGCGCAGA
>QIKY01000070.1 GCA_003233175.1 Planctomycetaceae bacterium | reverse complement strand
TGGTGGTCAGTTTTACTTTGTTGTTGAATCCCTCGATAACGCCGGAGGAAAGCGCCCCTTTGGCGCGAAACCAGTTGAGAAGCAGCGCTCGGTGGTTGCGTAACGTGCGGGCGACTTTTTTCATCGGTTCGAGTTGGCTTCGCATGGTTCGCGTACACCACTGGTCGAGGAACTTCCCCGCCCAAGCGGGACTCTTGTACTCCCAGAACCGCTGGAAATCTTCTCGCTGCAAGTGAGCCCGCCCACTTCGCAAGTTGTACTGCAAAAGTTCCGACAGCTTCACGGTTTGCTTGTCGGTTCGATTCTCCAGTCGCTTGAGCAGACACCAACGCGAATGCTTGAGAACCTCCTCGTAGCCATCGGCTTTCAGTTGCCGCGCTTCGCCCGCTCGCACTTCGTCGATCGCCTTGTTCATCTTCTGCATGATGTGGAATCGGTCGAGCACATGGATCGCATCGCCGGCCTTCTTGGCAATCACTTTCAAGTACGGCTTCCACATATCGCTGCATACGAACTTCAGTTTGCCGGAAGTTCACTCTCCACCTCCCTCAAACGCCATGCCAATTGCGAGGTGCGCTCGATACGTTCGACTCTGGAGGCTCGTCTTCCGCTCAACCGGCGTTTTCAGGTATAAGGCCATTCATAACATCGCGAGCCTTCTACGAACGAGGCGTTTTATTCCTCAAGCGGCTGATAATGCGCCATTCGCAGGATGAAAGTATGGAATTGTTCTTTTCGATCGTTTTCGGGGCTTGTTGGCTGGCTCTGGCGTATGTGTATGGCGGCTACTATTTTTGCTTGCGCATAGCCGCATTGGGGCGGCGGGCCGAGATGCCGCCCGAAGCGGCCCGCGCTCCGAAGCTTTCGGTGATTGTGGCGGCATGCAATGAAGAGGCGTCGATCGCGGCTCGCATTGGCAACTTGCTAGCAAGCGACTATCCCGCTGATCGGTTGGAAATCATCATCGCCTCCGACGGCTCCACCGATGGCACCGCCGAACGGGCGCGCGCCTTTGCCGGTGTGCGCGTGTTGGAGTTTTCCGAGAACCGGGGAAGGGCGGCGGCACACAACGACGCCGTGGCCGCGGCCACCGGAGAGGTGGTCGTATTCACCGACGCCCAGACCGAATTTCGCCCCGATTTCCTCAGCCGGCTGGCTGCGGGGTTTGTCGACCCCCAAGTCGGCTGCGTGGTGGGCAACTTGGTTTATCGGAGCGCGGGGTCGAACGTTGCCGAAGCGGAGGGGCTGTATTGGAGAACGGAAAAAGAGACACGAAAACTGGAAAGCCGGGCCGGGATTCTGGCCACCGGCACGGGCGCTTGCATGGGCGTTCGCCGGCATCTGTGGCAGGAGTTGGCGGGCATCGACGACTGTGATTTCGCCTCGCCGTTGGATGTGATCCTACAAGGCAGCCGCGTGGCGTATGCGGAGGAGGCCGTCGCCTACGATATTCCCTCGTCGAACCTGCAACAAGAATTCAAAACCCGCGTGCGGCAAACATCGAAGAATCTTCTGGGCACCTGCCGCCATTGGGGTTGGCGCGGCCTGTTTTCCCATCCATTGGTCAGTTGGGGGCTCTGTTCTCACAAAGTGCTGCGTTGGCTGAGCCCCTTCTTTCTCGCTGGCTTGCTCTTGAGCAATCTGCTCCTGCTGCCGGCGCATGTTTTCTTTCAAGCAACCCTCGCCGGGCAGGGCGTTTTCTATGCCTTCGTGTTGGCCGGACTGCTCGAACACTGGCGCTGGTGGAAAGTTCCCTATTCCTCGGTGGCGCTGAGTTTCTGCGTGGCAAACGCCGGGATGGGCGTCGGCGTGATTCTCGCACTGGCCGGAAGCGCGCCAACAAGTTACAGCAAGGAAGGCCTGTAATGGATCAGGAAACCGCAACCCAAGAGACAACACGCATTCGCTCGGTGTACGCCCAGCGCGACGCCGGCGGCAAGCGAGCGCTCTACTCCTGGAATGCGCCGGGCGCCGCTTTGGTCGAATATCGGAAGCGGCACGTTTGGGCGCGGGCTTTGGACGCCGCCGCGCTGCCGAACTTGAACGACCTCCAAGTGCTCGACGTCGGCTGTGGCGATGGCGCCTGGCTGCGCATGCTCTTGGAGTGGGGCGCGCGGGCCGACCGGTTGCACGGAATTGATCTTCTGGACGACCGCATCCTCGCGGCGCGCGCTAAGTCGACTCCCGGCATCGATTTTGAATGCGGCTCGGGTTGGCCCTTGCCTTACGCCGACAACGCCCTCGATCTGACCGCCGCCTCCACCGTCTTCTCCTCCATTCTCGACCCCCAAGCACGCCTGCAATTGGGAAGGCAAATCAGCCGCGTCACCAAACCGGGCGGTTGTATCATGTTGTACGACTTCATCGTTTCCCATCCCCAAAATCCTCACACCACCGGCATCGGACGGCGGGAAATCAAGCGAATTTTCCCCGGCCTCGAAATTGAGCAATCGCATTGCCTGACGCTCCTCCCGCCGCTGTCGCGCAAACTGACGCCGCTGGCGCCCTGGTTCGCCCACACGCTGGAGTGCGCATTGCCGTTTCTTTGCACGCACCGCTTGTTCGTCTTACGGCAGAAAGCAGCGCTGGCCGCCGCCGCGTAGTAGGGTGCAGTGGGACCCTGTTGTTTATACATAAGTTTTTTTGGCGCCGGGTCCAAAGGTCATCCAAGCAGCGGCGTTCGCCTGAAAATCTATCCCGTAGGGATTCAAGCCATTAGCCGGTGGTCGAGCGCAGCGAACACCACCGGAGGACCGAATCGCTGAAATACCGCATCCTGAAAGGATGCCAGCGGCGTCGGCAATGGGGCGCCGCCGTTGGCCGCCGTTTCGACCGCTGCATCCTCGCATCCCGCTGGGATGCGGGAGTTATTGCGCGGCCGATACCGGCGGTGGCGCTGCGCTGACCGCCGGCTAATGGCTGTCA
>QIKY01000150.1 GCA_003233175.1 Planctomycetaceae bacterium | reverse complement strand
TTGTTTCAAAATCGTTTCGACATCTATGCGGTTCATGGCCACATTATACGCAACAAAGAGACTCGCGAAGTGCTAGCGTTGAGAAGATACGTATAAAGGCTGAACTCCAACGGTTGCCGCCTCATAACGATCGCCTCTGGGAATGGAACAGAAGAGCCGGAGGTCTAGGAACGGGGAACACTGTTGCCGGAGCGCCCTTCCAGCCTAGCAAAACTTGAACACAAGAAGAAGCTGCACTGCAAGATTTCTCCCTCTCCAGGCAGGGCGTTTCATTTGGCAGGGCGATGTCAAACTGCATCTTCGGCGTTGGGCGCGAGCACGGCGTCGGTGGCGAGGTCTGGCGGGGGCGGCGTGTCGTGGCGGGGCTCTTGGAGTCCGAACGACAAACACCAAGCCGCCGCATTAAGCAGGGCCACTCCCAGAAAAACGGCTTCAAAGCTGGTCACATCGACCAACATGCCGACCAGCGGCGAGAACATGACCGGCGCCGCCAAACACAAACTCAAGGTGGCCAAATAGCGAGTGTGATCTTCCGACGACGAAATTTCCAGCGTGTAGTTGCTGAAAGTTCGCATGGTTACGGGCGTCATCCCGACCAAGGCGAAAACAACGAAGAACCACGACTTGCCCCAATCTCCGGCGTGGGCCAGTAAAATCGCGACCAGCGGTATCAGGCAGATTCCAAACAGCAGGCACTTCAACACGCGCCGGTTTCCGCTACGGTCGGCAATGGGCCCCGCCAAAACACTGAACAGGCCGGTTCCCAGGTTCTGCACGATCACCCAGAAAATCAAATGGGTCATGTGCAGGCCGAGCCGTTGGCGGCCCAACGCTTGGTAGTGCGGAAACAGCATGAAGGTTGTGCCGAACAACAGGCCGGCGCACGCCAGTCGACGAAAGTTACTGTCGGTGCGCAGCACCCTCGCTGAAGCCGCGAATACATCCCGGACGCGCTCCGGCGGATGCGAAAAATTATCGGCCGGTTCGACCAACAACAAACAGGCGCCCGCCGCCAGCAAAAAGCAAAACCCGGCGAAACCAAAAATGTATTGCACTTGCGCGGCGTCGTTGGTGAGCCACAGCGGCAGCAAAAAATAGACGGCCGCAATCGCGGTCGTGCAGCCCACGGCATTGGTCACGAGTAACAAACGTCCGCGGCGGGTTATCCGCACCAGCTTGCCTTGCAAGGTCTGGAAAACAATTTGCTGCACGCCGGTGGCGGCGAAGAACAGGCTGTATAACACCAGAAACGCCAGGGGCATCCAAAATCGGCGCGCTTGTTCGGCCGCTGCGTCGGCGGGCGCCGGCAACAGCCACATGGAGGCCAACAATAAAAAAGCGGCGGCCATACCGAGGCTGGCCAAAGCCAAGGCTCGCTTTTTATGAGGCAGGAGTTTGACGCGCCGTGTCAGCAACAGCGGCGGAACACTGTTGCCGATGCGGTTCAGCGTGGGCAGAAAGCCCCGCAACCAACCGGCGCCGCCCAGCGTGTCGAGCACCGCTGGCATGATCACGCTTTCGGTTTTGAATATCCAACCTGTGCGCATCACGATCTGAATGAGCGCCATCACGGCAAAATTCCGCCGGACAGGCGCCTCATCCACCTCGACGCTAGAGAAGGCGCCCGGAGTATTTTCCGGCGCCTGATGATCGGGCGGAGCAGTCCGCTCGGCGGTTGGCATGGCCGTATTATAGCCGCGTGGCGCCTTTTTTACGAGACGGGACTATACACACAAGGCGCTATATACTGCGCGCGGTTGAAAATGGCGCCTTTTCGTTTAACGAGCCAAGGCTAGATGTGCGCAGTATAACGCACCAGACAGACCCGGGCGGCGTGTTTTCGACGGCGGCCGTTACTTATTTTTCAGGACGAAAACAAAGTAACTGCCCGTTTTCGAGCGACACATAAATGCGGCCGTCGTGATCGATTGCCGCGCCGCCCTTGACGGCGTCGGCGGGAATGGGAATGCGCCACGCCTGCGAGCCGTCTTTTATGTTGATGGCCGCCAAGAAGGCGTCGTCGGGCGATTGGTCGGGGTGCCCTGTAACGAGCAGTTGGGTTTCCGAGACGATGAAGCTCGTGAACCGGCGGTCTTTTTTATCTTTCCATTCGGTCTTCGGTTTCTGCCGACGGCCGCGCCCTTGCACCCAACGCGCGGCTTCCTTACGCGGCCGCGCCGCCCCCGCCGGCAAAGGCGATTCCAACGCCAGATTATTGAAAACGCTGCCTTCATAACTGGCGTCGTGGCAGAGCGTGGAGCCATCGGCCAAGGTATGCTCCAGCGAAACGTACTTGCCGTAAGCCGGATAAAACGGGTAAAAGGCCGTGCGGAACTGCGCGTTCACAACGGCTTTCGGTTCGTTCAAACACTTCAGTGTTTTGAGATCATAACGAGCGGTTTCATAAACGCCGCCGGCCAGAAAACGCAGTTCGCCGTCAACAATCGCCAAGTTTCCCTGCATGCTGATGCCGCCCTGAACTTCCTCCGAGAGCACGCCCGAAGTGCTATTCTCCGCTTGCAGTTCGCCGCTCAGCGCGTCGAGCGCGACAACATACGTCCCATCGAAATGAGAGATGCCCGCCGCCGCGTACACCGTGCCGTTTTCGACCACCACGCCGCCCGCCACCGGCCACGTTGAAATCAACTTGCCAAATACCGGAACCCAACGGTCGACCGGCGCCACCCGGAACGACCACAACAGCCGCCCCGTGGCCGCTTCCATGGCATACACACGGCCATCGGCGGAGCCGACATACAAGCGATCTTGCGCGATGGTTGGCGGATAATAAATCGGCCCCGACGTGAATGTCTTCCAAGCCTCGGCGCCCTGGGCGTCAAACGCGCGCACCACGCCGGCGCGATCGGCCACGAACACCAAACCGCCAGCCGCCACGGGCGCCGTGGGCAATTCGCCGTTGGAAACCTTGGCGGTCC
>QIKY01000252.1 GCA_003233175.1 Planctomycetaceae bacterium | reverse complement strand
CGTCGGCATCAAATACAACTACGCATTTGCCGAAGGCGAGTACGACGCCAGCGATTCCCGCAATCTGTTCATTCACGGAATTCTCACCGGCTTTGGAGGCACGTGCGCTTCCATGCCGGTTTTGTATTGCGCCATCGGTCGACGCTTGGGCTACCCGCTGAATTTGGCGGAAGCCCGCGAGCATTGCTTTTGCCGTTGGGACGACGACCATCGCGGCGAACACTTCTGCTTCGACGCCACCGGCCAAGGATGTATTTTCCACGAAGAAGATCACTATCGCCACTGGCCAAAACCGCTCACGCCGACGCAGGAGCGACAAAACGGTTTCATTCGGGCGATGACGCCTCACGAAGAGTTGGCGGCCTTTGCAGCCGCGAGAGGGAACTGTCTGTTTGACAATTTCAGTTTCACGCCGGCGGTTGAGGCGTTTTTTTTGGCCCACCAAATCGCGCCGCACAAACAATGTCTTCATGACGCTTGGGGGCTGGCCGTCTATTCCGCGAAGCTTTGGACGAACCTCCAAAATCTTCCAGACAGTCTGCGGCACGCTCCTCTCGAACAAACCATCGGCCGGGCGGCGGGTGACCTTCACGGCCCCGACGCCGATTTTTTTCGCGAGCATGCGGTGGAGAACGTGCTCCGAATCGTCCGCAATCGCGGGCGGCGCGAACGCGAGCACAGCCATGACGCGGCATTTCAAGAGTTGGCAACCCATTCGGGAATAAAGGACCCTAACCATGTTTGATCCGACCATTGGGCAGTTCCTCAGCGAAGACCCGCTTTCGTTCGACGCCGGCGACCCAAACCTCCGCCGCTACGTCAGCAACAACGCCACAAACGCCACCGACCCCAGCGGGTTGGAAGGCATAAGAGTGGGGCCTGATCGCAGAAGTGCAGAAATAACCATCAAAGATACCGCCGGAAATGCGTGGTTAATTCAGTCAACATACGACGAGCCAAAAAAATTCAGTACATTCATGGACGCGTCCGGATCTCCACCAAAATTACATTCACAATTCACGCTGAAGATCACATTTCTTCCGGCATGCCCTGAAAAATTCGATGGTAGAATTAAACTCGCCAGAGCAAAGCAAGTCTTTTCATGGGAAGAACGCGGTCACCTCCGCAAATTGGAGACGACTGTTGGAGGAAAACAATGGTCAATGGAGGTTGATCGTGCATTCAAACAATTGGAAGCGCAAACCACTTACTTTTTTGGCGATAATCCCGAAGACGCTGAACGCGGCACAATCGGTCATTTGCCAGCTTTGAATTCTGATAATTATTCGATCTACCCCAAAGGAAGGCATAGGCTTGATGCGTTTGATCCGGCGTGGCTGAAACTCGGCTTTAATCGCAACGAGTTTCAACCTCCATTAAGCCGTGAAATGGTCATCGGTTCATATGCCGAGGATGGCAACACGGAAGGATGGAAAAGCTTCCTTCCAATTCGTGTTTTGCTCGCGCCAAACAAAAACGACAAGCGTTTTTTTGACATGGCGGTCGGCGTCAGAAAACCGGCGCCGAACTCGGCAACCTTCATGAAAGCCCGCACACAATTCTGGAAAGAAATCACTCCCAGAAGAGAAACAAACGATTGGTTAGTGGGTTGGGAGAAGTGGTTTGGACTTCATAAGTGACTAGGACGTGGCAAACGCGAGATCAGTTTAATGCGTAGTTTTCGTCTACTATGTTTGGCGTTGTCGGTTCTACCCGTTGTCGGTTGCTTGCGTGATCAACAAGGCGAGCAAATGCGTGTTCCGGCGCCTACGGAGAACCGCCGGCAAGCTCAGAACGAAACACACCGCGCTGATGACTCCCGGAGCACTCGCGAAATGACATTGCTTCGCGAAGCGGAACAACTTTCCACTCAGCGACAATGGAATGCCAGTATTGAGAAGTTTGATGATGTTCGAGCGATTAATCCTCAGTGCATCGAGGCGTTAGTTGGTCGAGGTCTGGCGCTTGAGGAATTGGGGGATTCTGAAACGGCGATTGAAAGTTTCAGTGCGGCTCTAGAGATTGATCCTCATTTGAGTAACGCCCTTTTTTATCGCGCCAGGCTCTATACCAACAAAGGGGAGTTTGAACTGGCGCACGCCGACTTGACCGTTAGCCTTGATGAAGGGCGTTTCAATATAATCAATATGATCGCACTGGCGATTGTAAATCTTCATTTAGAGAGAATCGATGCCGCCCTGCAAGATCTCGAAGTAGTGTCAAGCCAGTTGGGGACTCCTTGGCCCGCAGCGCATGTATTGCTTGCTCGCATTCGCGCGTCGTCGTCGGATGCTTCGCTTCGCAATGGCGAGCTCGCCTTGGCGCATGCGGAATTCGCACACGGCGCCGCGCGTGCGGAAATCGCACACGACCCTGTCGAGAAAGTGAATCCCAAAATTTATGACGCCTTGGCGATGGCGCACGCGGAACTGGGTTACTTTGGCGATGCAATTACTTGGGAGGAGAAAGCAATCGAAGCCGCTAATGATTCGGAAGCTGGCGTATTTCGCGAGCGTCTGGAGTTATTTCAATTGCATCAACCGTATCGAGCAAACGGAGCGGGTTTGGTAAACGGGTTTCACTTTTGATCAAACCAAAGGGCGGGGTGTTCATGCGTGGCCGCCCACGCGAAAAGTTACCGCTGGCTGGTGTTTTCTTGCAACAATTTCTCGGTTTTTTTTCGCGCCGCTCCAACGACTGGACACGCCTGTCGCTCAAGAGGCATAATATTCGCCATCAGACAGCCCCTTGGCCGACGAGGTTTTTCGCCATGCAACGATATCGCACCTGCTGGGTGATCGCTCCCGCTCTGTTGGCGTTAGCCGGAGGGTGTGAACCAAGAGTTCATTCCAATCTTTTCCCACCCTCCAAGAACGCGCCGTCTGCGAACTCCACCACCGCGCCGGCGGCGGCAACACCGCCCTCCCGACCGGCGTCCC
>QIKY01000251.1 GCA_003233175.1 Planctomycetaceae bacterium | reverse complement strand
CAATGAAAAATGACAAATGAAAAATAACTATTGATAAATTCGGCTCTTCCTGGCCCATGAAAACCAGTCAATTATTTCTCGAACGGTACTTACTCGACTGGTGAAATTTCCTTCCACTGGATTTTTTCCAAGGATAAGGAGACATCCACTCGCAGGTGCTTCTTGCGCGGCGGTTGCCAAAGTGCGTTTTAGCGCCCAAGGAATCTGGTTCTGGTATAACGACGGAAATGCGATCTGGGGCGGCTCCTGCTTTGTCTCTTATCGGGTAATCATTCAGATGTTGGATTTCATCGGCGAGAAAAAACAAGCCGCATTCTGCGACGGTATTTCCCGGCGGAGCTTCCTGCGCATCGGCGGGTTGGGGCTGGGCGGGTTAACGCTGCCGCAACTGCTGCGAAAAGAGGCGGCCGCGGGCCAAGGCGGCTCGCAAAATCGGTCATCATGATTTACCTCTGCGGCGGCCCTCCTCACCAAGATATGTACGATATCAAGGTCGACGCGCCGGCGGAGGCGCCAGCGGCGATCTGACTTGGTCGCGACACAAATGACAGCGCTGCTTTGAGGCATGTTGTTTCGCGGCGTTTCTCGCGCCGCCGCGTCTGGCATCCCGCCGGGATGCATCGTTCGCCACGCAGATCAGCCGGAACGCGTTAGCGTCCGGTTCTCCGAGAATGCTGTAAACCGTGAGCTAACGCTTATCGGCTGATGGCTGGCAAGCCTCCGGCTTGGCGGGGATTTCATAACACGATTGCACGGAATATATCTTGGAGAGGTACGTAAGCCCCCAGCTCCAAAAAGTGCTCTTCGGCGCCACAGGGCTGCATTTCCCCACATGCGGCGCGGCGGTGTTTTATGGCAAACGGCGGAAACCACGATACTGGGGTCGTTGGAAGCGCGGCGGCGGCGGCTGACGAGGCGGCGGCTGAGCGTAAGAGGTCGGTTGCACATAGCCAACCGGCGGCGGCGATGTGGTTGGCGCATTCAGCGGCGCGTTGGTCGGCGCATTCGGGTTGGCAAGATTCACCAGCGGATAGCCCGGAACACTGGGCATGGCCCAAAGCTGTTCGCCGGCGCCCGCGAGCTGATTGATCATGTATTCCGTAACATCGACGGTGATCGCCAATCCGGTCGGCGGCAACTCCACCTCCACATGCAACGGCAGCGATGCATTCTGCGCTGCGTAATATCGATGTCTCGAAGCGCGCGCCGAAGCGAGCACTTGCCCGCCGGCGTCGAACAGGCGTTGCTCCACCACATAGCCAAAGGTTGCATCGACCACCGTGACTTTCGACAATTCGCCCTGGGGCGAAGCCACGCGTGTTTTGATTTCCAGTCGTCCCTCTCCCGCAGGATACGGCCCTTCATGCACATCGCCAGGTTCAAACCGCGCCAGCCCCAAGGCTTCTATCAGCCAACTCGGCTCCACCGGCATCACATTTCGGACCGGGCTGCGCTCATATTCCTGGTGGCGGGCGAAATACATGACCGGCGGGTCGTTGTATTTCATCCAAAACCAAAACAGGTTGTCGTTGCTGCCGATATCGAGTTCCTTGCCGGTAAAACTGGTGAGTTCCGCACTGAGGCGGAACCGGCGCGGGCGTTCCAAGGCGATGTCGGCCTGCAATTGCGGCAGACCTCGAACGGCGAGCGTCGCGCCTTGCGATTGCAACTGCCAAACGGCGTCGGTGTTGGCGTTCACCTTGGCAACCACTTGCTGCAAACTTGGCGGTTGGAGGAACGCCACCGGCGGCGGCGCTTCCAATAACGCCGGCTTTCGCCACGCACAGCCCGCGCCGCTCGCGATGAGCAGCGCCGAGCAAGTAAATAGCATAATAACGGGGCGACGGTTCAATGCAGCATCCTTGCGAGGTTGCGTCAGCCGGGAGAGGCGTTTGTTTGGGGCGGGGATGATTCGGAATCGTTTTCAGCTTCGTTGCTTTCAGGCTGATTGTTTTCCGCATGGCTTTGGTCGGCATCCCTTTGATCGCCGAAGAGGAGCGCCGCAAGTTTGTTTTGAATCTCTTCGACGTTCGTCGGCTCGCGCGAAAGCACTTGGTGTTCGGTTTCGTCGCGGGGGCAGAAAAGTGTCATCACCTCTTGGCCCTGTTCATCTTTTTCGGTTGCTTCCAGACGCAGGATGCGTCGGCGGATCATGAGCAACGTGAGCACGAACCGCAGGTCAAGCTGGTCGGACGCATCGGGTAACTCATTGAAATAGTTCAAAATGACATCGTTGGGCGCCCAAGCGATGCGTTGCGATGTGGGCTCCGGCGCTTTCGATTTCCACCACCCGACCACATTCTCCGGCGGGCCTTTCCAAACGCTCTGGGCGTAATCGTTTCGCACCACTTCGCCGCCCTCTTGCGTGAGCACGGAGAAGTAGGTTTCGCCGGGTTTCAATTCGATTCCGCTTTCGGCGCAGCGGCGAGTGAAACGTTGTATATGAAAATCCAGCACGAAAGTTGGCTTTTCTGGAGCAAACAGGCTTGGAAACAAGAACGAGCCGCGAGATAGTACGCGAAACCCGGAAATAGCTCAATAGGCAGTGAAGAAACGCGCATCGTTGCCACCCTCGCCGATGCGCAACCTTATAGTACGAGCACACTTAGGGCAGGCGCCGCAATAGGCCGTTTGCTCCCGATTGCGGTAAATGCGGGCATAAACGCCGCAGCAAGCGAACTGAATCCCCACAAAACGAGCCGGATCGCGCTCCGCCGCCGGCGGATTAGGTTCGCTCGAAATATCGAGGCGGTCTTCGTGCATGATCGGGAATCGGGCTCTATGGGCAGCGATGTTACGGAAGCGAGAGCGTGTGTAAGCATTCTGAGCTTACCAATAATCTGAAGACTACCTCGATAAATCGGCCCGGTCCAGACGAATTGTCCGGGTTGAAAAGCCAGCGAGCGCACCTTGCGGTTTGCAATTGGCATGGCGTTTGAGAGAAGGAGTGGAGAGAATCTGGTCGGTCATGGCTTGAATCCCGCCGGGATAA
>QIKY01000105.1 GCA_003233175.1 Planctomycetaceae bacterium | reverse complement strand
GGCAACAGGTCTTCCGAATAGCCAAACTTTGCCGAAGCCAATTCATAGAAGTAACGTGAGTTTTCGGCTTGCTCCTCCGGCAGCATCCCGCCTTCGCCGGAGCAGATGCCCGTGCCAGCCAACTCCGCGCCACGGGCCATCGCAATTTTCGCTTCTTCGGAGAGAGCGCCGAAGCTCATGTCCGAGACGAAGATCGGAATTTCGAGCCGCAGTGGTTTCCTGGCGTTCGGACCGATGACAAGTTCCGCGCCCACCTCGGCGCTTTCGAGCAGCGGCTTGGTCGCCAACTGCGCAGTGAGCAGTTGGAGGTCGTCCCATAGCGGGAGCGTCGTTCGTGGGACGCCCATCGCTCCGAGCGGTCCATGATGGCCGGTCTTTTCGAGGCCATCTCGCGACAAGGCATGAATCAATTCCACGGTCGGCTCTTCCGGCGTGTTCTGGCCGACGGGCATCGCGGCGGGGTCTTGCGAAGCGGTTGGTGCAACTTGCACGTCGCCAAGTTGCGCGTGGCTACCGTCGCAGTGGGGTGGATTCTTCGTGTGCTTGCACAGGCAGAGGTGGGCCTGCCGCGGTTGGTCGACGGTAAAGGCAAGCGGCGTGAACGGCGTTCCCCGATGAGAACCATCGCAGAACGGCTGCCCTTTCGACTCGCCGCAGGAGCACCAGTGGTGTTCGCCTTTTTCCAAGTCAATCTGTACGGGCGACGTCGCCGCGACCTTCGGTTGAGTCATGTTTGATCTCCATGGTTCGAGTGATACGATTCGTTGCTAAAAAGGGTTCACGCCAGATCAAACAGCATGATCTCGGCGTTGGTGGTCGCGCTAATCGTGAGTAAGTTCTCGTTGCTCACAGCGGCTCCGTCGCTGGTTTGTAAACGCAGATCGTTCAGCGCCACTTCACCACGGAGCACCTGCAACCACGCATGACGACCCGCCGCCGGTTCGTGACCGACCTGCCTGCCGGCATCGAGTTTCGCCAGATAGATGCGGGCGTTCTGATGAATCTTCAGCGATCCTTGCTCTGCGTTGGGTGACGCGACAAGCCGCAACGCGTTGTTCATTCCGCCATCGTCGAACCGTTTCTGTTCGTAGCTCGGCACAATGCCATTGTGCTCCGGGAGCAGCCAAATCTGGTACAGGTGGACGGGGTCGGTGTCGGATGGATTAAACTCGCTGTGCAGGATCCCGGCTCCCGCCGACATCCGCTGGAATTCGCCGGGCCGCAACACTTCTCCGTTGCCGATCGAGTCTTTGTGTTCCAGGGCCCCTTCGAGAACATAGGTGACAATTTCCATGTCGTGATGTGGGTGCGCACCGAATCCCCGCGCCGGCTGCACCCAGTCTTCATTCATGACTCTGAGCGAGCGAAACCCCATGTGCTCCGGGTCATGATAGGAAGCAAACGAGAATGTGTGGCGCGTGTCGAGCCAGCCGTGGTTGGCGCGGCCGCGGTCGCCTGCTTTGCGAATCTGGATCATGGCGATGGCCCCGAATAGGACTTCATGTGAATTGATTACATGTGACGTATATGGCAAAAAAAAGAGTTGCCTCAGTCGGAAATCTCGGCAACACTTTGTCGGGCTTTTTCCAGTAACCGGCTAAGTTCTTTCGCTTCGGCGCGCGTCAGACGCCCGACCAGTTTGCGTTCAAGTTCCGTCACGGGTTGGTCCATCTCGTTGAGAACCGTCTTCGCTTTTTTGGTCAGTTCGATATAAATGACTCGACGATCCTGGGCGCAGCGTTTGCGTCTGACGAGTTGCTGATTTTCCAATCGATCAATGAGCCCGGTCATCGCCGGGACGACCTGTATCATTCTTTCGCCAATTTCGAGACACGGCATCGGCTTTCCTTCACCACGCAGAATACGAAGCACGTTGTACTGGGATGACGTGAGGCCATATTGCCGGAACAACTTGCCGAGCCGGTTCTGGAATTGATCGTTCGTGCGGAGAACGTTCAGGACCGCCTCTTTCTGGTGCGAATCAAAGGGTCGCTTCTTTTTCAGTTCTTTTTGGAGCTGATTTTTGGCCATGCTCGACGATCTCCCCGCTTTCACGAAGTATGTTACATGTAATGTATCGTCGTGTCAACTGATGTTCCGCAAGTTTTTGTCGCTCCATCATTGACGCAGTTGTATCACAACGCCATGCCGCTTCGATGCGGCGGATGCGTCGCCTAAAACGCGCGTTCCCGCTCCCCGGAAAATGCGTGTTGCCTAACGCCTAGCGTGTTGCCCGCAACGCCGCGGTGAGTTGGTCGAGCATCGCGCGCGTGTGGCCATGGGTCACACAGACGCGGAGCAGCGACTCTCCCCTTGGCGCCGAAGGCGGACGAATCGCGGGTGCGAGAATACCATGCGTTCGCAGCGTGTCCGAAAGGTCGACCGCCTGGCGAGGATCGCCGATCAAAATCGGCACAATTTGCGACCGCGATGCACCCACCCGCCAGCCGTCTTGGCGGAGCCGACTGCGCAGTTCGCCGGCGCGCTGGAGCAACGCCTGGCGTCGTTCCGGTTGCGATTGCAGAATCTGCAAATTCATCAGCGTTACGGCGGCCACGGCGTCGGGCTGGGCGGTGGAAAAAACATACGACCTGGCCCGGTTGGCTATCCAATCGATCAACACTTGAGGCCCCGCGACAAAACCTCCCACCGAACCGATTGCCTTGCTCAACGTGCCGACTTTCACATCAACACAATCCTGCACGCCGCACTGCTCCGCGCAGCCCCGCCCCTGAGCGCCAAACACGCCGGTGGCGTGGGCTTCGTCCACTAGCAGCATGGCTTCATATTGCTTTGCGAGCTCGGAAATTTCGGCCAGCGGCGCGACATCGCCGCCCATGCTGAAGAGGGAATCGGTCACGATCATGCGCCGCCGGGCAGGCCGACTCGCACGGAGTAATTCACTCAAATGCCGGGCGTCGGCGTGCCGGTACACTTGCACGTCGGCGCCCGCCAGACGGCAGCCGTCGATAATGCTGGCATGATTGTGGGCGTCGCTGAAGATCGT
>QIKY01000302.1 GCA_003233175.1 Planctomycetaceae bacterium | reverse complement strand
CGATCACGGTCCAACAATTGGGTGAAACCGGAACCGCCTCTCCCTCCCAGATTCTCGCCCGCTGGGAGGAGTAAGCACCTTCCCAAGATCTATGCCATCGCAAAAACCAAGTTAGCCTCAATGCACGCGTTGGCCGACCTGCGCGCCTTCGCCGGGTTGCAGCAGGACGACGTCTTTCCCGCCGGGGCCGGTGGCGATGATCATGCCTTCGCTCAAGCCGAATTTCATTTGGCGGGGCGCCAAATTGGCCACCATCACCACCAACCGGCCGACCAACTCTTCCGGCTGGTAGGCCGCCTTGATGCCCGCGAACACGGTGCGTTGGTTGTCGCCGCCGAGGCTGAGCGTGAGTTTGACCAGTTTTCGCGCGTCGGGCACTTCTTCCGCATTCACGACCCGCGCCACCCGCAAATCGACTTTCATGAAGTCGTCGAAACTACATTCCTCGGCCAGCGGCTCATCAAGCAACGGTTGGTCGCTATCAGCCGAAGAAGCGGGCGTGGTTGTTGGCGCTTCTTTACTTTCTTCCGTCATGGCGGCGATGTCTTTCGTGTTGACGCGTTGCAATAAATGTTTGAACGGCGCCACCGCAACGCCAACCAACGGCGTTTGGGCGTCGTCCCAATGGGTGATTTGCGAACTGAGCAGCTCACCGGTTTGTTGGGCCAAACGCGGCAAGACCGGCGCCAAATAGACCACCACCTGCCGGTAAAGATTCAACGCCACCGTGCAGACGTCTTGCAGTTCGGCGGCGCGCTCTGGGTCTTTTCGCAACAGCCAGGGTTGTTTGGCATCCCAATATTTATTGGCGTTGGCGGCGAGTTCCATGATCAGCCGCATGGCCTTATTGTATTCGCATTGCTCGTAGGCGACCGCGATATCGGCGCCTTGCCCAGCCGCGTGGGCGAACAGCCCTTCGTCTTCGGGGTACGTTTTCGAGAGGCCGCTCGGCTGGGCGAACTTGGCCGAACGGGAAGCGATATTAACGACCTTGCCCACCAAATCGGAATCGACCTTGGCGGCGAACTCCTCCAGGTTCATGTCGATATCGTCGAGCTTGGCGCCCAATTTGGAAGCGTAATAATAACGCAAGTACGACGGGTCAAGATGCTTCAGATAGGTTTCCGCCTGCACGAACGTGCCCTTCGTTTTCGACATCTTCTCGCCGCCCACGGTGAGGAAGCCGTGAATATGCACCTTCGTGGGCAGATTATACCCGGCCGATTTGAGCATGCCGGGCCAGAACAACGTGTGGAAATAGGTGATGTCCTTGCCGATGAAGTGATGCACTTCGGTTGCATCGTTGCGCCACCATTGGTCGAAATCTTCACCGTGGCGGTCGCACCATTGTTTGGTCGAGGCCAAATAGCCAATCGGCGCGTCGAACCACACGTACCAGTAGTTGCCGGGAAAATCGGGCACTTCAAAACCAAAATAATCCGGAGGACGGGTCACATCCCAATTTCGCAACACCTTGCGAGGGTTCTCTTTATCTCCCTCGGCGCCGAGAAAATGCCCCTTCAAATAGTTGGCCACTTCAGTTTGCAGGTGCTCGCCGGATTGGGTCCATTGGTCGAGAAAGTCGTGCAGTTGCTCCAGTTCGATGAACTTGTGAGCCGACGTGCGAACCTCTGGAACGGCGCCGGTGAGCGTGCTCTTGGGGTCGATCAATTCGGTGGGTGAATACGTGTGCAGGCACTTTTCGCAATGGTCGCCGTACTGTTCCGGCGTTTTGCAGCAGGGGCAGGTTCCCCGCACGAACCGATCGGCCAGCGAGGTTTGCGCTTCGGGGTCGTAAAGTTGTTCGACATCTTCATCGACCACCAGCCCCGCCTTCGTGACCGCCGCCCAAATCTCACCGCAAAGCCGCCGGTTTTCTTCGCTGTTGGTGCTGCCGTAATTATCGAATTGGATATCGAAACCGGCGAAATCGGCTTCATGGCGCTGCTGCATTTCGGCGATCAGCTCGACTTCGCTGCGGTTTTCCTGCCGGGCGCGAATCATGATTGCCGTGCCGTGGGTGTCGTCGGCACAGACAAAAACGCAGCGATGGCCGCGTAATTTCTGAAATCGGACCCAAATATCGGTCTGGATGTATTCCACCAAATGGCCGATATGGATCGGTCCGTTGGCGTACGGCAAGGCCGCTGTCACCAAAATTCTGCGTTGTGTCATCGTTTCTCCACGGGCATGGAAACCGCCGCCAACATTGGGCGCCGACATTGTAATCGAGCCCCGCGCCGCCGGGGAGACGGCGTATTGCCGGCGCGCGCACTTGCGCACTTCAAACGACAGCGCCGACGCACACCGGGTTCGCTTGCCCAACATTGGCCGGGTTCGATGGTTCGATGCACGCGTCTGGGATGTTATCCTGTTCGCCGGGGCTCTACTTTATGGAAGCGTTCGTCGGGCAACTTCATGGAGGAAATTCGCAGACCGAATTTGTCGCCCACTTTGACGGCTTCGCCAATCGCGACTTTTTGGTCGCCAACTTGGAGGTCGAGCGATTCCTCGCACGACTTGTCGAATTGAATGATCGAGCCGGCGCCGAGTGAAATCACTTTCTCCACCGAGATGGTTGTCTCGGCCAAAGTTACGCTCAAGGGAAGTTCGATCTTGAGCAGGCTGCGAAAATACGGCGGCAGGTGATTGAGCCCTTCCTCCACGCTCATGGTGTTTTTCGGCCGAATAATTCTCGGCTGGGTTTCCGCCGCCTTTGGTTTCGGCGCCGCTTTCTTTTCTGATGCCGCTTCCGCCGGGGCGGCTTCTTCGCTGGGGAATAACGCCTTGGGTTGCGGCGCCGGCCAAATAAGGCAGACCTCTCCGCTGGGCCCTGCTTTTTGCTGCACTTGCAAGCGAACCAAGGACGCGGAGGCGGCGAGCTCTCCAGCTTGTAGAGCCGCCGCCAAGTCGGCCACGTGGGCGGCCTTGAAGTCGAGCGGCATGTACGCTTCGGGCAGCAGGATCATGCCCAACTCTTGGGCCAGCGTGGTGAGTTTGCTCTCGCCGGTGGCGTCGGGCGTGGCGCACCAAGAGGGCAAGAG
>QIKY01000279.1 GCA_003233175.1 Planctomycetaceae bacterium | reverse complement strand
CTCGGCTTGCTGCCTTTGGCGTACGGAATTGGCGCCGGCGCCGACATGTTGCGGCCGATGGCCATCGCCGTGATGGGTTCGCTATGCACGTCGCTGCTGCTCTCGTTGGTGGCCACGCCGGTGTTCTATTACTTGATGGTTCGCCTGCTGGGACTCGATAGCGTCCAACCGACAACCGCTGAAAATTCAACGCTTCCGCCCGCGGAGCCCTCGCCATGAAGACGCCGATCAAACCATCACCGATCCAATCGCCGGTCAAACCGCATATCAAATCACGGTCAACCCGCTTCGTCGGTTTGGCCTGCTGCCTGATTTTGCTGGCCTGCGGTTGTTCGCCCGACGCGGCGAGCGATAACGCGACTGAGAACCCCGGCGTGTTGACACCGGTCCGCATTCAAGCGGCGACAGCCGAACTGGTCACGCTACGGCCGACGCTTGATTTGGTCGGCAGGATCGTGGCCATTCCGGAACGAACGGCCGTCATTTCACCCCAAATCGCCGGCTGGGTGCTGAAACTGAATGTTGTTGAAGGCCAGACGGTTCGCGCCGGCGAACCCTTGGTCGAACTGGATTCGCGGTCGGTGCGAACGGCGATGAAGCGCGCCAGCGCCGTGGTGGCCGAAAAAGCGGCCGCGGTCAGTCGTCTGCAACGCGGTTACCTGCCACAGGAAATAGCGGGAGCACGGCAGGACGCCGACAAGGCCGCCGCAACCGTCGACGGACTACGCAACGAATTGATCGCCTTGAAAGACCTGCTCGACCGCCGCGAAATATCCGCCGTCTTGTATGAAACGAAGGCCAAGGCGCTCACCTCGGCGGAAGCCGCTGGCGCGTCGGCGGAAGAACGCGTCAAATTGCTCAAGGCCGGTACGAGGCCGGAAATGATCGACGAATCCCAAGGCTTGCTCGACGCCGCGAAAGCTGACCTCGAACAAGCGCAGCTCAATCTCGAATGGTGTTCGATCACCAGCCCGATCGACGGCGTCGTTGTTCAACTGCTGGCGCGGCGCGGGCAATTCTTCGACCGCGCCGTTCCCTTGGCCACCGTCATGGACTTATCGGAGGTGTTCGTGCAACTGCGTATTCCCAGCCGAGATTTTGGAAAAGTTCGCAAGGGCGCGGCGGTTGAAATTCGACTGGCCTCCCTGCCCGGCCGTATTTTGCGTGGCCAAGTAACGCGAATTAGCGGGCAAGCCGATCCGTTGACCGGCAATGTGGTCGTGTTTGCGTCGGTCAAGAACGAAAGCGGCGTGTTGCGACCGGGGTTGAGTTGCCAGGCGCACGTCTGGCTCCCAGCCATCGCCGATGTGCTGGCCGTGCCGCTGGAAGCTGTTGGCGACCATTCCGGCTCGCCGGTCGTGACGGTCATTCGCGATGGCAAGGCCCGTGAAGTCGAAGTGGAAACCGGCAGCGAGACCAGCGAATTGGTCGAGATCCTCAAGGGGCTTTCCCCCGGCGACACGGTCGCCACGGAGGGAGGCTACGGCCTGCCCGATGGCTGCCCCGTCACTATCGTGGCAAGTCCCCAGGCGGCGGCGGACAAGGAGTTTTAGCCAAGCCGTTTCATGGTTCGCCGATCTCGGGCGGCACGCCGAGAATTCCCGCCAACTCCAACAACAACCGCTCCACGGGAGTCATCTGGGCTCGTTGTGCGATCACCGACCGGGCCAAGGCCGGCTTGTCGGTGATCAGGTTGTCGGCGCCGCGGCCGATCATGGTCGACATCGTGGGAGCGTCGTTCACGGTCCAGACATGAACCTGCCTGCCGCGCGCGTGTGCGGCGCGAATGAAACTCCGATCAGCGAAATTCGCGTTGACGGCCAGAAAATCGGCGTCGACTTTCTTCAAATTCCCCGCCGCGACCGACATCAGCAGCCCGACGGTCCAGCGGGGGCGAATCGTTTTCATTTTCTTTACGGCGTCAATCTTCAACGACATGAACACAACCTCCGACGCCATGCCGTGCGATTCGACAATCGCCACGGTTCGCTGCTCCAGTTGCTGGTCGTGGCCGTAATACTTCAATTCGATGTTCACGCCGACTTTTCCCTTGCATTCTTCAAGCACTTCGCCCAGCGTGGGAACTCGCTGATCGGCGAACCGCGGCGCGAACCAACTTCCAATATCGATCTCTTTCAAGTCGGCCATGGTGGCGTCCCAGATTTTCAGATGCACGCCCGCCAGCTTCATGAAGTCGCTATCGTGGAAGACGACAACTTCTCCGTCGGCCGTTTCCTGGATATCGATTTCGACCCAGTCGGCCCCGTCTTCGATGGCTTTTTTGATGGCGGCCATGGTATTTTCCGGCGCCGCTTTTGACGACCCGCGATGCGCCGTCACGGCGACCTTGTCTTCCAGGCGCACACGTTGTATGACGTAACCGCCGGCGCCGATCACAACCACCACTCCCACCACGCCGGCGGCGAGCAGTCGGGTTCGCGTCATTTGAAAACCGGCGGCATTTCCAATTTCTTCCGCCATGCTCAGCCGCGAGGAATCGATATTCCCCTCACTGCCCAGTTGGCGGTAGAGATTAAACAGGATCGCCGCGAAAGTCGTCGAACTAACAAGATTCACCGCTAGGTTGACAACGGCCCAAAAAAACAGAGTCGCACCGATAGCGAGCACCAGCAACTTGAGCGAACCGGTCGCGTTGGGAACGAGCAGCCGCCCCAAGGCCACAACAGCAGCCGACGCCAGCAGAGATAAAACCAGCGTGGCCACAAACCAACCCACGATCCACAACAACAAACTTGTGCGCTGCCCGTGGGCTCTTTCCCGGCTCACTCTAAGCGCGTTGGACGGGCTGATGTTTTCGAACAACACCAGCGGCAGCGCGAAGCACCAGCCGGTAAACAACCGCAGTAGCAGGGCGAGAAGCGTCGCGACGATGACGCCGCCGATGCCGAGGGCCGCTAAAAATTCGGGCGGCTTTTCTTTCAGGTAGTAGTTGATGTCGTATTCCGTGAGCAGCGCGAAATAGACCAAGCCGAAACGGCGCGATCGTCAGCAACGTGAACGCTATCAGCCGCCCCGCGACCCGCAGCACCGGCCAAGCGTTGGCGGTGGCGAACTTCAAAGCCCCCACGATTCCAAGCGGCTGTCGTCCTCGCGCGGCGCAGATGATTCCGCAGACTGTTCGAGCGCGACAATTCCCAGCCATAGGGCGCCAACCGTAATCGAGCAGAGCCAGCCCGCCGGGCCGAGAAAGAAAAACAGAATGTCTTGATCAGCCAGTACTTCGTTGCCAGATACACTCAGAACAACGGAAAAAAATAATTCCACCAGCGGCGTCAATACAATGAACGCAATGGTTTTGTAGACGATGTCGGCCAGAGCAACAGAGAGCGAGTATTGGCCAACGCACTTTCCCTTTTTCATCGAAGCGAGATCAAGCTGGCGGCCAAACGGCGAATGGCATTCCACGCAGATCAATTATAGAGCGACTTTTGGGGAGCACGCCACTTTTCAAAATTCATCAAAAATGCGCGGCTCGATGGCTTCGTCGCCATCGATGGTGAGCATCTCTCTCACAGCCTGGGCGCCGATGTCATCGGTCAAGTATACGGCCGTGCCATCGGCGAATAAGACATGCGCGCCATTCGGCGCATGAGGGCTTCCCATATCGGCTGTTGAACCGGTGTTCGCCGAGAACGACATTTTGTTGAAATCGAGGTCTTCGGGTTTGGTCCAGGTGACGCCGGCGGCGGTTGTCTCGACGACCATAATGGTTTCGGCGAGCCCGTCGGTAATATCCACGAATGAAACCGATTGGTCGCCGGGAAACATCGTTTTTGTTCCCACCACGACCATATAATTGGTTTCCGAGTTTTTCCTGGTGGCGGGGTTGTGCGGGCAGGCGAATACATCGGGCATGGATTTTGTCACGCGTAAATTTTCGGGGCTATCCCAGGGTT
>QIKY01000072.1 GCA_003233175.1 Planctomycetaceae bacterium | reverse complement strand
TAGCAACGCGATGACTGCGGCCAAACTGTCCGGCTGTCGATATCGAAAGAGCAAAAACCACTTACGTCGACGGCCATTGACGTAAGTTGAGCGACGCACGATTTACGTCAATGGCGTTTTTCGTAAGTCGCGAAACGGCTGACCCAGCAAAAAAAAATTGCCCAGCGGACACTGCCGATGCCCTACATTTCTCATGGCATCGGCAAACCCTCAGGTCGCAACCCAAAAGAAACTCGAAGAAAATGAAACCCAGACGTGCGGAAAATAAGATGAATGGTTACAAAAAAATCTTGCGGTTGCGAGCCAGCTTGCGGATCACGCTGCCCGCCGATTCGATGGCGTTGGAAGTCGAATCGGGCCCTGTAAGGAATCACGGCTGCGCGGCGTTGCCCGTGATGGATTCAAGCAAGAAACAAAAAAGGGGCCGACGAAATTCGCCGACCCCTTCTTGAATTCAACCTGAAACTACTCAGAGCACGGTGACGTTCTCTGCTCGCGGGCCTTTGGGGCCGCGTCCCTCGGTGAAGGACACACGTTGGCCTTCACGGAGTTCATCGTAACTGCAACCTTCAACATTCGACGAATGAAAGAACATGTCTTGTCCTGTTCCGGTGTCGATAAATCCGAAACCCTTGTCCGTCAACCGCTTGATCGTGCCTTCTGCCATTATGCTTCCAACTTCCTCAAAAAAAAATGTTCTCGCGGCGTTGCCCGACTCGAAAGGTTCGGGCCGCTCCGCCGCACAGTTAAGAATCTTAACGAACTGAACGCATATGTCAACGCAGTCTCCACTATTGCCGCAGAATTTCCGCTTTTTTTGAAAGTGCAAAAAATGACCTAAATTAACCAAGCTACCCATCTTTACTTAATGCCGCACGACGCTGTTGTTGACATCTATATTGCACGATGGCCTTCCAAGGCCGTTGAAACAGGATATTCCGGGAGCAGACCGACGGCCTTGGAAGGCCATCGTACGTTGTCTCTGTGCATTTGCGTATAAACAACAGCGCACGGCGGCCGGCCATTTCCGAGCGGGAGCCCGAAGATATTTCACGCAATGCGGAAAAACCAAATCAATCACCAACGTGCAACAAACCGTTCGCGCCGGGCATTCGCGACGTTGCGGAGGCGGAGAATGGGAGTGAGGGCGTCGCGCGGGGCGTCAAACCGAGACCACCAAAACGTCGTACGCCGCATGGGCGCCCGCCGCCACGCCGAATCCTCGGTATACATATAACAGGGAAAAACAAACGCCCGCCGAGAAGCGAAACACGAAAGTGCCCCAGTCGAACGGTTCACCACCAGAGGTCGCGAAGTCGTAATGCGCGAGTGAGAAAAGCACGCTGCCGACAACCACCGCCACGGCCAAACTCACCGCGTTCGAGGCGCCCGCCGCTTTCGCCAAGGCAGCCAAGGCGGGCAATAACATCAGACGAAACAATAATTCTTCGTACAGCCCGGCGCCGAGGAAGCCCGCCAAGCGGGCGCCGCCGCTGCTTCCGGTTTCTACAGCGGCGGGCGCGGCTGTGTCAAAAGCGGCGAGCACCGCGGTTGGACGCCATTCGGTCAACAGAGCGCCCTGCCAGCGGGCCAGCAGCAACAGCAACGCGGCGTAGAAAATACATTCCAGTCCCATCAACATCAGGCAGGACATCTTCAGTCGCCAAGGGTGGCGCCCGATATGGTGCATGCCCAGCAGCAAGAAGCAGGTCAGCGCCGGCAGCAGCAAGTACTGACTGAACCCTGCGTATTCCAGCAGCGACCGCAGCCATGCTTCGGCGCCATTGCGAACTGCGGCGGGGCCCAACGCCACCAGCGCCGCTTCGTAAATCACGAGCAACGGGCTGACAAACACCAGGCATGTCAGGGGCCGCGTCGATTCGCTCCAATAGCCGGCCTCCGCTCGGCCGCCGGCATTAAGGAGGCGGGTTTGACTGGCCTTGTTTTTTGAGGTCATTGGGCGATTCGGCCAAGTTGGGCGAAATAAAGCTGGCGCGCCGCCAACATTCCCGTATATCGACAACTTCGCCACCAACCGCTAGGTTCAAGTTTCGCACACATTTCATTTTACCAGGAGAAACGTCGTTATGTCGCTGGCCGGAAATTGGTCGTCTCATCAATGGGGTGGGCTCGATTGCCGCACGTTCGACATGCTCCCGCCGGGCGTCGCCCCCAAACTACTCACGGTGCTTTGCCACGGCTTCGGCGCGCCGGGCGACGACCTCGACCCTCTCGGACCGGCTCTTTTTCAGTTGCGACCGCAACTTGCCGAGGGTATTCGGTTTATGTTTCCGGCCGCCCCGCTTTCGCTCGACGCCATGGGAATGTTCGGCGGACGCGCCTGGTGGCCGCTCGATGTGGAGCAGTTGGCGGCGGCTGTCGAGCAAGGACGCTTCCGCGATCTTCGCAACGACCAGCCGGCCGAACTGCCTGCGGCCAGAGAAAAACTCGCCCTCGCCCTGCAAGCCGCTCAAGAGGATGCCGGTTTGGGAAACGCCGAAACCGTATTGGGAGGATTTTCACAAGGCGCGATGATCGCCACCGACCTCGCCTTGCGTTTGCCGGAATCGCCAGCCGGGCTGTGTGTTTTTTCCGGGACGCTGCTCAACGAAGCGGAGTGGCGTTCCTTGGCGGCAGCGCGCGGCGGTCTGAAAGTGCTGCAAACACATGGACGCCTCGACCCGCTGCTGCCCTTCCAAGCGGCCCAATGGCTGTGCGAAATGCTCACCGCCTGCGGCGCGAACGTGGAATTCACGGCCTTCGATGGCCCGCACGCCATCCCCCAAGTGGCGATGGAACGCTGCGCCTCATTC
Source organism: Planctomycetaceae bacterium (assembly GCA_003233175.1). Taxonomy (GTDB): domain Bacteria; phylum Planctomycetota; class Planctomycetia; order Pirellulales; family Pirellulaceae; genus SZUA-33. Next base: position 286 of record QIKY01000072.1, on the reverse strand, counting down.
CTGCACGCCCGCTTGGCCGAAAGTGGCTCCGCCTGAGTGGCGTCGAACGTTCCGCTCACCGGAAATCGCTCGGCGCAACAAGCCAGCAAAGGGGCGAGTGGCGTGTTCCCCAAAAGTTGATCCATATGTTATGAGAGTCTAACCGCCCGAATGGGCAGAAGGACTTTCGATGAAGAGCAAGAAGCACAAGCCGGGACAGATCATTAAAAAGCTGCGGGAAGCAGAGCCGCGAAGTACAGATCATCCGCTTGTCGGGCGTGAGTAACGCGACTCTGCAACGAACCAA
>QIKY01000029.1 GCA_003233175.1 Planctomycetaceae bacterium | reverse complement strand
TTTTTCATCCGCAAGTCAAGGTCGATAAAGTCAATCCAGATCACGATTTAACGATGCCAGCCACAGTCAACATGGCGCTGTCCAGCTAGCCGGCGGTTCAAAACTCGTGAACGGTTACAACTCCGGTTTGGGCGTTGGCTCGGACAGCGATCCCTGTCGCACGGAGTCGGCCACGATTTGGCCGCGGTATCCCGCTTCCTTGAGCGCCGCTAAAATAGGGTTCTGGGGAATCGGGTAACCGATTTCCGCACCGACAACCGCTTCGCCCTTTTTGTAGTTCACCTCGACAGCCAACACGCCGGGCGCCGCCTCAATCGCCTTGGCGACCAGCGCCGAACAGCCCTCGCAGGTCATGCCTTCAATTTTGAAAACGGCGCGGTTCATGTTCTTGGTGACTAATTTCCCATTGCCGCCGCCGAGAAACGCCCCGACATAACTCGGAAAGAATAAGAAGGCGATAGCCATCACGGTCACCACCCAGAGCATGGCCTTGTTGAACGCCGGCATATTGAACCGCCTCTTGCTCGCCGGCACACAACAATTTTGATCGCCGCCGGGCACAGTCGCACAGCAACCAATCCCGTTGGCGGCGGCAATGTTCCGGGGACGATACGCCAAGAAAAAGGCCGCTCCGAGAAAGCTGAACGTGACCACGATCAACAGCGGGCGATACGCTTCCAGCGTGGAGGCAATCCCGGCGCCGGAAATTCCCACGGCCAACAGCACCAGCGGCAACCAGCAACACGCCGACGCCATGATGGCCGAAACGACCGTGCCTATCTTGGCGATGCTCTCGCCTTTGCCCGCTGACAAACCGCCGCGCCTCGAGCGTGTTTTTGTTTCTGAGCGGTTCATCCCCAATTCCTCGCGAGCAATTCTGATTCCCTTGCCCACGCTTCCCAAACAACAGGAGCCGGAAGGGTTTTCCGTTATGCACCGGCAGCCGGGGTCTTTCATTTTGGTCTGGATGTCTTCCAAGGCGGCGGAGCGACCCGTGGCGCGAAGTTCGTCCTTGATGCTGGCGATGGAATGGCCGAAGCAGTAGCAGAGCATACGTTCGCCATTCGTTTCCTTGACGCCCACCGCAACCTTGAGCGCCGACTTCGTGAACTTCGTGCGGCCATCTTCGGAAAAATACACCACGTCGCAATCTTGTGATTCACAAAAACGCCAGCCGGTATCGCGATCGGCGGTGCAACCAGCAGGCTCTCCGCCGGCGAGGCCGCTTGCCTGCTCCTCTTTGAGCAACGCCCGCAGCGTGATCGGGCTGACGCGTTTACCCTTCTGCTCGCAAGCCGGGCAACAAACCCGGTGTGGCGAGGTCGTTTCGGTGGTCATCGGAAAAACGGCTCCTGCGCGAGTTGTTCAGTGGTGCGACAGCTTGATCAGTGGTACGACAGCTTGATCAGTGGTGCGACAGCTTGAATTGACGTGCCGAACCACCGATCTACCTCTATTATCGAGGCTGTACCTAGGTGTAAGGTCAAGCCGACCCGCCAACTTTTTCGAAAGTTTTTTTCGACAGACTGCTTGGGAGCGTTCGAACCATTAGCGTCGCCTTTCGCTCTGCGAAAGTAGCGAAAGACGACAATAAAAAACCGTACGGCTCTTTCGATCGTCGTTGAACAGCAAGCCGGAAACGCTGCGTTTTGTCACGCGCCGACGCCTTCGGCCCATCGTTAAACCGTCCTTGAAACGCGAAGGCGGCGGCAAGTGCGTGGAGCGATGGAGCTAGGGAACAGTTCCAATACTGTTCGGTACGGGGTTCGCTTGGGGTGTGAGCTGGGGCGTTCGCAGGGAGAAGTGATAAAGAAGTGGCTGCCGAGTTGGCCGGCAGACAGACTCCCCGCTACGACAGATGCTTGAGTCACGATCTTCGCGCTGCAGCAAGCAACGCGCGACGCAAGACGAAGATGCGTCTGAGGAAGTTACTGCAGTTTTTTTCGACGCTTCGTGCTCCTCGCGTTTTAACTTCATCAGATGTGTCAGCAGTTCTTTTTCGCTGGCCACGCCGAGGAACGCAACGACAACCGGCTAGAAGTGGGTTCGTCAAAAGAAGTTGGGAGCTTCGGACCGACGCCCTTCGCACGCGGCAAAAGAAAGCAGGCAGCCTTCCTCTCATGGGGCTTCGACGTCGAAATTACTCTCGCCGCCGCCCACTCCGCTTCATGGCGAACGAGCACTTACCATGTTCAATACCTTATCAATTGAAAAGACCAGCCAGGCTTAACCTGACGCACCAGAGGGCACAGAGAAAAAGACGCCCTAAAAAACATCGGCGCCCTAGTGGTTTATTGATTGCATGGTTTGGCCGAGCGTTTGGAAAGTGCTGGTGTTTTACACCGGTTGCCCCGAAAGATGCTTGTTTTGCAGGGTGATATCACAAGCGGCGATGAGCGGCAAGCAAACTCGCTCGCTGATAATCTGATGTATCGATGAAACGCCAGCGAGTGAAAAAACCTTACGTTGATGCGTATGTGGCATCGTTACGCTCATGCCGCCGGCTAATGGCTGCCAAGCCTCCGGCTTGGTAAGAATCCCATAACGCGATTGCGCAGAATACAAATTGGACAAGTCCTGCCTCCGATTTGTCGAACGCTCCTTGCTCCAGCACGCCGAAACTCAACGTCCTGCTGAATCGGCCCCCTCGTAGCTTCCCCGCCCTGTTGTTTCTTGTGAAATCTTGGGGAAACGGGCCCGCCCGGCGGCTCAATTTGGATTTTGTTTCGCGTTTTTAGACTTGTTTTTAAGGTCTTGGAGAAAAACTTCCGATAAATACCCAGCAGCCGTTGACACCCCAGCGTGAACGGATATAGTAACGAACCTCTTGAGCACGGCGTTCGCGTCGGGGTCAAGTTGATCTTTGACAATTTAGTAGTGACTTTCCTGTCAATTTTAATTGAAGCCAGCACAAGATTGTGCGATCTAGGCTAGTCTCCTTACCGAGGAGACAGAACTAGTTTCAAACTAATTATTAGTGGCTATTAAATCGAGAGGGGCTTTCGAGCTTCTCTTGATGAAGTGAACATTAATTGAAGGGTTTGATCCTGGCTCAGAATGAACGTTGGCGGCGTGGATTAGGCATGCAAGTCGAGCGGTAAGGCTCCTTCGGGAGTACACG
>QIKY01000006.1 GCA_003233175.1 Planctomycetaceae bacterium | reverse complement strand
ACGGTGGTGATTTCTTCGCGCGAATACGCGGCTATATCTCGACCCTGCGAAAAAATGACCTGAACATCCTCGAAGGAATCCAATCCGCCTTCGAGAAATCGCCCATCCTGCCGGCGTTTATCATCGCCGCTGAGTAGTTACACTCATTTCTGAGGCAGGGTTTAGTGAAGTGGTCAGGGGCGGGTTCGAACCGCCGACACTCGGATTTTCAGTCCGATGCTCTACCAACTGAGCTACCTGACCATCTGGTTTCAGTGAAAGAGGTTGGGAAAACGCAACTGTTTTCGCCAACCGGTTTCCTCGTAGACGAGGGAAGGAGGCGGCGCCCTGCTGATTTCATCACGGCGTGAAAAACGGCGGGCGGCGTGAAACTACGTCCCAACTCCCCGGCGACTGCTGTAAGTCTACTTCATCGGCCATCGGGCGCAAAGCGCCCAATCAAAATGAGGCGCCGCCAGACAGACCGCAGAGACAACGGCGAAGCGCACCTCGTGATTTGTATGTTCAACTGTACACGATATTGCGGGCGGCATGCTCATTCGAAGGTCGCAGATAGGCGATTTTGGACCGCATGATGTGGCTGCCCTCAAGGGCCAGCACAAAATCGAGTGGCGAAAAAGGCAAGTGGGACAGTCGAATTGGAACGCCCCCATTTTTTGCACCACGGGTTATGAGAGTACGGTTTGGGTAAAAGATTCCGCAGTGTACGGCTGGAGTGAGGGCGTAGCGCGTGGCGGGAAAAATACGCCAACAGGCGAACTCCGGCAGGTTGGTTATTCCGACCGGGGTTCGTCAAGAAACAGTTCTTGGTCCAAGGCGACATCCGACAGGTGCTGGGTCTTTCCGTTGGGCCAGAGCACTTCGATATTACACGGCCCATGTAAATCGCCAAAGCCGAAGATGAGCGCCGGCTGCCGGCTGGAAGCATAACCGCCTCCTCCCACGAGTTCCTGCATCCATTGTTTTTCGCCGATGCGAACGATCACACGCGCGCCAATGCCGCGGCGGTTGCTGCTTCGGCCGCGAAATTGGAATTTGAGCCAATGCCCTCGCTGGGAATCGTTGCGGAGAATTGCCGCCGGCTCCTGTTGATGAATCACCGCGAGATCGGCATCGCCATCGTTGTCGAAATCGCACCACGCAACCCCTCGCCCCGCGTGTTTTTCCCCGAAAAAATCGCCGCTGAAAGCCCCGGCGTCTTGCCAGACGCTGCCGTTGAAGGCGAGAACCTGAGGAAGCATTTTCCGCAACGGATTGCCGGGGTAATTCTCGATATGGCCGTTGGTCACGAAAATGTCTTGAAAGCCGTCTTGATTGAAATCGGAAATCACGACGCCAAAACCCAGGTACGGCATGGTCAGGGCGTGGAGTCCGGCGATGGCGGTGTTATCTTGAAAGCCCTGTGCGCCCAAGTTTTGGTACAGCGTGTTCGACTCTTGATAAAAGTGCGTGACATAGATATCAAGAAAACCGTTGTTGTCGACGTCGGCGACGCCCAAGCCCATGCTCGCTTGGTAAGAGCCATGCCGATTCACCGCGCAGCCTGAAAGATACGCCGTTTCCTCGAACTGCGCGTCGCCTCGGTTCTGGAAGAGAAAGTTGGCGGTCGTATCGTTGGCCACGTAGATATCGGGCAGGCGGTCGTTGTTGAAGTCGGCGATCACAACACCCAGCCCCTTGTTGCCCTCGCCAAACAAGCCGCGCTGACGATCTTCCTGCGTGAACTCGCCGTCGCCCTGATTGATAAAGCACGCATCGGCCCAAGGATCGAGATCCCGAGGGTGACAAATACGATGTTCCCCTTTTTTGGTGACGCACTCCATGGGGTTGTGGGGATCGTAAACCAAATAGTTACAGACGTAGAGGTCGAGGTCGCCATCGAGGTCGAGGTCGCCCCAAGCCGCCGAGCTACTCCAGCGGGGGTCCGCCACTCTGGCAACCTTGCCGACTTCCTCGAACGTGCCATCCCCCAAATTGCGCCACAGCGTGTTCGCGCCAACGTTCGTAATATACAGATCGTCGAAGCCGTCGTTATCATAGTCGCCCACCGCGACGCCCTGCCCGTAGCCATACTCGTTGAATCTCGCGGCGGCCGAAACCTCTTGAAAGCCGGCTTCGCCAAGATTCCGATACAAGGCGTCTGGCGGCTGCGACGAATCGGCCGGCTTGGTGGGATCGCCGCCTTGGTTGAGCAGCAGGTCCCAGCGTCCATCGCGATCAAAATCGAGCCAGCCGCCGCCGCCGCCGAGCGTCTCGACCATGATCGATTCACCCTGCTCGCCGTTCTCGTAGGTATGCTCGACACCCACCTCGCGACTTACCTCCGAGAAATGAATCGTGGCGACCGGCGCCGTGGCCCGACTGGGCTTTGGCGCAACGGGAGAAAACACAAAGGGCGCCGGCGCTTTCACTTCCGCTTCTGGCGCTTTCGCCACGGGCGGTTGAGAAGCCGAACCGTTGCAGCCAAGGCAAAACAGGGCTGCAAGAAAAAAAAGGGAGGTGAATACGATGCGGCTGGAAAGGAGAAAAGTCATTGGGAATGAACGTCTCGCCGCGATGCTGAGATTCATAAAGTCCGATTGAGGTAAAAAAACAGTAGCCGTTCACCGTGGCGAGGGAAATTGCGACAACAATCTATCCGATGGCAAATAACCCATTACCGGTTGCGAAGAAGGGAAACGCAGAGGCCGCAAAGAGGCAGAGGGCCGCGGAGACGAAATGAAATAAAAGCAAATCTCGGCGATACTCTTCGGCTGTGCAATTCAATATACTCCGCACGGTAAGGTTTGACACAATTGCATCATGCTAGTGCAAATGTCACATTTTCAGCCGCATAAAGTATAACATCGCCACCTTGTCACGGGACGACTGGAAATTTTCCTCTGCGGGCCTCTGCCTCTTTGCGTTCTCTGCGTTGAAATAGTCACCTGGAAACCGCCGGGCAATATCAGGACTTCCGCCGAAGGCATGTGGAAATGCGATAGCAATCTGTCCGATAGTTCCAAACCCGTGAACGGTAAAAAAACAGGGAGACGCCCGGCTTGCGAGCATCTCCCTGAAAGAGCCGTTACGTTGGCAATGCCGAATTAGGGCAGTGTGACCGACCGCTGGTCGTTGCGAACGCCCATGGAGTAACGGGTGATGTTATCAACCGTTTGCGGGATAAACC
>QIKY01000210.1 GCA_003233175.1 Planctomycetaceae bacterium | reverse complement strand
ACCGCCAACAACAACGCCAGCAGGCAATGGGGATCGGCGTCTGGATTTTTCCGAGTCTGCTCGATGGCCTTCCAAACATACTGGTCGATCGCCTTGACGACGCGGCGTTTTTCAAACTTACTGGGAAGCGGCAGCCACTCGGGCGCCCGCAGCGGGTTCTCCATTTCCGAAGTCAGAATATCGGCGCCGCGTTGGATCGCCCGAGCCAGTTGCGGCGCGTTCGCCTCGGCGGCGATTCCCAACGTCGATTGAATCGAGATCTCCATCGTGAGCGACGACATAACGCCCGCCAGATCGAGCTTGTTCTCATTCCGCCACCGATCAATGTAGCCCTCGGTTTTAGACACCGCGATTTGCGCGTAACGCTCCATCGTGTTGTGGCGAAACACCTGCTGGATCAGCCTTCGTTGCCGCAGCCACCCCGGGCCGGAGCTTGCCAGCAGGCCATCGCCCACCACTTGACGAAGAATCCGTAATATCCACTCGGCCTTGCCGTAGTTTTCCCGCTGGCGAATCAGCACATCGTGAATTAAATCAGGATGATTGACAATATAGATGCGCCTTCGCAATATCAGAAACGAACTAAGATCTCCGTACCGCCTGGCCACGGAAACAACAAACTCAATCGGCCGCCACCACAGCATTAACACATGGCGAACCGTCAGGCCGCACCAACGCAGCAAGTTGCGAGGACCGGGAGGATGTTCGAGTGGTGTAGACATTCCGATAGCCCTCAGAAGTTAAGCATGGTGGTTCACGTACTTGTGCCGACATATCATCCCTACCTTTCATTGTGATTCGGCTTCGGGCGAGTGATAGAGGAAAACCGAGAGCATTTCTACTATTTTGAGCCCTTCGATACAGGAAGCCCCGGCGAGAAAGGGAGTAATAATAGCTTCCCGTGTTGCTCCACGAAAAAAGCCCGGCATTTTGAAAATGCCGGGCTTTTAGACAAGCCGATGCATCAGGCCCCGATGTATTTCGCGTACACGGTGCGCGCTTCCGACTCTTCCTCCGTGCCCTTGACGATCGCGCGGCCGTCGGGGAACACGGTGAGTTGGAAACCATCGACTTCAAAACGAAGCAGGTATTGGTTGTTCGACACGCGCCCCAAACCGGAAAGTTTTTTCGCCAGGGCGTCGAGCGATATAGGCTCTTGCTTCGGGAAACTGAGTTGCACGGCGTTGCGTCCACACAGCACGGCGGCGTGGCTGCCGCGCTTGCCGTCGAGCCAGGGATATTCCTGTTGGTGGCAGGCGGGGCAATCGCCGGAATCTTTCAGGCCGTCGAGCCGCACCTGGCGAATGCGGTTATCCCAGATGTCAAAAACCGTCAAATCGCGGCTGATCGCTTCGGGATGCCCACTGAGAATTTTGAGCGCTTCGTTGGCTTCCAGCGAAGCGATGATATTGATAATCGGCGCCAGTATGCCGGCGGAATCGCAGGTGGGCGAAGAGCCGGGCGGCGGGGCGTCGCGCATCAGGCAACGCAGGCAGGGCGTCTCGCCGGGAATGATGGTCATGCTCTGGCCTTCCGCCCCGATACAACCTCCGTACACCCAGGGGATGCCGAACTTCAAACAGGCGTCGTTGAGCAGAAAACGAACTTCAAAATTGTCGGCCCCGTCGAGCACCATGTCGACATCTTGCAGCAGACCAACGATATTCTCCGCGTTGACATCGGCGACAATCGCCTCGATTTCAATTTCGGAATTGATTTGCTTGAGCCGGCGCCCGGCGGCAACCGCCTTGGGAACGCCCTCCGCGACATCGGCCTCATCGTACAACACTTGGCGTTGCAGATTGTTGAGTTCGAGAAAATCTCGGTCGACAATCCTTAAACGCCCCACGCCCGAACGCGCCAATGTGTTGGCGATCACGGAACCGAGCGCGCCGCAGCCGCAGATCAAAACACGACTCTCCAACAACCGCCGCTGCCCTTGTTCGCCCAACGGCGGATAACGCATCTGGCGGACGTAACGTTCGAGCGATGGTTCGGTGTTCACAGATCACTTTCGTTGCTGGGCGAGTGAAAGCCAATGCTAACCGCGTGGAGTTTATTGGCCGTCGATCAGGTATCCGGCCAGATCGTGGCTGGGCGCCAAGCTGGCTTGGAGATGATCGCAGGCCGCGCGGGCGGGCGCTAGTTCATCATATCCTGATGACGTCCTGACCGCGACGACCGGGCATTCCGCCCGCCGCAGGCTTTCCGGCGGCGCGGCGGTGTTTTCGACCTGTACGAAGGCTGCATCGCGCCACTGTGCGGGTTGAACCGTTTCTCCAGGAGCGAACATTTGACCTAGCAGAACGCCGCTGGCGGCTTGGCGCAATGCGGCGGGGTCGGGCGGTTGGCGGTCGACCACAACAAAGCCGACGGCTGCAAATTGCGCGAGTTCCTCCGCCCGGGAAAGCAGGTCGGGGCGGTTGGCGGAGAGCCGGGCGACGATCAGCACGCCTTCGCGCGAGGCTTCGAGGCACAGCGCGTCGGTCGGGTTGTCGACCAACATGGCTGCGCAGGCGTCGCGCCAGGAAGGCAGATCATTTGCCGAAACAAGGTTTTGTTGGACGCCGCGCAGCACCCAACGTTGGCCGTCGAGAAAAAAACTGTTGGCTGTCGCCCGCAACGGCCGAATGCCGTATTCGCAACAGAGTTCGCTGGCGGGCGGCGGACTTGCGTCTTGCGGGCCGGCGTGCAGTGTTAGGCGAACGCGGTACAGCGCCGGCGTTTGCATCGTCCAATACACGGGGTCGATGATCGTGGCGCTGGCCAATACCGTGGGCCCGGCGCCCATGTCACGCCAAGGAAAAGTGGTTGGCAGCGTGGCCGCGAATTTGGAAAACGGCCCTTCAATGTTTCCCGACAGCCGCGCCACTTCTCCCGACAGCCGCGCCGCCGTTTCGAGATTCTCCGGCAACGACGCCGACGCAAACACCTGCGCCGCCATCGGCCCAACCCGGCCCAGAGAAATTCGGATATTCGCAAGGTTTGTTTTTGTCATGAGGAAATCAAGAATAACATCGGTGTTCCACGGAAGGTAGACGCTCCCGCGCCGCTGGAGTGCGCGCCAGCGTTTTTTTACGCACGCTTAGCTGGACAGCGCCAGGTTTGGTGGTTTGAGTTTATCATATCGGGTTTTTTGGCGGGATGGATTTTATTTTCTCGGGGTCAATGCC
>QIKY01000172.1 GCA_003233175.1 Planctomycetaceae bacterium | reverse complement strand
CAATATCCGCCTCAGGCCTGTACCCACACTGGCGAAGCCAGTGGCACACAAAATACATCGCAAATGTAACGGTAACAGTGCCACCCCGCCGAAGCCCCAATTTGAATTCGTATTTGGAACGGTTCATGAAAAGCCTGAAAGACGAGAGCCTTTCTCGGATGATTTTCTTTGGCGAGAACTCGTTGCGAAACGCCGTCAGACAATTCCTCGCCCATTATCACGGAGAAAGAAATCATCAGGGCTTGGACAACAAGATCATCGACCCGGGCGACGAAGTCGGGCAAGTCGCCGGCCAGATCAAATGCCGCGAACGGCTTGGCGGAATACTAAAATACTACTACCGCGATGCGGCGTAGCAGATCACTTCTCGCCATTTCACTTTTCGCACAAATCGCCGCAGCAACTGCGCACGCAATACGCGCCGCCCCCGCATTCGACGCCCTCTTGAACCTACCGCAGCCTTGCGCGTCCCAGCCGGAAACAAACCTCGGCCGACATTTCGCCAATCAAGGTCGTCTAACACCAGATTCCGCCAAACTTTCGCCTAGTTTCAGTTTTTTGACCACACGCCCTTAGATCTGCTCAGTTTTTTGACCACACGCGGTTTATCCCGGCGCTTTCCCTGACCCCTTAGAAATGTCCTTGGCTACTCTTCCATGTCACTCTGAGGAGTCACACCCATTTTTCGCAAGAGCTCATCAGATTCGGAATAGATAAGTATCCGCTTTCGCTGAACGAATATGTTGAAATGCGGATAGTCTTCACCGTTTTCAGTCTTCATAAATCCCCAGGCGTCACATAGATCAACTGTAAAACATCCTTCGCAGTTTGCAACTGCGTCGTGTACTACTTCGAGCAACGATTCGTCGAGCATATCTCTGTTCGCGATTTCGACGCACAACAAACTGTCAATAGAACCTTCGATCACCATGAAAAAATCGCCTTCACCGGTCTCATCGCGTGTCCAACGCGCGGCGAGATTATCGGCTATTTCCGTGAACAGCCGATCCCATTCATCGCAAAATCGTTCCTTAGATGCCGCATCAGTCGAGACGCGATATGGCGCGTCAAGAATGGCGTCGCGGCGATCCTGATCAATAACGATGCATGGGACGGGCAAACGGTCCATATGCGACACTCCTATTGTACGGGCAGTGGCAGTTTGCGTCTTCATGTCGAGTGGAACGCAACCAACACATGTGCTGCCAACTACGATCCATATCATCAATCGCCTTGCTGTGTTGTGACGCCGTGGGGCCCAGTTCTGAAAACAATATGGCTGAAGCGACATACTGATAACCTGCATGACGTGGAAATGTTTTCGCCATCGCCTAGATAGCATATATCATATACCGTCCGTAGGCTACCAAGAGGCGTTAGGTTGGTCGCCGTATGGAGTCGAGAAACTCTGGATCGTGTGTTCCGAACTAGTAGTATCGATTTTGCTCAAGGTATTGCTCTATCGGACTAAGCGTAGGTCGGTCGAAATTACGTTTATACCAGACTTTTAACTGCGCCCAAAAGCGAAAAGCTGGTTCACGCTCTCCTTCCCGTGGGCCTGACTCGTAAACCTTATCGGTTCCAGAAACGATGCCTCCCAGCCTCTGGTAATAATACGTCCCGCCCTCATCCTCAAAGTAGTAGGTAACGTAAACCGAATATTGCCCCCTAACCGCGTCACAGCCATCACGAATGGTCGAGATAGTGCCTGCCACGTTTAGGGCGCCCAAAACTTTGCCACCGCCTCCTGCTACCATGCCGCGAACCGCTACGATACTGCCCGGCTTGGGGAGCCGATATTTGCGTCCGACGCGGTCATACCAGTCCTTCACCGCTTGGTTTCCTCCCGTCGCCACCGCTTTGTTAAATCCGCCAATGTAAGTGTTCTTAGGCATTCGCAGTATTTTACGCCTGAACTTGCGAGCGAAGTCTTTCTGCTGCTCAGGCGTTAAACCTCCGCGTTTGCCATGCTTCTTGATGTAAGCACTCAGCTCGTCGCGCAGGAGTTCACGGACACGACCAGTGTAGCCCTTGCGAGTTCCGTGTGAACGAAATGTATGGTTGGTGCATTCAGGTTGCATCACGCGAGCGTCCGCAACATCCCAGATCTCAAACACTTCGCCGCCGAAGCCCGTTTCCTCCCATAATTGAAACGGAACCACGTGATGGCCGCCGATGCTTTTAACTTGATAGCCGTTAATTGATCTCTGATCCAGCCCGCTGGGATCTGTTGCGTTCGTTGGGCCGTTCCCCACATAGCGAACAATGTTCGTGTCGCCGGCGGCGAAGGAGAGCGGGTCTTCGCTGATGAAGCGGCCCAGGGACGATGCGTACCAGCGGGCGCGGTAGTAGGTGAGACCAGTGGCGGCGTCGTATTCGCGGGAGGTGTAAAGGTAGCGGGTGAGAGATGTGTCGCCGGTGAGGACTTGGCCGAAGGCGTCGTAGGTGAAATGCGTGGCCAGAGTGGAATCGTTGCGGGCGATGTCGCGCACCGTGCCGAGATTATCGACGAGGTTCCAGAGTACGCGAGAAGGAGCGGTGATGAGTTCGGCGACGTTTTCCTCCGCCAGTATTTGATCGACCGCGTTGCCGTACAAGCGGCGGGTTGAGAGGGTGGAAGAGGCGGGACCGGCCGGGCCATCGGCGTCGACAAAATCGAGGATGACATTGCCGCCGGCATCGGAAGAGACGCCGCTGGCGTCATCGTAGATGTAACTTTCTAATGCCGCATCTTGTAGATCGAACGGCGAAGTTGTGTCGACCGCTTTTTCGATTCTGCGATTGAAAACGTCGTACGTGTATTCGACGACTTGCGTGACGGCGCCGACCGAATCTTTTTCCGTCACCCGCGTCAAGCGGTTGCGATAATCCCACTGGTAGGCGGTGGATTCAGACGTCGTGTCGTTGGTGCGGGTGAGGCGGTTGCCTTCGTCGTCGTAGGTATAGGAAAACGTTCCGTCATTGGCAAGTTGATTGTTCGCGCCGGTTGTGTAACCGGTGTTCGTGCGGTTGCCGTTGGCGTCGTACGCTTGGGTTTGGTTGGGCGGCACGGCGGCGCCGCTGGCCGGAACATACGTTTCGCTGGTGAGTTGATTCGTAGCATCGTAGCCATACGTGGCGGTTCCATCGGCCGATGTGAACTGCGTGACGCGGCCGAGGGCGTCGAACGTCCAGACGGCTTCCGCTACTCG
>QIKY01000263.1 GCA_003233175.1 Planctomycetaceae bacterium | reverse complement strand
GCCATGGTACCAGGAAGTGTCCCGATGCTTGTTAGCCCGGATTATTCACCAGACACGTTTCGTGAAATGCGTGGCGTTGGGCGAGTGGTGCGGCGTGAGGGGACGATTGTTGGCGCACACCGGCCCCTTTCCCCGGCGCGTGTGACGTGATTTTGTCGAAGAGGCCTCGCCAACAATCACGCGGACTCACAGCCTTCGTACCTCGCTGGCAAAGGCGTGACGGGGCGGCGGCATCCAGTCGCGGCGCGTTGGTCCGCAGGGCGTGGGAAAGCGGGGCGGCAGCTTCCAGCGTCGCAGGCAGGCCACGAGTTTTTCCCAGAAGGGGCGCACGACCTGCGCCACGTAGACCACCAATCGCCGCGCGTGTTTGGTGATCCGCGCACCGGCCTTGAGTACGTCGCGTTGAAAACGGGCCAGATCGAAACAACTTCCGGCCGCGTCTTCGTATTCGATTCGCAACGTCGAAACCAGATTGAACGCCAGCATCGCCATCCGCAGCACCGTCTCGTTCTCTTGAAAGTCGGCGTGCGAAAGGTGCGCTCCGATCGCCTGCCCGAACTCGCCGAGGCGATCTTCGAACGTGCCGCGCCGGCGATAGTGCGTCAGCGCTTCCTCGCCGCTCAACTCTTGCAGCTTCCAACCCACGATCAGGAAGAAGTAGTTCGGCAGCAGGTTCAACTGACCCGTCTTCGGGTCGGGCCGATCGACGACCACCAGCACCAACCGCTGCGGATACTTCCACGACTCGGCTTGGTAGGGACCCAACTCGACGATCTTTTCATAACCTTCCCGCGGCGGGCGACCGGTCGGACGTGAAATGTGCGGCGCGGCCAGTTCTTCGAGCACCGCATTGGTCTTGATTCGCCCAAGAAAACGGAGCTTTCGCTCGGTCAGCCAGTCGAGCACTTCGCCGTGAACGTAGCCGGCGTCGATTCGCACGTCGATCATATACGCCAGCGGATCGGCCAGCCGCAGCGCCTCCTTGAAAAACCGCAGCACGCCTTGCGCGGTGTGCACTTGGCCTTGCCGCAAGATGGCATGCACGAAACCGTTGCCCAGGCGGTGGCCTTCCTGCATGCCGTCGTAGTCGCCGGCAACCGAGTAGCTGGCCACCAGCGGATGATAGACCGCCAGTTTGTAGTAGCCGTTGTAGGCGGCACCGGGCTGTTGGCCATGCACTTCTATCGGGAAGCTGTCGACGTCCAGCGTGATGCGGCGCGCCGCCGTGTCGTCGCCGGTGGCGCGAAGATGACGCACGCAACATTCGGCCAAGCTGTCACGCAACGCGGCGCGGTTGGTCGCGTGATCGCTCAGCGTGTCCAACAAACGCGACTGCGTGGGCTGACTCGCCAGCCGCTCATCGATCGGCGTCGCGCCGCGTGCATTCCAAACGGCCAGCTTCATCGCCGGATCATGGGCCAGGCGGTCGGCATCGTCTTGTGTCGAGTAGCCCAACGCCAAGCCGTATAGCCGCTCGCGCAGCAATTCGACCAACTCGTAGCGAATCCGGTCGGGCCGTCGCGGATCGAACAGTTGGCTGGCCAAATGTTCGGTCAAACCCAGCCGATGATCGGCTTCGCGGAGCAACAGCAACCCGGCGTCCGACGTAATCCGCTCGTCGGTCGCGCGAACCTTGACAGCCCGATTAAACCCGGGCTCAAATAGCCACGGCTGATCGTTTCGAGCTTCACCCACGACGTGGTCTCCTTGGGGTGCATGGAAAACGTTCCTACACCCATAAAACCCCAGGAACCACGCGTGGGATTCAAATTACCAAAATGTTCCTGGTGAATAAGCCGGGCTGATATACCTCACGCGGGTGACAATTGAACTTCACGAAAGTCTTGGAAGTTGGGCGATAACAGTCCGAGGAGTTCTTGGCGATGTTCGGTTTCAAGTTGGTCGACGGTGTGGGTGATTGACTCGGCGAACGTGTCGAAGTCGGGCAGCGTGCGGGCGGTCAGCGCCAGCTTCTTCACCAGTTTCCAAACACGTTCGATCAAGTTCAGGTTCGGCGAGTAAGGGGGCAAGAACAACAACTCGATGTCGAGCGCCTCGGCGCATTGACGAACCACTTTCGCGCGATGATACGATGCGTTGTCGAGCACCACGGTCACCGGCTTGCGGCAGCGACGTTTGATCTCGCGCAAAAGTTCACACACCTGTTCGGCACCGATCGATCCACGGTTGATCACGGTGATCATCTTCGCCGTGCGATAGCCGACCGCGCCGAGCACATTGAGCCGCTGCCGTCCCGATCCGGTAGGAACAAACAACCGCACCGCACACCACAAGTAGCCCAGAAACGCGCCATAGACAAAGTGCGACGCGTCGAGAAAGAAGACGTGCCGCTTGCCAGCATCCGCCTGTTTCAGACGGGGATCGAGCTCTTTTTTTTGAAGAGGGCCTGCGCCTCGAGGTCGGCCTTGGCCGGCAGCGAACCGGTCTTGCGGCGCGAGAAGCCAACGCGCCGAAGAAACAGGCGGACCTGTGTGTCGCTGCGGCGCACGCCGGTCAACGCTTCGATCGCCTGCCGCGCTTCGGCAATCGTGTGGGGTGGATGCGCGTTGAGGTGGTCGCAGATCGCGTCGGTGTGTTCGTCCAACTCGCAGACCGAACCGCCCGTTTCCCACCGCTTCAATCCGTCGACACCGCCGGCTTGAAAATCTCGCAGCCAGCCCCAGAGCGTGGTCCGCGAGATGCCCACTAGCTCGCTGACCTCTCGGTGCGAGAGCCCCTTGGCTTTGAGAAAGATCGCCTCCATTTTCCGCTGCACACGTGGGTGCGGGTGGTGGAACCGCTCGAATGCCAACTGCTCGACTTGCTCGTCCTTGAACTCAATTGCGGACATTTTGCCGCCTCCTCCTATACCAACACGCCCTTCCTGAAAAACGTGAACCTATCCGTTACCTTACTCTGAGTTCAAGACCGATCCATGCACGGTATACCGCTCATCCTCGTAGTCCAAAATCACTTCGATTTCGTCCCGGCAAATCCCCCAGCCGTTTTCTTCGCACGCCTGCTGGATGGCATATAGATTCTTGCCAACCTCACTCATAACGGAGAATACTTTTTGACGTACGCCCGACGGAATCGAGAAAAGGATATCCGAGCGTCGAATAACGCCCTCTCCGGCCATCTGATTCAGATAGCCAAGAATCGTAGACAATGTGACGCCCTGTTGATGGCTAATCTCGATGGGGCTA
>QIKY01000341.1 GCA_003233175.1 Planctomycetaceae bacterium | reverse complement strand
CTTTGAAACAGAGTTCCCGCGAGCCCCTTTTGTCGAGCCCGAGCGGAGGTCTTCGGCGCCCGCTTTGCCTCGCTTACCGCGACGCGCGTCCAGTGGAATGGAACTGGAATCAGCCACTAAAATTCCTGCAGCACCTGATTTTTTGGCCTCAAAAGCTGTGGAACTATCTGACCCTCAAATCATTTCAGCCAAAAATGCGCTGGAAACACTGAGAAAACTGCGGCGAACCGTCAGTCGTGCGACAATTGACCCACAGATTCTGGCGAAGAGCCGGAAAGAGAAACTTGCCGGCTGGCGCCCGCGGTCGTTTCTATCTAACTTGCACGACGTGTTGGCGTATTGATGTGCCAACGCAGCCGCACCGTGAAGGAACCCGCCATGGCCAAATTCGCCGTCATCCTGCTCGCCGCCGGACGCAGCAGCCGCTTCCACGACAAACACTACAAAAAACCGTTCGCGCCGCTGGCCGGCCGCGCCGTGTGGCTGCATTCCGCCGAACGGTTTCTCAACCGAGACGACGTCTGCCAGTTGCTTGTCGTGATCTCGGCCGACGATCACGAATCGTTTCACGACAAATTCGGCGCCAATATCGCGATCTTGGGAATTGATGTTGTCAGTGGCGGCGCCGAGCGGGCCGATTCCGTGCAGGCAGCGCTGGCGCAAGTGCGCGCCGAAGCCGATTTTATCGTCGTTCACGATGCCGCGCGGCCCTGTTTGGCCGACCAGTGGATCGATCAGGTCTTCGCGGCGGCCGAAGTTTCCGGCGCCGCCATTCTGGCCACGCCGGTTTCCAGCACGCTCAAACGCGTGAACGACCAACACGTGGTTGAGGAGACCGTATCGCGAGAACGGATTTGGGCCGCGCAGACGCCGCAGGTGTTTCGCCGCCAACTTTTATTAGACGCCTACGCCGCGCGCGCCGGCAAACAGCCCACCGATGAAGCACAGGCCGTCGAACAATTCGGCCAACCGATAACGGTTGTTCCCGGTTCGCCCATCAATTTGAAAATCACCAGCAAGGCCGACCTGCATCTGGCTGTTCACCTGTTGAAAGCGATGCCCAAGCCCAAGACAATGGGCGGTTTGCATCCCTTCGCCGATGACGACCTCTGGCGCTGAACGCGCCCCAAACCGCGGCTATATATCCACCCCAAGAAAACCACATGACCACCGATATTCTGGCCGACCTGCGCTGGCGCGAACTACTGCATCAATCGACCGACGAAGCCGAACTGGCGAAACTGCTGGCGGCGCCGCAGTCGGCGTATGTGGGGTTCGATCCCACCGCCGAGAGCTTGCACGTCGGCCACATGATGGGTCTCATGACACTGCGGCGTTTTCAAAACGCCGGCCATCGCGCGATCGCCCTGGTGGGCGGCGCCACCGGCATGGTGGGCGACCCCAGCGGTAAAAGCCAGGAACGCAACCTGCTCTCCGTCGACGACCTCAACGCAAACGTGGCCGCCATCAAGGAACAGATGGGCCGTTTTCTCGATTTCGAGGGCGACTCCGGCGCGCAACTGGTCAATAACTACGATTGGATGAGCCGCTTCAGCTACCTCGATTTCCTCCGAGATATCGGCAAGCACTTTCCGGTGAATGTCATGATGACCAAGGACTCCGTCAAACGGAGGCTGGAAGGATCCGACGCCGGCATCAGCTATACCGAATTTAGCTACATGCTCCTGCAAGCCTACGACTTCGCCCATCTGTTCGAGCACCACGACTGCCGCCTGCAGTTGGGCGGCAGCGATCAATGGGGCAATATCACGGCCGGCATCGACCTGGTTCGACGCATGCACGGCCAGCATTTGCACGGCGCCACCTGGCCGCTGCTGACCAAGTCGGACGGTGAAAAAATGGGAAAAACCGCCTCCGGCGCCGTCTGGCTTTCGGCCCGGAAGACCAGCCCCTACCAGTTCTACCAATACTGGGTCAACGTCGCCGACGCCGACGCCGGAAAGTGCCTCCGCTCGCTGACCGAACTGCCGCACGAAGAAATTGAAGCGTTGGATCAATCCCGCGTCGAAGCGCCGCAGCAGCGGCAGAGCCAAAAGCGACTCGCCCAGTGGATCACGCAATTAGTGCATGGCGAACCAGGGCTGCGCGCCGCCGAACAGGCCACGCAGGTTTTCTTTGGGCAGCCGATTGAAAATCTGAGCGACGCCGAGTTGACCGAAATATTTTCCGACGTGCCCAGCCAAACACTCGCCAAAAACCGGCTCGGCGGCGAGGGGCTTTCGCTGCTCGACGCCTTCGTGGAGGCCGGCTTGGTGAAATCAAAGGGCGAAGCCCGCCGGCGCGTCAAGGAAGGCGGCGCGTATGTCAACAATCATAAGCGAACCGATTTCGAACAACGCCTCACCGCCGCCGACCTAGCCAGCGAAACCGTCATGGTGCTGCGCAGCGGCAAGAAAAAATACGCCCTGTTGCGATTCGAGGGATAAACTGCTCGTCTGGGAACGTGTTTTGAAACGGAAGTACGATGGCCTTCCAAGGCCGTCGATTTGCAGAAGTTCGACGCTCTCGACGGCCTTGGAAGGCCATCGTACTGGTGGGTCGCATTTCAAAAAAACGTTCTAAAATCAGGACTGCTCGTTGATCGGCAACTGATCGATCTTGGCGGCCAGAATGAAATCGTTTTCGGAGAGGCCGCCGATGGCGTGCGTCCAGAGTTCGATGGAAACGTTTCGATAGCCTTCCAGGTGTAAGTCGGGGTGATGGGCGTCTTCTTCGGCGACAACCGCCACGCGTTGGAAAAAGTCGATCCCGGCCATGAAATTCTTCACGGTCCAATTCTTGCCAATGCGTTGGCCTTCGTGGGTCAGCCGCCAGCCGGAGAGTTTGCCGAGTTGGCTTTTTGCCTCATCGAGCGTGCAGGGTTCGACGCCGCCCTCGCAAGGTTTGCATTTTCGGGCGACCAACTGTTCAGCGTGTCGAATTTCCATCGCGACTCCTGGGCGGCAACTAGCGGGGTGTTTGTCCTTGCGATGGGTCTAAAACCCTCGCCTTCAGGCGAATCCTTTTAGGTTTTTCTTGAGGTGGCAAGGGTTCGGTCACCGCGAAGAAATCCAGTGGAAGGAAATGATACCACAGAGGACACAGAGGGCACAGAGATTTTTTAGGGTGTCTTTTTCTCTGTGCTCTCTGTGTCCTCTGTGGTGATTCTTCTTTTTCATTGGCTGCCTCTTGAGGAAGGTTGCGTGTTTTCTTTTGTCG
>QIKY01000215.1 GCA_003233175.1 Planctomycetaceae bacterium | reverse complement strand
CAGAGCTTCGCGGCGCGTGGGTGATTTTTTCGAGGAAGACAAAGGCATGGCGGGGGATTCCTTATGAGGCGAAGGTTGTGTTGTTGATTTAATTGTGTTGTTACTTGAAGACGGCCGGCGATGAGAATTTCCCAACGCGTTACGGTTTTCTCGTGGCGATAATTTCGAGTGTGCGATTTTCTCCCGCCGCCAACCGAATCGACTGGCTCGATTCAAATCCTCCCGCAGGGTGTTTCATGGTGAGTCGATATTCCCCGGGAGGCGCGTGGATTTGAAAACGACCGTCCGACGCGGTGATCTGATAGTAAGGATGATCGAACACATAAATCCAGGCGCGCATCGTGCTATGAAGTTTACAGCCGATGTCGAGCGGACGCTCCACTCCCAGTCCGCGAGGAAACTTCATAACCTGCTCAGCGCCGCCGCTCAACGTGAGACTAAAAGTATAGACCGCATTGGAAGCCGATACATTATGCACGCGCGGATCGCTGTTGAGAAACCGTACGCTATCGCCTGATCGGATCGCCAGAATTTCCGGCGTGAACCGAAAATCTTTTTGGTCCAAGACAGCGGTTTGGGGCGAAGCGTTCTTTATTTTGCGGCCCCGCCCTTTGGGCTTGAGAACCACGACCGCCTCGGCCAGCCAGCCTTTTTTCGAATCTCGCACATAATAACGGGCGAATCGCCACTTGGGGCCCGAACCCGGTTTGTAGATCACGCGTCCTGTAATGGTGGCTTGCGTTTTGCTGGGCGCGGGGGAATCTGTCTCGGCGCGGCAGGTGGAATTGCAAATGCAAACCAGAGCAACCGCCATCGCTAGAAATGCGGGGAGCAGAAGAAACGTTTGCGGGATGCGGCGCATGGGCGATCTCGACGCGGGAGGGAGCAACAGAACGATGAAAAACACAAAACACCCAGCATAACACGCCTGGCGACGCCGCGCCTACGAACGACGACGTCGGGTTGACGAACCGTCGGGTGCGTCGATAAAATGCTCGGCTTGCCAGCGTTGCGGGTGTGGCGGAATTGGCAGACGCGCTAGGTTGAGGGCCTAGTGACCTTTATTGGTCGTGGAGGTTCAAATCCTCTCACCCGCACTTCGTAAGTAACGCCGAAACAAGCACTTGTGTTACCTGCCCAGGTGAGGCAGCGCGGCCCGTCCTGAAAGGCGCAAAACGGTAATTACCGTTTTGGCCCTAACCGGAGGTCGCACTATGCCGCGTCTCACCAAATCCGTGCCCAAATACCGCAAGCATCGCGCTAGTGGGCAAGCTATCGTTACCGTCGACGGCAGGGATTTTTATCTTGGCCCGCATCGTTCCAAGGCCAGCTTGCTTGAATACGATCGGCTGATCGGCGAGTGGGTTCAAAATGGCCGTGAGTTACCTAGCGATGACGGTAGCGGCACAACCGTTGTCGAATTGACCGCCTCTTACTGGCGATTCGCTCAGACCTACTACGTCAAGGACGGCCGCAAGACGGCTGAACTGGCTAGTATTCGCGTGGCCCTCAAGTACCTCAAAAAAACTTATGGCGATACGCCGGTGGCCGATTTCGGCCCGTTATCGCTCAAGGCAATTCGCCAGCAGATGATCGACGCCGACGGTTCGCGTGTTTACATCAACAAGCTGGTCGGACGAATCAAGCGGTGCTTTCGGTGGGGAGTCGAAAACGAGCTTGTACCAGTGGCCGTGCATCAAGCGTTGGCGACCGTGGCGGGGATCAGGGAGGGAAAGGCCGACGTTCGCGAGACGGCTGGCGTGCTCCCGGTCAATCAAAACGACATCGACGCCGCGATCGAGCAAATGCCGGGCGTCGTGGCCGACATGGTCCGCATTCAGCGACTTGCCGGAATGAGACCGGAAGAGGTTTGCATGATGCGGCCGGGCGATATCGATCGTAGCGGCGATATTTGGTGCTACACGCCCCGAAGGCACAAGATGGAACACAAAGGGCGTAAAAGAACAATCTTCCTAGGGCCACAATCGCAAGTGATTCTGTCGCCGTACTTGCTGCGGGCAAGCGATAAGGTGTGCTTCGTTCCGAAGCGAAAGGGCGCCGACGAATACAACACGAACAGCTACCGAAGATCAATTCACCGCGCGTGCGACTTGGCGAAAATTGAGCGATGGAGCCCCAACCAGTTGCGTCATTCGGCCGCGACAAAAATCCGCCAGCGTTTTGGGCTCGAAGGGGCACAAGTGGCGCTTGGCCACAGCAGCGCCGACATCACGCAAATTTACGCCGAACGCGATCACCAAAAAGCAATTGAAATCATGCGAGAAATAGGTTAATTATCACACATCGGGTTGCGGGTAGCTCCCGCGTTCGGCTGGCCGTTGTTCCTGCAATCACCTGCGTGGGAGCGGCGGTCGGCCGGCCCGATCTTTTTAGGAGCAGGTGAAGTTATGAGTGAAAACATTTCAGCGGCGGAGCAGAAAAAGCACGATCGAAACGCCAGCGAGATCCTTGAAAGTATCCGCCAGCAGATGTTTGGCGGCCACCAATTTTGCCGAGCAAGGTTCCCCCTACCGATTCTCGAAACATCCGCCGCGCTATTGGTGGAGCACTACGGTTACGGCCAGTGCAATGCACGATTGGCGGCGAACGAAATTAACATGGTGTATGGGGTGGTTCGTGTCTACTCCAGGACGTTGCCGGTGTTTTTTGATGCGTGGTCGTCGGTCGCGATGCGTAGCAACGATCCGGCGGTAGGCAAAACTCTCGAACTTGGGCACCAAGAATGGGAGCAGGCTACAGACTTGCCAGCGTTCCGTTCTGAGCGTGACTGGCGAGCCGTTGCGGTCAAGGTGGGTGCGGGCGATGATCTTATTCGCCGCGCCATCGTGGCGTGCGAACCGGAGGCACTGGGGGAGTTAGTCGAACGTGTCGTTGCATTTGTCTCGACTTCAACGCCGCCAACCACCGAACCGCAAGTTTGCCGGGTTTCCGAGGCAACATCGTTACCAAACAACCCAACTTGCCCGATAACCAAAGGCGTGGCGGCGGCCGCGATGGGGTACGACGGCAACGCACAAAGCAAGGTTCGGCGATTGAATACCGCTATAAAAGATGGCCTTCCATGCGTGAAAATGAGCCGCCAGCAGTTTGTTTTTTCTTGCGATTCGTTCCCAAGGGAGGCTCAGGACCGCATCCGGAAAAATAACTGAGCCGAACTGAGCCGAACTGAGCCGAACTGAGCCACTTCAACGATTGTTGCCGCTTCTCATTTGTGAAAGATGCCAC
>QIKY01000012.1 GCA_003233175.1 Planctomycetaceae bacterium | reverse complement strand
GGTTTACTGGAGTCCATTTATGAATGGTGCTTGACGATGGAACTCGAATCTCGCGGTTTTACCGTTCAAAACCAGAGCAATGTGATTGTGCGATATAAAAAATTCCAACGCGAGTATCCCTTGCGTTTTGATATCCTGGTCAACAAGTGTTTGATCGTCGAAGTCAAAGCCGTCGAGACAGTTCGCCCCATCCACAAATCGCGCCCCATCCACAAATCGCAATTACTAAGTACCGCTCGATAAATAACTGTCGCATTTGTGTAGCCATCGTCGCCAGACGGTGGGTGAGCGGTAAACCATCCCACGCTCTGGCGAGCATGGCTACGACACTAATATTCCGCTCGATGCTAAGTTACATGAAACTCCTCGAAATTCCGCTGGGGCTGATCATCAACTTTAAGGACGGCGTTTCCAGATTGATCCTGCCCGGCGCCAACACCGAATGATTCCGCACTTTTCTCTGTTTCCTCCGTTCTCTCCTGTTCCATTCGCGTCACGCGGAGTTAGCGCGAGCGAGAACGGAGGATTGCGTTCTTACGGCCGGTGAAAATCGTGAACGGTTACTTCGAGGAAAGCCGCCTCATTCAACGACGATTTCGCACCAGATGCTACGCGCCGATGCGGGGTCGAATTTCAGCGTTCCGTTTGTGCTTTCCGTTTTTAGTTCGGCCTTCCTTTTGCCGGTGGCGTCCAAGGCGTAGACCGAAGCTTCACGCGGCGTTTTCAGAGTCACGGCGGCGCGCACCGGCTCGGCAATCACGGGCCCTCGGCCCCAGGCGGGGATCTGGCAGGTGGTGAATGGGCTCCAACTCTTAGGATTGGGCGGAGCGGGCCAGAACGCTTGCGCCGTGTTCTCCACGCGGGCGACGCTGGTCAGGAGAATGTGGCCCGAATGGCCGATCGGTTCGCCATCGAGCGAGACGGCCGTGATCGACGCGAAATTGGTCTGGCAGTCGATCGTCAGGCCGTCCAAATCGAGCGGGCCCGCATCCGCCAGAAAACCGATCGCCGACTTTGCGTTGGGCGTGTTGATGGTCAGCAGCCCTTGTTCGTAGTCCAGCGATAATTCACCGGTGTCGCTGACAAACCGCTTGGTCGCGGCGGTGACGGGAGTGTCGTAGCCCGGTAGTTTCAGCCGTCGAGCGGCTGCCACGAATTGCGGATAAAGCCAGGCGTCCCACGAGTTTTCCTCCAGGCGAATCAGCTTCGCTCCCGAGGCGACAGGCACGTCTTTCGAGGCGCCGGTGGCAAGAACCACGTCGGCGTTTCCGCGATAAGCGTCGTCGACGAATGCCCGGCGAACCTTGGAAAGGAACACCAGATACCTGAAGTGCGTGTAAGGGGCGTAGCGTTCGTCCGGCTGAATATTGGATACTGCGTTCTTGGTATGCACGACATGCACTTCGTTGCGGGCGGCCGAGATGTCGTGGCGGTGGAACATCAATGCCGCCGCTGGAAATTGCCCCCAGCGAGCCGGATCGGATTGGCTGCGGAACGTTTGCAGCGTGGAGTTGCCTGGCTGGAACGAGAACAGCAGCACGGCGTCCCAGTCTTGGAGGCAGGCGTAGGCGGTTCCCAGCAGCAACCCCTCGCAACGATATTCGTTGGGCCAGGGGAAATTGAACTCCGCCAGGGTCAAGGGCTTACCCACGACGCTGCTCCCGGCGAACACCGACAACGGCGTGCGCGCGTTGAGATCGCTACGAACCATGGGCATGTTGGAAAACCGCATGAACGGTTTCGCGCTCACCGACGGGTGCCGCCAATACTGGTTTCGGGAAACGAAATCGCTCATGCGGGCGTTGATCTCGATATCGCGGAGGACGAACACCTGATTCGTACCCGTGATCGGCACGCGCACGCCCAATGTCTTCTTCAGATGCTCGCGCATCTGGCGGTAGTAGTTCTCTTGAATCTCGCCCAGAAACTGCAAGGCGTCGTGCATTCTCGCCCGGCCCCAACGATATTTGACGCGGTCGGGCATAAAACCCTTGCTGAAGCGAGTCAGTTCCGCCCGCGGAAGTTGCATCGTTTTTTCATCGAGATTTTCATCGTCGGCCAGTTCCGACCCCGCGCCGTCGCCAGCCCCCGCGCCCGCGCCAGACCACGCCACGACCAGCTTGCGGTGGCTCCCATGACGCGACTTCAGCCAGTCATTCCAGCGGAGACGCAGTTGCTCCCGGTAGTAAGGACGCGACAAATCCTTGTTCAAGAGGAAATAGAAAACGCCGTTTTCGTTCGTCGTTTCCACAACCGCTATCGCGGGGTCGTCAACGTAGCGCAAGCCGGTGTAAGGATTACGATGGGTCAGCAACTTGGTGGCGAAATCCTTTTGCAACTCGATCATTCGCTCGTCGAAGATCGACGCGCCTTTCATCGAGCCGGCCCAGTTGGAAGTGAACTGGTCGCCTTCCTGCACTCCGTCGGCATCGCGGAACATGCGGTAGTCGAGCAGGTCCAGATAAACATAAATGCCGCGCTTCTTGAGTTCCGCGATCAGGTAGTCGAGCCGGTCGAGCAATTCGCTATTAAAGTTCTGGCTGTTGCCTTGGGCGTAGTCGATCACTTTGGTGTAGAAGCCATCGATCGAATGCAGCCGGATCATGTTGACTCCGTACTTGGCGAACCGAGCCGCCAGAATTCGCGACTGTTCCTTGGTCGGGGCGACATCGCGACCGCCAAGATTCGCGCCGAAGAAACGAGCCCGGCCGCCGTCTTCAAAGTAGAAATGTCCGTCGGGGCGTACGCCGACGAAGCCATGCTTGCCAGCCGGGGCGTCGAGCAGGAATGTCAGGTCGATGCCGTCGAGGTTCGTATCATGATCTGAAAACTCGAACGGGAACCAGTCGTCGGTGTCGTGAAAGACGTACGTCACATCGGGCGTCGTGACGCTCTTGCCCGCCAGCTTCACATCGTCGAACCATGCCGTGCCGCCGCCGTAGCCGAAATCCAACGTAATTCGCAGCGCGGTTGCCTTGGCGGGCGCCGTTCCGTGAACGACCAGCTTCTTCCAGTCGGACGTTCCAGACACCGCCTTGCTGCTGGCCTGACCCAGCCAACCCCGCTCGTGTTGCCATGAGAGCAACGCGCGTACGACGCCGGTAACCGCGTTCGTCTTCACCCAGACTTCCAGCGAGTATTCCGTTCCCGGCGCCACCGGCAGCTCGGCGGACGACCAGCGAACGACGCTACGACGCCAGTCTTTCGAGTCCGACCGGCCAGGATCACTCAAACGAAAACTGGCTGTTCCCGTTCGTCCGACCGAGCGATCCCAAACTGCTCGCCCGGCGGATTGGAACGTGTTTCCCTCCCAGCCGTCTGGCATCGTGTCGTGATCGCGATCCTCCTCGAACGACGCGTTGGGAGCGAAGTTGTCTTGTTGTTTCAGATCGGCAGTCAACAGACACGCAGCGAGTGCGAACACGATTGCCATTGCATGATTCCCGTTCCAAGATGCTTATCGGAGTGAATATACTCCACGCGGCTGGCATTGACCCGTCCCACCAAGTTGTGTTCGAAGGTATAAAAACCCCGCCGGTAAGGAGTCGCGATATGTTCGAGCAAGGATGCTCAAGCCTTCCGGCGGAATGAGAATGGACGTATTTTAGATCGTTTGGCGGGGTTGGAGAAGAGCATTCCCCTGAAACTTGTTACGC
>QIKY01000120.1 GCA_003233175.1 Planctomycetaceae bacterium | reverse complement strand
TTTCTGGAAAAACGCGGCGCCGAATGAGCCGCCACAGCCGGCTATGATAAGTCGGGACTCAAATACGTGAGGCATTTTTTGGCGCGAAAATCGCGAAAACAGAGACCGATACCAACATGAACCCATTCGCGCACCTGCGGCATCGGCCGATCGGCTCCTTGGAAAGAGAACGCCCGTTGGTGGTGGCTTGTCCGCCGCTGCGGAGCAATGTGAATCTGGCGAGAATCGTGCGTGCCGCCGGTTGTTGTGGCGTACGGCGGGTGATTGCCGCAGGTTCGGCGGCGGTCGATCCCAAAATCGTTCGCGATAGCCTGGAGTTTCTGCAACTGGAGCGGCGGCGCAGTTTGCCGCCGGTGTTGCAATCGCTCCGGAAAGAAGGGTTTCGCATCGTTGGTTTGGAACAGACCACGCATTCGACGAACCTTTGCGAATATGCGTTTCCGCGCAAAACGGTGTTAGTGGTGGGCAATGAGCGATTGGGGCTGACCGACGACTTATTGGCGTTGTTGGACGACGCCGTCGAGATTCCTGTCTTTGGACAACCCGATAGTTACAACGTCGCCACGGCAACCGCCATGGCGCTCTACGAATACTGCCGGCAATATCCCCAAGGTTGATGAGGGCCGTGCGATGCATTCTGGAGGGCGCCAGACGGAGCGGCCTGGGAAACGCCTCGAAACAACGTCGGCGTTTGTGCCGCCGCACCGCTCGATTACGCCCGGCGGCGCGTGTATGATGCCATCTTTTCCCATGCAATCGAACCCAAGGGCGCAGACGTGGCGTTAGCTTGGCAAGATCACGCAGTCATTTTTCACGCAGTCATTTTTCACTACTGGCGCCGGGCATCCAACAAGCGGCGTACAACAAGCATTGCCCGGTCTGACCTGGAACACGCGAAACGAACCGTGTCCTGGGAATAAAGAGAGGAGCGAAACCCGATGAGCCAGCGATTTCGTCTAGCCTGGATGGGCGTCGACCATCCTCACGGCTCCGCCTGGCGAGAGTTGCTCGCGAACATGGCCGAGCAAATTGAAATCGTGGCGATCATGCCGCGTTACGACGGCCAAACGCACAGCTTGGAAGAGCGATTCACCAACCTGCCTCGTTTTGAACAGGTGGCCGATTTGATCGCCTTCGGCGCGTTCGACGGCGCCATGGTCTGCCTGCCGAACAACGAAAGCCCCGACGCCATCATCGCCTTGGCCGAAGCGGGCAAGCATATACTGGCCGAGAAACCGGGCGCTGGCTCCGCCGCCGACGCCTGGCGCATCGAAGACGCGGTGAGCCAGGCCGGCGTGGCGTTTCAGTCGGGATACCTGTGGCGTTACGACGAAGGCGCCAATCGGCTGCGCGCCATGGTTGGCGAGGGTCGGTTCGGCAAGTTGATTAACGTCGAAATGTCGTTCGTGACCAGCGACGCGAATCGTCGCGGGGAAAAACATTATCTGTTCGATTCCGAAACCAGCGGCGGCGGCTTCTTTAACTGGCTGGCCTGCCACTATCTTGATTTGCTGTTTTATATCACGGGGCAGCGCGTGGTGGGCGTTACCGCCCGCACCGGCGTGTTTGGCGATTCACCTCTGAACGTTGAAGACGGCGGCTGCGCCATCTTGGAATTGGAGGGCGGCGCCCTGGCGACGTTCGTCGGCGGATACTGGCTGCCCCGCTGGGCCGGTGAAGCCAGTTGGACCCTACGCGGCACGGGCCGCTGGGTGCATTGGCGGAATGATTCCACCGGCCCAGGACGCGTGCTCGAAATTCACGGCCCCCAGCCGCAGTGGTTCGCCATGGAAGATCTGCATAAACTGCCGCTCGACGACACGCCCGGCTACGGCGGCGCAAGCGGCGTGGCGCTCGTGAACGATTGGCTGCACGCCGCACGCACGGGAGCGGAATGTCGCAATACCGTGCGTTCGATGCGGGCCGCCTTGGAGTTGATCGACGCGATTTACACCTCGTCGCGCACCGGACGACGCGTCGATTGCTCGATCGGCGCCGACCACGATCTTCGAATTGCGAGAGACGCATGACGAAACTACTGGTGAGCGTGCGCAGCGCCGACGAAGCACGGGCCGCCTTGGCCGGCGGCGCCGATTTGATCGATGTCAAGGAACCGCGAAACGGTGCGCTCGGCGCCGCCGATGAGCAAGTGCAACGCGAAATCATTCAAACAATTCACGGCCGCGCGCCGTGCAGCCTCGCCTTGGGAGAGTTGCTCGGCGGGAAACTCACCTTTCCAACCGACGTTCCGTTCGCCTTCGCCAAAATCGGCTTGGCTGGGTGTGGACGTCTCGAAACATGGCCCGTCCGCTGGCGCGAAGCGTGGCGAGCGCTGCCTCGGGAAACGACGCGCGTCGCGGTGGCCTACGCCGACTGGGAAACTTGCGCCGCTCCCGCGCCCGATGAAATCCTCAAGCACGCCGCCCAATGCGACTGCCGCGTGCTGTTGCTCGACACTTTCGATAAATCGGCGGGCAATTTGTTCACCCATTGGAATTCGCCTTCGCTCAGCCGTTTTATCGACTCGATTCACCATGCGGAAATGCTGGCCGTATTGGCCGGCTCCCTCACCCTGAACGACTTCCCCGCCGCCCTGGCTTTATCGCCCGACTACTTGGCCGTACGCGGCGCCGCCTGTGTGGGAGAGCGGCAAGGCGATATCAAACAACACCGCGTGCGCGCCTTGGCCAACAGCTTGGCGGGGTAGCGCCGCTGCTCAAATCGAGCACGCTTTTCAAGCGCGAAGTCGGTCTGGCGCAAAACATAAAAGCAGGGCGACCGCCGAGAGCATAGCGCGGCCTTCGCCGCAACCAAAAAATGATTTTTGCCACAGAGGACACAGAAGACACAGAGAAAAGAGCCCAGCACGACAGGCAACGCCCGATGCATCTCACTCTGAATGCTCTGTGCCCTCTGTGGCAGATGCATTGCATGTTTTGTTCCAACGAGGATGTATTGTCTGGGGCGCGTTTCAAACGATGCTTGCCGAAAAACCTTGCTGAAAAACAAGTTATTACGAAGTTGCTGTGCCGAGAGATGTATTTGTCGTTCTGCACTCGTTCAGCGGAAGCAACGGGCGAACCAGGGCCGACTCGCGTTATCAAACCGGCTCGGTTTTGGTATAGTTGCCGGTGGTGGGCGAAGTTCTCAAACGGGCGGAGAGGAAGTAAAAGAAATGGCGCGCGAGACATTGCTGCAAGGCGACGATTCCCCGCGCGATGAGGAAGAACGCAATTTGCGTCCTCAATCGCTGGACGATATCGTCGGCCAGCGCGATGTCTACGAACG
>QIKY01000255.1 GCA_003233175.1 Planctomycetaceae bacterium | reverse complement strand
AAATCATTGAGGTTAAGGAGTTCGGTTTCAACAATCCTTTTTTGCTGGTGACGACGACAGACGGCCGTTTCCATGTTGGCGCCTTGACCGAGCAGTACGACGAGGTAGTACTTTTTCTCGACCGTTACGTAGACAGTGAGTTTTGTCATCGCTTTGTGCATCGATGGAATGTCTTTTTCTACCGAAAATTATTTTGCGTCAGAAAGAGACGAAAATAGTGGAGATCGTTGTGAATTGAGCGTGACCAAATCAAAGGGCGTGGAGACAAGAACGGGGGAGCGCATCTCGCGGTTTGTCTGTTCAGGCGTACACGGCGCGGCGACCGCTCCATTTATATCGCGGGTGGTTCGTTATTGTGGAAGGCCCGCTAAAAAACGCGTAAGGTGTTTTACTTCATTATGTTACGCGTTATTTCGTTCTGTCGATCAGCAACAAACCGCAGCAAGAGGGCGGCTTCGAGGCATAAGTTTACTTGCGTTTCCTATTTTGCCCAATTATGATCAAATGGACGGCGTTATCTCGGCGGCAATCGCCCTGAGGGGTGAATCGCAAATGTTGGGTGCGCCGGAAGCCATGTCTTTTTAGACTCAAAAAGAAGACCTCAACTCAGTTTTCGTACAAGTAAGCGCCTTCCGTGTCGGCAATCGAGTAAGCCGGCGCGGGGGCGTACCGGTCATGTCGGACGGTTTCTCGTGAAAAAATCATTGGCCTCTTGAGTGAGGCCCGTGGTTTGGACGTGAAAAAATTAGCCCGAAACTAAAAAAGTAGTGCAGTTTGGCGGCGTTGCCAGAAAGGCTCACGGAATTCATGATGTCGCGAACATCCTGGCTCTTGGTGTTGTTAAGCGTTGCGTTGTTGTCGCCCAGTATTGCCCGCGCCCAAATCGCGGGCGTGGAAGTCGACCCGGCGGGCGTACTTCGCTTGAAGGTGTTCGACGCCCGCCTGACCCAGCAGCGCGTGGCCGCTGCTCGCAAGACGCTCGCCCCCGACATTGCGCGGGTCAGCGGTAGTCGCAAAATTTCGCTGAACCGGCTGGAAGCGGCGTTGGCCCAACGCGGCCAGTCAGACGACATGCGTTTCTTGGCCGGTTTAACCCGTATTGAGCAGGTGTTCTTTTATCCGGAAACGGGCGATATCGTGATTGCCGGTCCGGCGGAAGGTTATGCACTCGATGCCTCGGGCCGCGTGATTGGCGTCAGCAGCGGTCGCTCGGTGCTCGAGTTGCAAGACTTGGTCGTGGCCTTGCGTGCTTTTTCTCCCCATGGCGGCGGACCAAATCAGATTCGCGTCTCGATCGATCCCACGCCCGAGGGCTTGCAGCGCATGCAGCAATTCATTCGCAGCCCGGCGTTTCGCGTTCGCGGCCGCACGCAGCGCGAGGGAGATCGGGTGGCCAAGCTCATGCGTGAAAGCCTGGGGTTGCAAACGGTGTCGGTGGGCGGCATCTCGCCGCAAACGCACTTTGCCCAAGTGTTGGTGGAGGCCGACTACCGCATGAAATTGATCGGCATCGGCATCGAACAGCCGGCCGTTAAAATCACCAGTTATGTGGCGCGGGCGAAGCCTCGCGACGTAGCCCGCAACGCCATGCAGCGTTGGTTCTTCACGCCGAATTACGAGTGTGTTCGCGTCAGCGACGACGAATACGCCATGGAGTTGGTCGGCGACGGCGTTAAGCTGATTGGCGAGAACGAATTGGTTACGGCGGCGGGCGTCCGCCAACAGTCGGATCATGTCGATCGCGCCAGTCAGGTGTTTGTCCACTCTTTCACCGAAAATTACGCCGCGTTGGCGGAAAAATCGGCAGTTTACGCCCAGATGCGCAATTTGATCGATATGTCGATCATCGCCGCGTTTATTCAGGAACAAGACTATTACGGCCAAGCGAATTGGACGATGGAGTTCTTTGGCGACGAAGAGCGTTTCCCGGTGGAAACCTACCAAACGCCCGAACAGGTTGAATCGGCTTGCACCGCCATTTGGAAGGGCAGCACGCTGATGACCCCGGTGGGCGGCGGCGTCGAGATCCAACCGCGGTTGGCCTTGGCCACCGACCGACTCCTCCACGACGAAGACAAAAAACTCCAACAACGGCGCGAGGCGATTAGCCTCGAACATCTGCAGGATGGCCAGTGGTGGTGGGATTAGTTTCGCTTCGCGACGGGTTGACGAAATATTATCATGGGCTACTTATTCGGCCGCAAAAGCGATTCAAAGCTTTTGTGGCCGGCCCTTTTTCTTGAGCCGCATGCTGGGCGGATCATCGAAACTCTCTGGTATCTTCGCCCAGCGGCGCGGCGGGCGCCGGGAGCCATTAGTAAGCATTTTGCACTGGGTTTACCCCCTGAAATCCAAGACAATGCAGGGCAGACGGGTCGTTCAATCAAGGGCGATTTTTCGCCGCAACCAGCTACGAGAACGACGAAATTCGTACCCGTTCGGGTGTAAGTCGCGGTTTGTGATTTTCAGGCGGCGGGACCAGAAGCGGTCGAAGTCGTTGGTCTCGCTGATATGGTCGGCGGTGAGTTGCAGTAGCGGTTCGGCGCCTTCGTCCCAGAATTTCTCGCTCCCCTTCACTCGGCGGTTGATCTGTTTGATCGTCGATTCGATGTGACTGCTGGTGATCGGCATAGCCCGTCTGGCGGTACGCGTCATACTTCATCCGCGTGCGTTGGTTGGCGAGATACGTCAACGTTTTGGCGACGCGTGCGGCGGGCGATGTTTCGTCGCCAGCGAGCGGCGGTCCAAGCTGCTCGTGGCGAACTTTAACAGCGGCGATGACTCGATCAACTTTCCCGCTCCAGAGCCACTGCGCCCAGGCGACCTAATCGCGCCAGCCGTCGGCGCCTGTTCGCCCCGCCATCGCCGCGGCATATACATAACAAATAGCGTGCGTGAAATCGAAAATAGGATGGTAATGAGAGAAATGTTTTTTATGCACGCCCCAGTTCGTCGCCGAGCCATCTGAAACAAACGCTTTGCGCGGCGACGCATGGAAGCCGCGCCGATAAGCCTCGGCCACAAGCTTGCGTCCACAATCGCCAACCTTCTGCCGTGTTGCGATCACACTTCGAACCAAAATCTTCGGCCGCTCGGGACGATCGTCAGGAGAGTCTTTCGGAGGTTCTTCGTCTGTTTCGCCCTGTGCGGAAAAACTCTTGATTTCACGACTCAAATCGTGCATTCGCAGCGGATCGACGAACGCCTTGGGGATCGTCGGACAGGGATCGTCGGACAGGGATCGTCGGCGTGCTCTTCGCTGGTCATGCTCAACAAGCAACCCACCAGCGATTCACGCCAATGCCCCTTGGCATCGTTGTCTTGTCCCTTGGCATCGTTGTCTTGCCCCTTGGCGTCGTTGTCTTCTTGCTCAGTAGAAGCTTGGCGTTTGCGAATCTGAATCCGCCCGCCATCCATCTGCACACACGCAACAGATGGAACTTGGCCTGTCGGACTCTCGCGACGTTTCGGCAACGGTAACGCCTGATACATCTCGGCCGACGCTGCAGATTCGGCGACACGCTCCCGTCCGACGCGCTTCGTCCAACGCTCGACTCGCTTCGCGCTGACCTCCCTTATAGCTTCCACCTTGTGCCCGGCTTTGTGCGGCCTGCCAGAGTGGTGGCTCGTAGTACGCCACGAGCGATGGCAGGCTGGAAACA
>QIKY01000363.1 GCA_003233175.1 Planctomycetaceae bacterium | reverse complement strand
GCGAGTGCAACTGCGGGCCGTTGATCATGATGGGAGTGTGCTCACGCAGCGAATAGAAGTCGGCGGTGGCTTCCTTCGCCGCCGCTTCCCAAGAATCGAGACTACCCTTTTCGTTCCACGCCAGCCGATCCATGCTGATCCGCACACCTTCCACCGGTCGCCCCTCAAAGTCGACGATCCGTCCTTTCAAAGGCATGTTGTCTGCGACGAGTTGCAACGTGGGCTGAGGCGAGGGTTCCTTGGAACGCGCGTCAGCGGAAACCGGTTTGGCTTTCTTCGCTCGACTCGTGGTTTCAAAACTGCCTGAGTAGCCGTGTGCCAGTCCGAAGCCGTCGGCGCTGGCGATAATCGCGCTGTAAAACGGACGATCGGCATTTCGCTCGAAATCAGCTTTTCTGGCGGTGAATTCGAACCGGCCATCGGCGTCGGTTACTGCGCGTGGTTTGACTGCTTGGTCGGAACTTGGTCTGTGGATCCAATACACCAAGAAGATTTTAGCGCCTGGGACGGGTTTTCCAGCGGGATCCACGACCTGGCCGCGGTACTTCAACACGGCTTCGTCGGCGTTCTTTTTCCGAGCATCTGGCTTGGCCGCTTCCGGTGTGGCCTGATCCGCCGCCGGTTTCAATGTTGTGGAACCGGCCTCTGCCGCCGCGCCGTTTTCGTTGCCAGCGGCTGGAGGCGAGACGCCGGAATTTGCGACCGCCGACCGTCCGACCGGCTCTACGACCGCGATGCCCACCAACAGCACGATCGATGCCGTCAGCAACAGGCGGGCTTTCCGGCGACTAAGCGGACCGCGCGAGCGGGCTCGGTCGAGCAGCGCCAATATGCGATGTTCCAGCTTGGTCGTGTGCGCGATCGCGACCGCCGCCGGCAACGACCGAGCAGGATAATTGCGAGCTATCTCGACCAACTGTTGTGCGTAGTCCGAGGGACGTTCGCCCGCCATCAAGACACAGTCGTCACACGCCAATTCTCGTTCGATCCGCAGCCGATACAGCGCGTACCACGCCAGCGGATGAAACCAGTACAGAGCGCACCCCAGGCGTGCGATGAGTTGAAAGGCGACGTCGCAACGCTTGATGTGAGCCAGTTCGTGCAGTAGAACGATTCGCCGTTTGTCGGGTGTCCAATCGCGCCATGATCTCGGAAACAATACCACCGGCCTCCAGACGCCCCATGTCATGGGAACCAGCGAAACGTTTGTCTCGAGCAACCGCACGGGTCGGCTGAGGTTGAGCGTCGAACAAAGAGACGACAACACGCGTTTGTGGTCTGCGTCGATGACCAACTGGGAACGGGCGGCCAAACGGGAATTGCGCACCCAGTTCACGACCACTGGCAACAGAGTGATAACCACGCCCAATACCCAGAACAACGATAGATACAGAAGCCAGATTCTTGCCGCCGCGGCGGCTTCGGCGGCTGCTGTAATGTTGGCGGACTCCGTCGATGCCGCGACCGGCATGGCCACGCCCGATGCGCGTTCCTTCAATGAGCCTGCGCCGTCCACACCGAGCGGACCGACCGCCGCCAAATTCATTTCCTCAGCAGATGCTTCCGCCGCGTTCCGTCCATTCGGTTCCGAACGCAAGTTGGCAAGCGGTGTGGTTACCGGACCTGCAATGTCTGATTGGTTGACGATAAAGTCGCTGGAGGCGCCGAACATCTTGGAAATTCCCGGCTGATGGGCGCGTGTTGGAAGAACCGGCAATGGCGCCGATGGAAGAAACGTCGAAAGCAGCGGAAGAAAAACCAGGGCCGCGAATGTCAGGCACAAGATTCGATGCCGAATCGCCGCCGACGCCCGTTTTAGCAATAGCGTCATCGCGATCGCGGTCGCCAGGATTACAGTCGATTTCGCCAGCAAGTCTACCAAGGTTGCTACCCCAGGATATTCGAGCGAGCCCAAAAGTGTTGTGAGTGAGCCCAGTAGTGTTGTGAGTGAGTACGTCATCTAACGGCCCTCCTTTCGAGCCTGGTCGATGAAATCTTCCAAGCGGTTGAGTTCTTCAGCCGACAATGCTTTCGAGCTATCGTCCAAAATAGCGGCGACGGCATCCGAGGCGGAGCCGCCGAAGAACGTGGTGATCAGATGTTGCAGAGCCGAGCGACGCACCGACGCCTTCGATTGGATCGGGCGGTAGATGTAGCGGTTGCCGTCCCGACGGTGCCGCAGAAAGCCTTTCGACTCGAGCATCCGAATCATCGTCCGCACCGACGAATAACTCGGCGGGTTGGGCAATTGTTCGCGCACTTCAGAAACAGCCGCCTCTCCCAACTGAAAGATAAGATCCATGATCTGCCTTTCGCGAGCCCCAAGGTCGCGGTGTGATTTCTTCTTGCCCATCAGTCGATCATCTCCATGTGTTAATACATTGCCATGTGTTAATGTATTGCCACTTAAGCGGAGTGTCAAGATCGCGAATTCAATATTCTTCCACTAATCGCCTGAAACCAGCCGCAAGGAGACCTTTGAAAATCAGTGGTTTTTGCGCGTCCTTAACCCGACCCGTTTTCCACAGGTGTGCGGCAATGCAAGAGATCAGTTAAGTGTCGCCGCATGGCGCCGAGGAGGATCGAAAGGGCCCGGCAAATGACTGACGCGGTCCGAGAAAGGGAGCCTGATGTTACGGTATTTCGCATACCAATGGTGGGCGTCGCGCGATGCACCCAGCCTGTTGCGCGACGCGGGGGCGATGGTCGTTGCGGCTATTCTTCTGGCGCTGGCGACCAAGAACGCCGTTACCAACCAAAAGTTGATCGCCACGAAATACAAGACACCATTTGAAATCGCGTGGCTCTATCGGCGGATGGGCCAAACGGAAAATGCGATAGCGGCCGGTAAGGAGGCCGAGGCTGTCTACGCAGAAAGTCTGCGGGCCGACCCCGATGCTATCGAGGCGCAACTGTGGCACGCACAGTCGTTGGCCGTCCTGGCGAAGATTTCCGACGCCGTTGAGGAAATCGTTCAATTGTTGAGGCGTACCGGCGAGCAACAATATCGTATTGCCGCGTCGGATCTCTTGGTGCTGGCCGCCGGTATCGTGATGACGCGGCAAACGCCGAATCGCGAGTTGGCCGCCGACCTGTTGCGGCAGGCCATTCAGGCCAACTCAGAAAATCTGGTCGCACACGTCAAGCTCGTCGGTTTGACAAAACTCGATGACCAAACGGCCGGCAAAGCCAACAAGTTCGTCGGCGGGTTGTCAAGGATTGGGGGCGGGGGTTACCAAAGGTATTCCATGCCGGCGCTGACGCCGTGAAAGAAGACGTCGTTGTTTGTGCTGACA
>QIKY01000352.1 GCA_003233175.1 Planctomycetaceae bacterium | reverse complement strand
CCTGGAAACCGCCGAACAATGCCTGAACTTCCGACGGCGCTGCGGGAATTTGCGACAGCAATCTAGCCGACAGTTCAAAACCTGTGAACGGCTACTAACTATTGACAATTCCCTGAGCAAGCCGCCATGTCGCCTCTCATTTTCCGGCGGCTGGCCGGTCACACCTCTTACAAACTCAGGTGCCCCAGTGCGAGCAGGCCGTAATAGGTGTATTCGCAATCGAGATCGTCGTCTTCCCAACTGCCGTAAAAGCCGCCGCGGGCGGTCCAGAGGGAATCGACGAAATCGAGGCAGGGTTCGACCAAGTCGGAAAAATCGACGTGCATCGCCTGCAAGGCGTGCAGCGCCGTGGCGGTGGAGAGTAAGTCAGGAACCGGCGCCGCCTCCACCGCAAAAAAGCCGCCGCCAGGATGACAACGCGACCGCAGCCAAGGCCCCAATTCCGCGTCGACCGTTCCGCCCAACTGCCGTTGCAAGGCCGCCACGGCGGCTGAAGGCGGCGTTAAACCAATGGGCATTTCCGGCCCGTTGGCGTAGCCGCCGTCTTGGGCTTTTAATTGCGCGATGCAATCGAGCATGCGCTCCGCTTGCGGCGGTTGGCGGCCCAGATCTTGGTAGGCGCCGAGCGCCATGAAGCAACCATACACGGTGCCTTGCTGGGCATTGGCGGCGATATGATACCCGCCATCGGGCGTGCGAAAGGCTTCCAGCCGCGCAAGGATTTTATCGGCCGGCGCAGCGGCCCGCGCCTCCGCCGACATCCCCGCCCAAGCCCGCGCCAAGCAAGATAAATGCACGCTATCGAGCCCGGCGCCTTCGCCGAACGATTGCAAATACTTTTCCAGCCGCGCAAGCGGCGGCTCGACCTGCAAGGCGATCAACCCCGCAATACCGAATACGGTGTAGTAGAGGTCGCTTTGGCCATCGCGGTCTTGGAAGCCGCCGTCGTCTTGAATTTGCGACAGCAGAAAGTCGGCGACCAGTTGCGAGGAATCACCCAGCAGCTTCGGCGCCAACCTCGCCACCTGTAACATTTCGAGCCTCAAACTCACTGCACCAGCCTTGTACTTCGACCGAGAAAATCTTACTGATGACGCGTCGCAAGAGGCCCTTAAGGCTGGCGTTTTGTAAGTCCGCCAACGACCGCACCGCCTCTTCCTTGTACGATTCCAACAGCGTGCGGCAGCGATCTTCCACCTCATACTCCGCCATGATCTTCCGCACCTGCTCCAACTCCTCACTCGAACACGCCCGCCGCCAAGCCTTTTCCAACAGCGCGCGTTCTTCTTTTTTCGCCTTCACGCGCTCCAGGGCGATCGCCAACGGCAGGGAAGGACGCATCGCCTGGACGTCGTCCGATTCGCTGCCGGCAACCAAATCGTCGAGGTCATCGCGAATCTGATAAGCGATGCCGAGTGCTTCACTGTAAGCCGCCAACACACGCGCCGTGGCGGCGTCGCTGCCGGCGTACTCCGCACCCAATTGCAAGGCGACTTCAAACGCCGGCGATGTTTTGCGGCGGAAAATATCCAACACTTCGAGCGACGCCAACGGCCGAGGATCGCGCGTCCAACAGAGTTCAGCGCCTTGCCCCAAACATAAAGTTCGATGCCCCGCTGCGGCGGCTTGGAACATGGCCACCTTGCGAGCATCGTCCGCTTGGCATTCGCCAATCAGCCGGTAGCCTTCGCCCAGCAGCAGGTCGCCGACGTTCAACGCCACCGGCGTTCCATGTTCGGTATGCAGCGCCGGTTCGCCGTAGCGGAGGTCGTCGTCGTCTTCAATGTCGTCATGCACCAGCGAGGCTTTGTGAAAACACTCCACCGCCACCGCGACTTTACGCAAGTCGTCGGGCGACGGCGCTGCGGCGTCTTCCTGCATCGCTTTCCAAGCGCACACGGCCAGGAAAGGACGCCAACGTTTGCCGCTCCGCGCCAGCCACTGCATGGCAATCCGCTCTGATTCACTCGTTGCCGGGCCGAGAATTTCCGTGAGCGACTCCACACTGAACCAGGTTTCGACTTCCTGGCGGAGTTGATCAAGATTCAGCCGATGGGTTTTGTCGTCGCTGGTCAGGTGGATGACTTCCCAGATCCAATCCAGGTCGACCGTCACATCTTTGCAGTCGTCTTGCAGGAGTGGAATCGCGACGCCCGGAATGGCGGCGGAGTCCATGTAGGGGAAAGCTTTTTCCAAGACCGACAAACAACTCACGCCCACGATGGCGTCGATCTTGCCGGTTTGCACGATCGCCATCACGAGCGCCGAACCTTCGGCCACCAACACCGCATAACCCAAACGTTCGGCTTCTTCTTGCAGGTCTTGAATGGAGCAGAGGCCGCACTGTTTGCAGAGCAGGCCGAATTCATCGAACGGCGCCGGGCATTGGTCTTCAATGCGCAGGCACTTCGGCAGCAGCAAGAGGCGGCGCCCAAACGGAACGGCGGCCAGTGAATCTCGCCAGACTTCGCTATTGAGCAACAC
Organism: Planctomycetaceae bacterium; assembly: GCA_003233175.1. Lineage (GTDB taxonomy): Bacteria > Planctomycetota > Planctomycetia > Pirellulales > Pirellulaceae > SZUA-33. The sequence goes on along the minus strand of QIKY01000352.1, from coordinate 821 downwards.
GCCGATGTAGTCGACAAATTTGCGAGCATACCCGTTGGCGTCGGCGAATTCTTCCGAATGCCGGCGCAACTCAGCCATGCTCAAGGGCGGCGTGGGATTGAGTTCCGAGACAAAGTCGCGGAGTTGCGAACGCAGGTGCTCGCGCTCGGTGCGGGTCTGGGGGATGTTCTCCTGCGGCGGGCGTTCGCGCTGCACCGGCACGGCGCGGGGCACGCTGATCACGGGAAGTTGCATGAGGACGTCTCCGAGTTGCGACTCTGAACTCTTACCTGTGGCCATGTTTTCTACCGATTGTAATTCAAGCGAAGGTATAGTGGAATTCCCAGGTATCCTTTGGCGTTCCCAACCGTCGTGTCTCGATGACTTCCGAGCGGTCCGGAATTAATGTCTAACGACAAAACACAATCTAGCGAAACCTCACAACAGTTAAGTAGTCGATGGGCTTGTCTTATCAAGAGATTTCACCTCGAAACACGAAGTACACCGCGCCAACCAAGCATAACCCCGCCCACAGATAATCAAGTTTAAGGTCCTCTTTCATGTACAGTACGGAAAATGGAACAAAAACACTCAACGCGATGATTTCCTGAAGGATCTTCAATTGCCCGATACTCAAAACAGTAAAGCCGATTCTGTTTGCTGGAACTTGAAACATATATTCAAATAGCGCAATCCCCCAACTAATCAAGGCGACAAAAACCCAGGGCTTATCCCCCAACTCTTTCAAGTGCGCATACCATGCGAAGGTCATGAACACATTGCTGCAAATAAGCAGAGCTACAGTTGCCAATATCGGATTCAACAGCGACTCCCTCATTATT
>QIKY01000391.1 GCA_003233175.1 Planctomycetaceae bacterium | reverse complement strand
GCAGGGCGCTAGCCCACGGTTCTGAGCAGGAAAACCGTGGGCTAGCGCCCTGCGGCTGATATCTTGCAACCCTAATTCTTAGCTGTGACAAGGCGCGGGCTATGTATATCTAGGACCTGTCCAAGATCTATTCCGTGCAATGGTGTTATGAAATCCCCGCCAAGCCGGAGGCTTGCCAGCTAGTAGCCGGCGGTCGAGCGCAGCGAACACCGCCGGTAGGCCAACGCAGCGAACGATGCATCCCGGCGGGATGCCAGATGCAGCGGGCGCGATGAAATCTCGCAACGGCGCTAAAACAGTTCGGCCAGCGGCTTGCCGTTTTCTTCGACGAAGGGATGCGGCCGGCCGCGAGAATCGGTATACATACCGTGCAGCGAGACGCCGAAATGGCTGTAAATGGTGGCGGCTAAGTCGCCGGGAGTTACCGGGCGGTTCTTAATACTGCCGCCGTCTTTTTCCGTAGCGCCAATCACCTGGCCATGCCGCAAGCCGCCGCCGGCCAGCGCCATCGACATCACCACCGGCCAATGGTTGCGGCCATCGGTGCTGCCTTGCGTGCCCATGGTGGGCGAGCGGCCGAATTCGCCCATCGCGATCACGAGCGTATCGTCGAGCATGCCGCGTTGGTCGAGATCGGAAACCAAGGTCGTGAGCAGGTGGTCGAACAACGGCAGAATCGGCCCCAACCCCCGACTGATGCCACCGTACGGCGGGATGTTATCGCCGTGGTTATCCCAGGTGCCGGAAGAAGGATGGTAACTCAGGTCGATCGTGACGAACGCCGTGCCCGCCTCCACCAAACGCCGGGCCAGCAGCGCCTGTTGGCACCAAAGATGGCTGCCGTATTTCTCGCGCATCGCGGCCGGTTCTCGTTCCAGATCGAACGCCGCCCGCGCCCGGCCGCCCAGCAGCATCTCGACGGCTTGCTGCTGGTAAACGCCCAACGCCTCCATCGAACCGTCAAGATCGAGGTCGCTTTGCATGCGGTCGATCGAGGCCAATAAACCGAGCCGCGAACTAATACGACCGGGGCTCAAACTCTTTGCCGGCTCGAATAGATTACCGCCGCTGGTGCGGCCGCTGTCTTTGCCGACCACATCGTAGACGGGAAGTTTCGCCGCTTCATTGCCACTGAAAGGATCATACTTCTTGCCCAGATAACCGCCCCAGGCAACATGCGTGGGATGCCTCATGAAAGCCACATACGGCGGAACGGCCGCGTGATTCGCGCCGTGCTCCTTGGCCACAATGGAAGCGATGGCGGGGTATTTATCGCCCAACGGGTTGGTGCGCGGCGTGGCCATGCGGTTGGCCGTTTGCATTACCTGATTCGGCTGGTGGCTGCTCTTGCGGCAATCGACCGAGCGAATGAGCGTGAATTTGTCGAGCATCGCGGCCTGCTTGGGAAGATGCTCGCAAATCGAGACGCCCGGAACCGCCGTGCTGATCGGCGTGAAAGGTCCGCGATTGACCAACGGCCGCGTGGGTTTCATATCCCAGATGTCGATATGGCTCGGCCCGCCGGCCATCCAGAGGAGAATGACGCTTTTTCCGCCCGGCGCTCTCGCGCCAAGCGCTGAAGCTTCCGCTCGTTGCCGCAGTAAATCGGGTAAGGTCAAACCCGCAATGCCCGCGACGCCCGCCTTGAGCATGCTGCGGCGGTTGCAGACAGAGAGCCCTTCGCGCGTGGTCCCGTGGTAATTCGCGAAGGCGTGTTCGCCATGCGAAACGCCATCACACCGTCTCGTGCGAGCCATCGGCGTTCTCCTCCCTCTGCTGGCAATACAATATTCAAGCGTCCCTATTGTGGGCCATGCCGGCGCCAACCGCAACCACAATTGCGGAAGAGCGGCGCAGGGTGGCGCGTACGCTTTGGCGTGTTTTCGTGGGCGAACGGTCCTGTTTACGAACTTGCTGCACAGAGACAACGCCGGTTATTGGCAACCAAACGTGGTGGCGAGTTCGCGGAGGTATGCGATCGCTTCGTCCAGTTCGGGCGCTTCAACGCCCGCACGGCGGCCGGCGCGGTCGCAGTGCGAAAGCAGCAGCAGGTCTTCGTAGTTTTCCGACTGCCGAAGCCGGCGGTGGGCGCGGGCGCCAATGCTGCGGTTCTCAATCGCGTGGCCCAACATATGGTGCTCTATCAGCCAGGCGGTGCGCGGCGTGATAAAACCCGCCAGCGCTTCCAAGGCGGCGGTTACGTGGTCCTGAGGTTCGATCGCCTTGCCGACATCGTGCAACAGCGCCGCGGCCAGAAACTCTTCATCGTACGGAAGTTCATCGCGGGCCAAGTCGAACACTTGCAAACTATGGTAGAGCGCATCACCCTCAGGATGATACGCCGGGTTTTGTTTCACGTTCTCCAGCGGCAGCAGCAAGGCTTCATAAACCAACAGCGGATCGGGTTCGTTTTCGGCCGCCTCCAGAGCGTCGTCCAGATCGACGTCCGGGTATTGTTGGCGCAGAAACTGTTCCAACTCCGCGGTGCTCGCCCGCTCGATGGCCTTGCCTGTAATCGAACTTTGAAAAGTAAACCGATTCAAATTCGAGGCGTACACCGTGATTTCAATCGGAAACCGATCCTGCAGGTGAATATGCGTGAAGACGCGTTCTTCCCCCTTCTTCTGAACACGCTTCCGCTGAACGTCGTAGACGGCGCCCTGTTCATCCAACAGAGCGGTGATAGCCGAAAGATGATCGGCAAACAGGTGTAGATCGATATCGGAGCCTTGGCGGACGTGCCCCGTCAGCACGCTGCCGATCAGGCGTGGGCGAAACCGCTGGAGCAGACGCATCATGCGCAGCGCGTCGATGCGCATCTCGAACAGGCGGTGGTCGCGTTTCGCGCCTTCGTGCAGACGTGCGAAGGTTTGGATTTCATCGCGAATTTCGGCGTTGCTGGGCAGGTCGGAAGGCTTGACCCAGCCTTGGCAAATCCTTCTCGCAGCTTTCATCTTCGCGCGATAATACTCCGACTCTTGGCGATCATACATCAGCCGCGCGGCTTCAAAGATGATCTGCCGCCGTAACTTCGAATGCTTCATTTTTGGCGCCGTGTCAGCCCGAGCGGCGCGAAGGGCAAAATAGAAAAGATACGCGAGCCAGCCGAGAACCCGGCCCACATTCCTACCCTATTGTATGGCATGCCGCCGGCCGGTTGGCCAGTAGGCGCCGGCAAATGTTTTTTTGTCACGGCAAAGGCCAGCGGGAGATGAAAACCCACCTAAATACAAGCCCGAAGCGCAAGCGAGTGAATCAGCAAACGGTCATTCCCGCGTAGGCGGGAACCAAAAAAACCCACGGATTCCCGCTGCGTGCGGGTAAGTTATTTTCCGCC
>QIKY01000067.1 GCA_003233175.1 Planctomycetaceae bacterium | reverse complement strand
GAACAGGGCTTGGTCGCTGACAAGCAGCGACAGGGTTTGCCAGCTTCGCTGGGCAAACAAAAAAGCCCGGCATTTTCGAAATGCCGGGCTTCTTCTATTCGCATCCATGCTCGGCGGTTCGCCGCGAACGGCGAACCGCCGACACACTATATTTCTACAGTGGCGCCAATCCCTGGCAATGGACCGATATCTGCGGGCCGATATCTGCACGCCATGCGGGAGGCGCCAGAACCGCGTTTGCTCAGGAAGAGAGGTCAGGCCGCCAACCGAGCTGCTGGCGTAGCGCCTTCGACGACTGCAATGAATTCCTCGAAAATGCGTTGATCCAGAGCGGAGGCGGAGGCCGCTTCGGGGTGGAATTGCGTACCGAGGGCGAACCAGCCTTCGATCTGGCTTTCGATCGCCTCCACGACGCCATCAGGACAGCGCGCTGTGACCGCAAAACCGGGCGCCACTTCATCCACCCCCATGTGGTGCATGCTATTGACGCGAATTTCACCGTCGCCGTACACACGGCCCATGAGGCTGTCTAGCTCAATACTGAGCCCATGCCGATGCCCTTGATCTTGAGGATCTTTATGGGGCAGCGTTTCGGGAAGGTCTTCGGGAAGGTGGAGAAACAGGTTCCCTCCCTGACTCAAGTTCAGCAGTTGCATACCGCCGCCGATGCCGTAAACCGGCATGTGGCGTTCGCCGATCAGGCGGGCTAGCATGCGGTCGAAGAGTTCGCGTCGGGAAGCCATGGCGCGAACCGAAGGATGCCGCATAAAACCGTCGAGCCGAGGGTCGTGGTCGGGGCCTCCAACGAGCACAAACCCGTCGAGGCGATCCAACACGGAGTTGAGGTCGTCTTCATTTTCAAGCGGCGGCGTAATGACAGGGATTCCTTTGGCGGCAACGATTGCGTCGTAGTACCCCGCGGTAACGTAGCTGAACGCGGGCGATCGCCCGTCCTTGCTGCGAAAGTCAGCGTTCAAACCAATAAGCGGCTTCGTGTGCATCTAATATTCCTTTCAGCGGAGAGCCGGTCTGTAGTCGTTACAGACTTCGGCCAATCATGAAATACAATGAAGCCCATGGCATGGAAATGCAGAAGCGTCGCGGTCGCGACCGTTCAAACGGGCGACGCCGCGCTCAGCAACACGTACACGTATCAATGCGAAGGAAGAAACAGCGGCGCGTGAATCGGCCTGCTTGAACGTCGTCCCTGACGCGGCATCGAGTGTGTGGCGGTCACCAGAAAGAGGCAATGGGGCCTCAACGCTTCGGATGATATCCCTATCAGTTGGGCCCCATGAAACTCCTTGTTGATGTGTTCGCTGCGAAAGGTGTTGCAAGTCGAAGAAGAGTCTACCGTTGGCGGCATTCGTAGCAAGGCAATGATCTATTTAGGTGCAATGTAATCTGGCCCACACTACATCATGTGCAAGCACTTTGAGTGCTAGCACTTTTATTGGCGGCGACTGCGAAAAAGCCCTTCACCGCACAACACGCCGAAGGCCCGATTCACACTGTAAATGCAGTGTTTTTTCATTCGAATTCACTTTCGATTTCGGGGTTGGGAATCGAGAATCAAAAAGCCAGACGCTTTTCGCCGCTCCTCAACGGCTGCCGGCTGCAACTAGAATCGCTTCCGCAGCACGAACACGGCGTCTTCGGTGCTGTCGTCGAGCAGGATCGGAGTATCAATATCATAGGCGAAGTCGTAGGTTTCGACGATTTCCAAATCGCGAGTGCGTTCGATGAGTTGCGTGAATTGCACGACGGTGTAGGTGCGGAATACAACTTCGTTTTCCAAGCGAAAGTGGCGCGTGGGCGTGTACACATCGAACGACATGCCAAAACGCTCCTCACGATGGGAGAGGTCGCGGCTGGTGGTTTGGAGTGTGGAAACGACGGCCAAATGCCCTCGGCGGGCCGACCACGACTCATACTCCACCGGCTCGCCGACGCCGGGCGTCAGATGCAGCCCCAACACATACAGCCCTCCCTGGCGGAGCGCTCGCGCCACGCAATCAAGATGCGCCGCGGCGAGTGTTTCACTGGTAAGGTGCCGAAAACTGTTGATCATATTGAAGGCGGCGTCGACAGGTTTCGCAAGTTGGAAATCGGTCATGTCGCCCAGGACGCAGGTCTGTGGCAAATCGTGGCGATGCAACCGCCGGTTGCAGTAGTCGACCATTTTCGGGTTGAGGTCTAAACCCGAAACGCGAAACCCGGCCTTTCCCAAACGAAACAAAAGCCGTCCGGTGCCGCACGCCGGCTCGAATATGTGCTGGGCGCGAGCCGGCCCACGATTCGTTAGCGGGCCATGCTTTTGAAAACAGGCTTGGAGAAAATCGAATTCGGCTTTCCAATCGGAGCCGTAAACCAGATCGTAATAAGCCGGGTAGTCGTAGAGGTCGCCGGTGATGGCGTTTTCCGGCGCGGGGTTGTTTGTTTCTGGGTCGCTCGGATGCGCGTCGGTCATATGCTGCGTCTCCTTGGAATCAGTCGGCGAGAGGGCATCGCTTTGGGGGGGGCGGGAGCGCGATGGCGTCCGCCACCGTGCTGGGCCAGCATAACCGACAATCCAACTAGGCAAAACACCTGGCGGGGCGGCAGGCGTTGTTACGATTATGCGAACCGGCGGCGGACGATACATTGGCGCCAAACCTCCTAAACCAACCGCCAAGGGAGCAGTTGTAACGCCCTTTCCCATCGCGCGTGATCTGTCGGATATGGCGTTTTACATTCGTATGACCCTCCGCCAAAGCAAACTGCGTTTTCATCCTCTATTTGGCCGATTCTTCTTTCTTACCAGCACCCAGAACGTTATTGCGCCAAGGACCCGGCCGATTTTATCACCGCCTCCCCCAGGCAATGACCGCCAACAGAGAGAACCAAAGCATGACCAAGCAAACATTTCGCGTCGTTACTCGCGGGTCGGAAGGGCAACTGCGGATCAGGGAATATCACTCGCAAGATCCATTGCTGGAAATGCACACCCAGATCGGCATCGACGACTGCAGCACCGACCTCGCCCTGCGCGGCCTGCCGGTTTTTCGAGGACTGATCGGCCCCATGCCCGATGGCAAGAACATCATTCGATACGAGTCGCCCGAAGTGTTCGAAACGCTGACCAAGGAATGGGACACGGTGGTCAAGCCCCGTAAGCCCCGCCGCCGCGCGCGCACCCAACGCCGCTCGGGTTCGTTGACGTCGTAAAAAAGTGCAACTCGTTTCCGAATTGGCGGTGCGAGAAGCCGAGCATTTGTTGTAACTACTCAGCGGCGATGATAAACGCCGGCAGGATGGGCGATTTCTCCAAGGCGGATTGGATTCCTTCGAGGATGTTCAGGTCATTTTT
>QIKY01000298.1 GCA_003233175.1 Planctomycetaceae bacterium | reverse complement strand
ACGCCTCGCAAGGCAACGCGATACAGGCCAACTGTTTCGCCGTCTATTCCACGCAGTGGCGTGAAGGAATTCTCATCAAGCCGGTTTGCTCAGTAGGACGGAGCCGCTCGCTCTGGTAAAATGCAAGGAGCGTTCGAGGAATAAATGTCCTGTCGTCGCATTTCGCGGAGGAAGGCGACACTCATTGTCCGAACGGTCTTAAATCGCTCGAAGAGTTGAAACGGCTGGAAACACGGAAAAAAAGGAAACCACGAATAAACACGAATAAACACGAATTTTCAAACCGGTAACATTCGTGTTTATTCGTGTCCATTCGTGGTTCCATAAAGTGGAAACGCCATGTGGTGTTTATAAACAATAACAGGCCGCGCCGCCGAAACCGGGCGACAAGACCGTTGTTTCTCGAACGCTCCCCAACGTCCTGAATGCGCGGCTGGTCGGCGCGCATTCCGATGCCGCCAGACACAAATGTTTCGCTTTACTGAAAGCTGGTGGAGTAATGATTCGCCCCCGTATCCGACCTCTTTGCGTTGGCTGGCTGCTGGTGTTTTTTTTGCTGGCCAAAGCGATGGCCGACGAGCAAAAACCGAAGTTGATACGGTTAGATCCGAAGCAGGCGGTGTGGGTCGATATGAAGCGGAAATTGGTCGTGGTCGATGGCCAGGTTTGTTTGCGTGAAGGACCGCTGGAGTTGTTCGCCTGCCCGAAGCAAACGAAGGAGCATGAATCGGTTATTTCGGTGAATGCGTCGCCGCAGGTGGTGCATGCGGGTTTGTTGGCGGTGGGGGCGAAAGTGGGCAAGCCGGTGCAGTTCGCGCCGGAGTATCGTCCGGCAAGCGGCGTGGTGGTTAAAATCCAACTTCTTTGGCGCGACTCCGAAGGCCATAAACATCAGGCGCCCGCCCAGCAATGGGTTCGCCATGTCAAAACCGGCAAGGCGATGCAGCACGATTGGGTGTTTGCCGGCAGCCAGTTTTGGACCGACCCCGACTCCGGCAAGCAATATTATTTCGCCAACGATGGCGATTTTATTTGCGTCTCGAATTTTCCCTCCGCCACGCTCGACCTGCCGATTGTGAGTAGTCAAACCAACTCCCAACTCGTATTTGAAGCGTTTACCGAGCACATTCCACCGAAGGGGACAAAAGTGCGATTGGTGCTGATCCCGCAAATTCCACCGAAAAAAGCCGCCGCGCCGCCGAAAACGCCAGGGAATCGGTAAACTCCGCCGAAGGCAATCTTTGCTGAAAAACGGACTTTCCTCCAGTGAAAACGTCTCTTTCACCTCTTCCACGGGAAACACTCCTGATGCTTACTCGCCGCCTGCTGCTCGCGTTTTTGTTCACGATTCTTGGTTGGTCGGCGTTGTGCGGCGATGCGGCGTCGGCGGGTTGGAAGGGCGGCGTGGGCAAGGCGAAAATCACGCCGCCGCATCTGATGTTTATGTCGGGCTATGGCGGACGCGATCACGCCGCCGAAGGCAAGCTGACCGACCTCTGGACCAAGGCGATGGTTTTGGAAGACGAGAGCGGCCATCGCGTTGCGCTGATTTCGCTCGATTTACTTGGCATCAACCGCGAACTCTCGCGTTCCGTCTGCCAAGAACTGGAAGACAGGCTGGGGCTTTCCCGGGCGTCGGTGGCGCTGAGCTGCTCACACACGCATACCGGCCCGGTGGTGGGCAGGAATCTCGACCCGCTGCACTATCGGCGGCTGAACGACTTGCAAAAACGCCAAGTCGACGACTACACCGTCTATCTGCAAAAACGTATCGTGGAAGCCGCCGCCGCCGCTATCGAAAACCTCGAACCTTGCACCCTCCAGCAAGGGCTGGGCCGCGCCGTGTTTGCGGTCAACCGCCGAGAAAACAGCGAAAGCAAAGTTCCTGAGTTGCGGGCGGAGGGTAAATTGAAAGGTCCTCAAGATCATGACGTGCCGGTGTTGGCCATGCGAAGTGTGGATGGGCAGTTGCGTGGTGTTGCTTTCGGCTACGCCTGCCACGCCACGGTGCTCAGTTTTTACCAGTGGTCGGGCGACTACCCCGGCTTTGCACAGGCGACCTTGGAAGAACGTTTTCCCGGCGCCGTGGCGCTTTTTTGGGCGGGTTGCGGCGCCGACCAAAACCCGCTGCCCCGCCGCACGCCCGAATTGGCTCGCAATTACGGCGTGCGTTTGGCCGCCGCCGTGGAACGCGTGATCACGCAGCCGATGACGCCCGTGGCCGCTTCCCTGGAAACGAACTACCAGGAAATTCCGCTGGCGCTCGACACGCTGCCATCGCGGGAGCAAATCGAAAAAGACTCCCAGTCGTCGAACAAGTTCATCGTCTCACGGGCCAACATGCTGCTCGAACAGCTCGACAAAAACGGCAAACTCGCCCAGACGTATCCTTACCCGATTCAAGTGTGGAAGTTGGGCGACAAACTAAATTGGGTGTTTATGGGCGGCGAAGTGGTGGTGGAATACGCCTTGCAATTCAAAAACGCATCGCCCGGCAAGGCGACCTGGGTTTGTGGCTACGCCAACGATGTGATGGCTTACATCCCTTCCTTGCGCGTGTTGAAAGAAGGCGGTTACGAAGGCGATACCTCCATGATTTATTATGGCTTGCCGACGAAATGGTCGCCGAAAATTGAAACGCACATCAGCGAGACCGTCTTGCCACAAATTCGTTGACCAACCTTTTGAGTACTGCAATTGCATGACCAAACGCTTCCTAATTCGATCGCTGGCGCTGTTGTGTTGGTTGGCAATCGCGCCGCCCCCCTGCACGGCTGCCGATACAGCCAACCGGTGGAACGTGTTGTTTATCGCGATCGACGACTTACGCCCGGAGTTGGGTTGTTATGGCGTGGCGGCGGCGCAATCGCCGAACCTGGATCGATTCGCCCAAACGGCCGTGTTGTTTGATCGGCATTATGTTCAAGTCGCGACGTGCGGCGCTTCGCGCTACGCGCTGTTGACCGGCCGCAGCCCGGCGCATTCAAAAGTGACTCGCAGCAATACCGCCGCCTATGCGGGGGCGTCGGCGTTCCAGCCGAGCGAACAGCCCGGCGCGCAATCGATGCCCGAACTGTTTCGCCGCTCCGGCTACCATACGGTTTGCATCGGAAAAATATCGCACACGCCCGACGGCCGCGTGTTCGCTTACAACGGCCAAGGCGATGGCCGCCCCGAACTTCCCGGCGCCTGGAGCGATTTGCCCACGCCGTTTGGACCCTGGCAGCGCGGCTGGGGCATTTTTTTCGCCTACGCCAACGGCCGCCATCGCGAAGACGGTCGCGGGCATCAAGACCTGATGGAATTTTCGGTCGAAAACGACGCCGACCTGCCCGACGGCATGTTGGCGTCTGAGGCGATCAAGCAGCTTCAAGCCGCCAAGGTCCGCAACCAACCGTTTTTCATGGGCCTCGGTTTCTTCAAGCCGCACCTGCCGTTTGTGGCGCCCAAGCAAGACTGGGAGGCCTTTGAAAACAAGAGCATCCCCTTGCCGCCGCCGGGGAAAATCGATTCGCCGTATTGGCATTCCAGCGGCGAGTTCTACAAATATTCCGCGCCGTTTGAAAAAACACGTCCGCTTAAGCCCGCCGCACAACGGCAGTCGCGTCGTGCGTATTACGCCTGTGTTCGCTATGTCGACCGGCAAGTCGGCCGCGTTTTAAACTCGACTTGGCTCGAAATACGGTTGTTGTTGTGTGGGGCGATCACGGCTGGCACCTGGGCGAACAGCAAATTTGGGGCAAGCACACGCCGTTGGAACGCGCCAACCGTAGCGTGTTGCTGATGCGTGTTCCGGGCGTTTCCACGCCTGGACTGAGAACGTCGGCGTTGGTGGAAACGACCGATATCTATCCGACGTTGGTTGACGTTTGCCGCCCTCAATTCCGTAAAACACAGTGGCCGCTCGATGGCCAATCGTTACGGCCGCTCCTGACCGGTCAACAAGAAAAAATTCGAGCTGCGGCAATAAGCTATTGGGGCAATGCCGTTTCGGTCCGAACCGACACGCACCGGTTGATTGTCGGCCGCACAAAAAAACGCGGCGAATCGGCGGCGTTGTACGACCTGCGCCGGAATCAGGACGCGATAAAAAACATCGCCTCCTCGCATCCTGAACTTGTTCAACAAATGCGGCGCTACCTGCCGCAGTGAGTCGGCTGTCGCAGTGTGGCGCTCGATGGGAGAGGGCTATCTTGTATGACGACGCCGTCTTTGTATAACGACACCGTCGCTTTTTCTTGGAACGCTACAAACCACACCTTCTGGAACCTTCCCTGATGCGATTCACATTCATCCCTAACGTAGCCCCGCCTTCTAAACTCGCCGCCGCCTTGTTTTGCGGATTCGTTGTTTCAACTGCTTCGGCGGGCCTGATCGATACGATTGCCGGAACCGGGCGGGCCAAGAATAACGGCGGCGCGGGGCAAGCCTTGCAGGTGAATGTTTCGCAACCATTCGGCGTGGAAATCGGGCCCGACGGCGCGCTCTACATCACGGAAGTCGGCAACCATCGCGTGATGCGGGTCGATTTGAAAACCGGCCAACTCACCACTGTTGCCGGTTGCGGCAAAAAGGGATACTCCGGCGATGGCGGACCGGCCACGGCGGCCAAACTCAATGAGCCGTACGAAGTTCGTTTCGACCAACATGGCAATATGTATTTCGTCGAAATGATGAACCACCTGGTTCGCAAGGTCGACGCCAAAACAGGCATCATCTCCACCGTCGCGGGAACGGGAGCCCCCGGCTATTCAGGCGATGGCGGACCGGCCATCAAGGCGCAATTCAGGAACCCACACAGCATCGCCCTGGATGGCAAGAGCGGCCTTTATGTGGCCGATATCGGCAACCATCGCATTCGCCGTATCGATTTAACAACCGGCGTGGTGGAGTCGTTCGCCGGCAACGGCCAAAAACAGTTGCCGCGAGATGGCCAAGCAGCCCGCGACCGGCCGCTGCTTGGTCCGCGAGCGCTCGCCATCAATGGTTCGACCATGTGGGTGGCGCTGCGCGAGGGGCATAGTGTCTGGAAGTTGGATCTTGGCGGCGGCAAGTGGAAGCATGTTGCTGGAACGGGGAAAAAAGGTTTCACAGGCGATGGCCGCTCCGCCAAAACGGCCACCTTCAACGGACCGAAAGGCATTGCCGTCGGCCCGCGCGGTAATGTGTATGTGGTTGATACGGAAAATCACGCCATTCGCAAAATCGAGATCAAGAGCGGCCGTATTTCCACTGTGGCGGGGAGCGGGCCGGAACATCGAGGCGATGGAAACAAGGATGATGTGGGCGATGGCGGCGAAGCCACATCGGCGCGGCTGGACCGTCCACATGGAATTTGCGTCGGCGCCGACGGCGTCGTTTACATCGGCGACACCGTAAACCACCGCGTGCGCCGCGTACGGTTTTCTACAACGCTCGATTTGAACGATCAGGCCGCGCGGCAGGTCGTGGTTGATCAAGAAGCGAGGCAGTATCTTGGGCACCCCACCACCTGCCTGTTGGAAGACGGCCAAACCATACTTTGCGTTTACCCCAAAGGGCATGGTCGCGGCGGCATCGTCTACAAACGCTCGAACGATGGCGGCAAAACTTGGAGCAAGCGGCTGCCCACGCCCGCCAATTGGGCGACTTCCAAGGAAGTGCCGACGTTGCATCGGGTGATTGGCCCCGATGGGAAAAAAAGAATCATCATGTGGTCGGGCTTGTACCCGGCGCGGTTGGCTGTTACGGAAAACGACGGTCAAACCTGGAGTGCGTTGAAGCCGGTCGGCAACTGGGGCGGCATCGTGGTGATGGGTTTTGTCGAACCGCTCCGCACCGGCAAGGGCCATTACCTGGCGATGTTTCACGACGATGGCCGCTTCTTCACCAAGGGTGGAAAACGCACGCCCGAATTCAAACTCTTCAAAACATTTTCCCAGGACGGCGGGCTGACGTGGTCGCGGCCGGAAGTGGTGTTTCAGTCGGCGGAGGTCAATCTTTGCGAACCCGGCTGCATCCGCTCGCCCGACGGCAAACGTATGGCCGTGCTGTTGCGTGAAAACGCCCGGCGAAAAAATTCACACATCATTTTCTCCGACGACGAAGGCGCCACTTGGACCCAGCCGCGAGAAACGTCGCTGCCGCTCACCGGAGATCGACACACCGGAAAATACGGCCCCGATGGCCGGCTATTGATCAGTTTTCGCTGCATTTCTCCCACCGCCAAACGCCGGAGACGCCCCTTCGAAGGCGATTGGGTTGCCTGGGTGGGCACATGGGACGATCTCGAAAACGGCGGCAACGGCCAGTATATGGTTCGACTGAAACACAACACCAAAGGTTACGATACCGCGTATCCTGGCGTCGAGATTCTGCCCGACGGAACGTTTGTCGCCACCACCTACGGACACTGGGATAAAAACCAGGAGCCGTATATTTTGAGCGTCCGACTTACGCTCAAGGAACTCGATGCACTGGCCAGAAAACCGCAGAACGAATAGGTGTGGGACGCACTTTTTAGGCGGCGTCTGCCGTATCCGGACGGGATGCCGAGCGCCGTTGGAGTTCACGCTTCAGCGTGCGTCTGAGACAAAAACACGCTAAAGCGTGAACTCCAACGGTGGGCGGCAAAGTGCGCTAGTGAAATACGGAAAGAAATAAAAGTGAGTACTGTGAGCGGAAAATGGTCCACGGAATTGTTGGGCGGCCACGAGATATATCTTTTTGAACCGGCGCAAAGAAACGAGCACGGCTATGTGCTGTTGTATTTACATGGCGTCCATTTGGGGAGGTTATCGGAAAAACCGCGATTCATCGAACAGTTCGAACGCTTTGGACTGCCGGTTGCCGCGCCGGTAACGCAGCGCAGTTGGTGGACCGACAAAATCTGCGGCGAATTCGATGCAAAC
>QIKY01000262.1 GCA_003233175.1 Planctomycetaceae bacterium | reverse complement strand
GCGTCTTGCCGAACAACGTCCAGGCTTCGGGTTCGGCGGCGACCGTGTCGGGATAGATGTCGAATTTATTCACAATCGGGGACCCGGGCGCCGCTGCTTCAGGAACATAATCCGCCGCCGATGGGGCGGGCGGCGCGTCGCTCGGCGATGCGGCTGGCGCCTGAGCGTAGTAGTTGAATGTTTTGCGGTGAAGGGTCGACGGTTGGTTGAGCTGTTGGGCGTGTGCGTTGGTCGCACACATGGCGCCCGCAATAGCGGCGGCAAACGCCATTTTCGAGAACTTCATGTTTCGTTACTCCCCGGATCCTGAGAAAATTCCTAAGCAAGGCAGGGCGCGCAAACAATCCCACGGAGGATGTGTGTGGGCTCGCCGCGTGGTGCGGCGATGTTTGGGGCGGGTGTCTTATGTAGGTGGGCTACGAACGCCATCGATCAGCGTTCAATGAGTGCTATCGGAATCTGTTTCAGCTAAGACCACCGCATTGTACGCAACTTTCCAAGTTGCGCGGTGAAATGGGTTGGGGTCAGTAAAAGCTTACTGATTACGAAATCCTTTGCGGTCAGGAAGAGCGTCAAACCGCAGAAACAACCGTCGTTCAAAAAAAAGGGCGCGCAAAAACCGCTCGTTAAAATAGGCGCAACCGTCACAGCTTCGCGCTGCTCGCCGTGCAAAGCCTACGGGCGAAGGTCAGCCAAGGCCGTCGAAGAGCGCCTCGACGAACTGCTGGGAGTCGAACAGGTCAAGATCTTCGAGTTGTTCGCCCACGCCGATGTACTGCACTGGCAGCGCAAACTGCTGGATGATTGGAATCACGACGCCGCCCTTGGCGGTGCCGTCAAGCTTGGCCAAGATCAGCCCGGTGCAATGTGCGACTTCCGAAAATCCCTTGGCCTGGCTGATGGCGTTTTGGCCGGCGGTTGCGTCTAGCACCAGTAAAACCTGGTGCGGCGCTTCGGGAATCTGTTTTCCCATCACACGGCGGATTTTCTCCAACTCCTGCATCAGGTTCGACTGGGTCTGCAATCGTCCGGCGGTGTCGATGATCGCGACATCGGCGTTGATTTCCAAGGCTTTGGCGATCGTCGCGTAGGCCACGCTTGCGGGGTCGCCGCCTTGCTTACCTTTGACGATCTCACAGCCGATTCGATCCGCCCAGACCGACAACTGCGATACCGCCGCGGCGCGAAACGTATCGCCGGCGCCCAGCACAACCTTCTTACCCTCGGCATGCAGACGATAAGCCAGTTTGGCGATCGAGGTTGTCTTTCCTGATCCGTTCACTCCCACGACCATAATGATGGTGGGCCCGCTGTCGGCAAAGTGGAGTGGCGTTTCAGCTTGAGAAATCAGTTCATGCAGCTCCGCCTTGATGGAAGTGAGCATGTCGTCGAGGGCGATCACGCGGCCGCGAAACTCCTTGGCGACGCGGTCGCGAAAACGGCGGGCGGGTTCGCCGCCCATGTCGGTCTTGACGAGCACGGCAAACAGTTCCTTGAGGAAGTCGTCGTCAACCAAACGCCCCTCGCCCTTGAACAGGTCGCGAAGATCGGTGTTGAATATCTGACGCGTCTTCTTCAGGCCGTCTTTGATGCGAGCAAATAGCCCCATGACTCTCCTCTATTCTGAAACTGCCCATGAACGATCATCCGCCAAGGGTTCCACGACGCTACGATCCGCCCGATTCCAAATGGCTTTGGAAACAGCGATCCAAAATGCCGTTGACGAACTGCGGCGACTGCCGCGCGCCGTATCGTTTCGCCAATTCCACCGCTTCGTTAATCGCGACGACGCCCGGCGTATCGGAAAACAGAATTTCGTAAGCGCCCAGGCGAATAATGTTGCGATCGGTGGCCGCCATGCGTTTCAAGCTCCAATTGGCCGCCCCGGCGGATATGATTTCGTCGACTTCCTGCCGGTGGCCCCGAACGCCCGCCAACAGTCCTCGCGCAAATTCGATCAACTCGCTTCGCTGTTGCAAGCGGCGGACCAAAAAAAGTTCAACATCGTTCTGATTGGCCGACGGATTGAGATCGTCTTGATAGAGAATCTGCAAGACAACCTCCCGGGCTCGACTGCGGCGCGACATATCAAATGCCAAGGGGATGAAAATCGCCCGTGTGGAGTTGGGCGGGACGGGGCGGGAAAAAACTGCAAACGACGCTAAAAACGGCGGCAGACCACTGGTAGTACAATCTACGTGCAATGCACGAATCTGCCTAGGAGCGTTCGAGAAATAATTGTCGTATCGTCGCCTTTTGCGGTGCGAAAGGCGACACCCCTTTCCCGAGCGGGCCTCTGGCGTGCTACTTGGAGTTCAGGCGTCGGCAATGTTATACTTCGCATGGTTGCGAGTGGCTTGCCGTTCAACGAAAAAGGCGCCGTTTTCAACCCCGGGCCGTTTAGATGCTCTAACGCAAACCGCCAATTTTCAGCCGCAGGAGATAGCAACCGACATGTCCGCCAAATCGTCTCGTATCACCGTGCAGCAACGCGAGCAGTTTTTGGAGGAAGGCTGGTTTATTTTGGAATCGGTCATTTCCGAGGAACACCAAAAGATCATGCGCGACGCCTGTGATCATTTGATCGACCTCATGCACCAGGAAATGGACGCCCTGGGCGTCGACCATATTCATATCAGCCACCGTGGAAAGCGCTACCATATCGCGAAACGCTACCACGAAGCGCCCCGGCTGGCGGAGTATGTTTTTAGCGATTTGATGGCCGACGTGTGCCGGGCCACCATCGGCGAGACGGCCTTTCTTTTTTACGACCAATACGTGGTGAAAGCCGCGGAGCAGGGCATCAAGTTTTCCTGGCACCAAGACTCCGGCTACCTGGGGTTTTCACATCGGCCGTACGTTACGGTGTGGGCGGCTGTCGACGACATGAGCATTGAAAACGGCACCGCCTGGGTGCTGCCCTATTCGAAAATTGGCGTCAAGACGCTGGTCGAACATATTCGTGATCCGGTGAGCGGCGACAAATGCGGCTACTTCGGCCAGGAGCCGGGGCTGCCGGCCGTGGTGCCGGCGGGGAGTTTGGTGGTGTTCAGTTCGCTCACGTTCCACCGCAGCGGCGCCAACACGACCGACAAAATGCGGCGGGCGTATGTCACGCAGTATTCACCCGAACCGATTTATTCGCCCGGAACGTCGGAGCCCATGCATCTGGCCGTGCCTTTTCTCAAAGACGGCCAGCGCGTGGGTTGAACGAACGCCGCATGCGCCGCTGTGAAATAGCCAGTTTCCGGGCCGAGAATGACTCGCGATGCGTCCCGAATTTGACTTGCCAAATCAAAAGCCCGGCATTTTCAAAATACCGGGCTTTTTTGAGCTAAGCACCTGTCCAAGATCTATTCCGTGCAATGGTGTTCTGGAATTCCCGCCAAGCCGGAGGCTTGCCAGCCATTAGCCGGCGGTCGAGCGCAGCG
>QIKY01000023.1 GCA_003233175.1 Planctomycetaceae bacterium | reverse complement strand
CGGGGAAAGAACCGCAGCCGCTCGCCGTGGGCTTCCAGCCGGATTTCCCGCCGGGCCAGATCGGCCATTAGTTGGGCGGTGCTCATAGCTCTCCCCATTCTTCGCCGATGTGTGTTTCTGGAGTGTCGACAGTGTCGACGTTGACACAACTACCATTTTTCCCGGTGTTTAAGGGGGTTGTGTCAACGTCAACGGCGTCGACAGTCTGAAAAACACGCGTCGGCCGACCACCCTTGCGCGTCGTGGATTGTTCCACCCATTGGCCAAATCCGGCCTTCACCAACGAACATAATGCTAATTCTGCATCACCAGACGTTGCCCATTTACGTGATGATCTCATCAGATCGCGGGGTGTTACTGATCCACCCTTGCCGTGAATTAGGTCAAGTAGCATGCGTTGCTCCCGGCCTTCATCCGATTCCGCAAACATCGAATAGACTCGCCGGGCTTCGTGCTTGAACCAAGTGGCCAGTTCGATGCCGGCGGACATGCTTTCCTCATCAACGACGTCGGGGCCGCCGGCCACCTGTCGCACGCAATTAACGATCAACGCCAGCCGGGCCGCCGTTTCCTCTAGCTTGCTCCATGCCGCCGCAAGATCGCCCGTCAGATCGTTTTGCTCTTTGGCGTGCTCGTTGTAGTATCGCACCCATGCCCGCTTCGCGGCGGTTGTCATCCCCAACACGATCGGTTGCTGACTGTCGTTTTCATCAATTGCTGGTTGCAGTTGGTGCAATCGCTCGAACAATTCAGACAACCTCTTCTCGGCGCGGGGGTCGATATCGTTTTCGGTCCATCGCTTTGGTTTTCGCGGCGGGCAAGCCAGCAGGATTCTCGCCGCCAGTCCCGATTCCCGATGTTCAACGCCAAGTGCTCTGTTCAGAATGCCGGGCTGAATTCCGCCGCAGACGGAAACCGCCGCCGATGGAACGTAGATCGTTCGCGGTTGTCCGGTTTTCCGGTCAACAGTCAGTGATTCGCCGTTGAACATCGACAACCAATGCGATGCGTCAGCGCCCCCCTTCCCGGCGTACCGATCAAACGAACCAAGCCATCCGGCCAGTTCATCGCGGGCCATCAGCAGCCCCCGGGGATTGTCCAACAGCAACGGCGCCAGCGCTTCGACGGTCGTGTCTGATACGATAAACCGCACCGCTGGCGGCGGCGTTGGTTTCTCCGGCGGAGGTTCGTTGTTGCCCTTGCGTTTCCATGCCGTCATTTCCTTTTCATAAAGTGCAATTTCGGTTGCGTGTTTTTCCATCAACTCGGCGTGCTTTTTTAATTCGCGCTGTTGCATTTGCCGCAACGGTTTGAGAACCAATCGAAACGCCGGCGTTTTCAGTGTGCCGCTTTCGCCGACAATCGCCGTCCATAAGATTGACGGAACACACCAGCCGCGTTTGAGGAGCAAGCAACGAGAGTTGCCGATTGTGGCCGCCAGTGCGCTCAATAGGGGCAACGCAAGAAAGGAGGGATCGCAACCGATCGCCTTCGCGGCGGCTACCACAAATTCGCGCAACGGTTCGGGCAGAGCGTCCACAGGGAATGGTCGGAATTGCTCAACCTTCGGCGGCAAGATGTCGGCCGGGGCGTTGTGTCGCAGATCAGCACCGCCGCTCGTTATGCCCGACAAATTCACCGTCGGCAAATTCTGCATAGCAAAACCACGCTCGAACAGCGCCGATGCAGCTCGGCTATGATCGCCACCGCAGCAAAGCAAAGCATACGCATGAAAGATCGTCATGCTTTCGCCAGACGGGAAGCATTCGTCGCTCAGCGAAAAGCAAGTGAGTTGATAATTTCCGGCCTTGCTTAGCTTGCCGACGTGCCCGGAACGCCCGGCGTTTGTCGTTTTATCCGGTCTATCAAACTCATGGTAGCCGTCACGCTGGCGGATTTCGTAGCCTCGGCCTGCAAGTTCGCCGATGATCAATTGCAGGCCGCGCGACGATCGTTGAAACTCATCGCCGCTTCGCTCGCCGTGCGGCTCCGTGGGCGTTGCCTTTTGCGTCGACGGCGCCAACGCTTGCAAGTGCGAGAACATCGACGCGGGTGCCTCTAGCAGTTCGCCATCGCCCCGCAGCGTGTAGATGCCGTCGTGTTTGTCGTGGGCGCTATTCGCGGCGATAACCTGCTTACCTCGGCCGTGAATGAAGTCGATTCCTGGATACTGCTTTGCGAACACCTTGCCGAATTTCAGATCATCTGGTTTCGTGAAATAATAATGACGGCCGCCGCTCGGCGTCTCAACGATGGCCCCGCACACGTCCTCCAGCATGTACCCTAGCTCACCCTCCAGCTTCACCAGTGAATCGAAACCGCTCTTCTCTGGGTCGTGAACGTCGATATCAACAACGAGGTGGCAATCGTCCAACAGCCAGCCGTATTTATTGTACCTAGGATCTAGCAAATCCTGCTCGATGTCGGCGGCCAGCTTCTGCGACGATGGCCAGCCTTTTTCAATCGGGCATTTCACGCCAACAGGAATCGGCAGAACGCGGAGGTTGTTTGAGCGATAAAAATCGTGAACTTCAGTGTGTTTTATTGTGGTGGTGCTCATGCTTTTTTCTCCACCGCCGCCGATTCACTGGCCAGCCGCAACACCTCGGCCTCTTTCGGCGGTTCAACGAACCCCGCGCCGTATGTCAAATCAGTTTGCCATCGCTCAGCAATTGTCCATAGAACGTCGTCAATTACTGGCCGCGAAAACTGGCCGCTCTTCAACACTTCCCGCGCCTCGTTGAAGTACGCCGCGCCGTCGGCGGCGCCTTCCTCGGCCGCTATGTCGTCCAGCGCCGTCGGCGCTAGAAGATTCAATCGCGCGGCGTCGGTGCTGGCGATGAACGAACGCCGATAGTTCTGTTGCTCAGGTGAAAAACGGTGGTACTTTTTTGCTCTCGATTCTGCTAAAATCATCTTGTTCAAACTTTCTGAAAAAGTCGCGTTTTGGCAGGCCAGCCGCGCGGCTTTTTCTAATTACGTGCTGAGAGAATGGCGCCAGCGTCGGCGCCGATGTTTTCGTGGGGCGTGATTAGATACCGGCCGCGTCCAGCTCGGCCTCGGCCTTACGGATCGCGGCTTGTCGTTGCTTGCTAGTGCGGCTCGGGGCCGGTTTGCCATCGGCGGCGGCGGTTCTCGCATCGGCGAATCGCTGCACGGCCTCGGTGCTTGTGAAGCGTCGGCCGCCGATCAACGTTGATTCCAGTTTGACGCCGCGCAGGCCATATAGCACCCATCGCCAGACCGCCGCAGAAGAGGGTCGGCCTGGAATGTGTTTGGGTGCGTCTTTGACCGGGAAAACGTGTTCACTTGAAAGATCGATCATCACTCAGACTCCTCATTTGTGAAATAAATGCCAAGCGTCAAGTGGCATCTTTCACAAATGAGAAGCGGCAACAATCGTTGAAGTGGCTCAGTTCGGCTCAGTTCGGCTCAGTTCGGCTCAGTTATT
>QIKY01000305.1 GCA_003233175.1 Planctomycetaceae bacterium | reverse complement strand
CGAAGGACGCGAAGAGCACGAAGCATGGAATGCGACGATCTCTCCCAGCGCGTGAGCCTCGAACTGAAGAGCGTCGGGATAGAGGACTGCGTGGTCATCACGAAGACAGTCTGGCAGCAAAGCCGCCGCCAGCCGACGTTTTTTTTCCAGACCAAGCCCAGCCGATCTCGCCACGCCTACCGCGCCGTGTACGCCTGAACACACAAACCACGCGGTGCGCTCGGGTTGAAAGCGTAAAGCGTCATTCGGGCTGGTGATCGCTTCGGCTTAGGAGCAGTCCTGAATTTGCATGCCGAATTAAAAGCCCGGCATTTCGAAAATGCTGGACTTTTTCGAACTGCAACCGGGAACTTATTTCAGGACTATTCCTTAGCGGCGGGATGTTCCTCGCCCAATGCGCGGGCTGTCCACAGTGCGGCGCGGCGGACAAGCTCCGCCACTTCGGGCGTTCGCAATGATTGCGCGTCGTGCCCCAAGACGGTCTGAAAAACACGCGCCGCTTCATATTCATAGACGAACGCCATCGGCGCCCATTGGCCGATCACTTTCGATTTGGCGCGGGCCAGCACGCGAATCGGCAGGTCGCCCTGCTGGCGGAAATAGAGTTCGTCGCGTGTTTCAAACGGCTTCATGCCGGCGGTGATAGGATGCACCGGATCGGCAATCTCGACGGTAAACAAACCGTAACGATCATGCCCGCTCTTTCCCTGATGGTTCCACACGCGGCGGCAGATTTTGCGGTACTCCGGCCAATCGGAATCGCCCGCCTCGGGCAAGGAAAAATGAAAGGCGCCGTTGGAAAAGTGAATGAAACACACGCCGCCGCCGGCTCGCAGATATTTGAGAAAGCCGGCTTTCGCGGCTTCGCTCAAACCGGGCGCCTTCCAATTGCAATAGTTCACGATCAGCGTGTCATATTTTGAAATGCGCTCGGTGGCCAAGTCTTCAATGTTCTCGGAAACGTCGGCTTTAATACGCGGGTCCGCCGCTAGGGCGTCGAGAATGGCGGGCGTCGTTTTTTGCCACAGATGGCCGGGGTATTGCGCTCCGGTGAGAATGAGCACGCGCACCGGTGGTGTTTTCGATACCTCGCGTTTTGACGTTGTACTCTTCGATGTTGTATCCTTCGGCGCCGCCAGCGCCGCGGTGATTTCCTTCTGCGTATAAAAATGGGCCTCGACGCCCTCGGCGGGGACGTCCGCCCCGGCGGTCCAGACGATGGCGTTGAGCACGGTTTTGCGGAAGTCGGGGTTCTTCCAATTGACGTAAAAATGGCCCGCCGTGGTTCCGAAGCCTCTTCCACCGCCGGCGCGTTGTTTGGCCCACGCGACGACGCGTCCGTGGGGCGAACGTCCTGGCAAATCGGCCACCGACCAAATCGGCGCGAGCAATTTATCTTGAGGGCGAAAACGGATGTTGTAATAAAACTCCTCCTTGATTTTGAACGGTTTTACGCCTCGCAGCACCGGGTGTTGCGGCGAACCAGGCTGCACTTCGGCCTCCAGCGTGGTGATCGCGGAATACCATTTTCGCTTGCCGTCTTCCTCCCAATCGAAATAGCCGCCGGTCCAATCCCAACTTTCGTTGGCTCGGCTATCGGGACCGAACGTGGAAAAATGGAAGGTGATGAATCCGCAGCCTCGCTTGATCTGCCGGGCGATCAACTCCGAGTGAACGGCGCTGCGAAAATGCGGGGCCTCTTGGTATTTGTCGCCATCGCGACCATCCGAGATGACCATGATCGTATCGGCGTCGTTCAAGGTGGAGGCGTTTTTGGGCCAACCGTCGAGATGAAATTCAACATGGAATTGATCGGCGACGTTGGAGTGTTCCAGCATCACTTTGAGCAGCTTGACCGACCACGGGTAATCGTGAATTCCATTTCCGACCGGTCCATGGCTTTTCACGCCCGCGATCAACACCACTTTCTTTTTTTTGGGCGGCGGGGTTGTATCGGCGTCCGCCGCGTGGGCGGCGCTGGGTGGAAACGGCAGCAGTATCGCCGCCAGCAGTATTGGTATGAAGAGGCCCGCGCGAGCCAATACTTGGCGTCGTCGGGCGAATACTAACACAGCGCAGGTGACGATTTTTTTGATGGAAAACCGTAGGCTTGGCTTGGAAAAAACGTTGCTTGCTATTGGAATCACGGCAAATCCCTCGGACCGGGTGCGTGGCAATTTTTCATGGGGCTCTTCGCAGTGTACCGCCACGTTGGCCCGAAACAAGCGCCGCGATTTATTGCGGGCACTTTCGACGAACCAGCACATCGCCCTTTCCCTTTTCAGGAATGGCGGCGTAAAATAGAGCGGTGCTCCCACTGGGCGCCGTTTTGCAGGAAAGGTCGGGCGTCGGGAAAGTTTGGGCGGCGCTCTCAATGAAGAGGCAAAGATGGGAATCTATGATCGGGGATATTACCGGGACGACGACTCCCCGCCGTCGTGGGGCTCTGGCGGCGCGCGCCAAATGGGCGCTGCGGCGTGGTCGATCATCACGTGGCTGATCGTGATCAACGCCGCGATTTTTATTATTGACGGGTTTTCGCCCCGCTTGCCTGTCCCGCCAGGATACCCGCTCGGCGCCAATGGTCGCTGGCTCAGCAGCGCGATGGCGCTAAATTCCGACCTCTTCACGCATCCTTGGAATGCTTGGCAGTTGCTGACCTACGGTTTCGCCCACTCGTCCTTGGGAACGGAGCTGGGCATCTGGCATGTGCTTTTCAACATGTTCGGCCTCTGGATGTTCGGCCGCGAAATTGAAGAACGGCTGGGGCGGCGCGAATTTCTCACCTTTTATCTTTGCGCTATTGTTTTCGCCGGGCTGGTCTGGGTGATCGCCGCCACAACGTATTCCCGGCCGGCGGCGATGGTGGGGGCTTCGGGCGCCGTTTCCGCCGTGGTGATTCTTTTTGCCGCCTATTTCCCTCAGCGAAAGGTTTTTATCTTCGGGGTGTTTCCCTTGCCGGCATTCGTAATGGCGATCGCCTTCGTGGGGATGGACCTTCTGGGCTCGCTTTCCGGAAAAGGCGGCACCGCTTTTGAAGCCCATTTGGCGGGTGCGGCGTTTGCCGTGGTGTACTGGAAGTTTGGCTGGAATTTAAGCCGGTTTCTTCCCGCACTCGGTCGATTTCGATTGCCCTCGTTGAAATCTCGCACATCGCTCAAAATTCACGACCCCGAAGACGCCTACCAAGAACAAGACTCCGCAGCCGACAAACTCCTGGATAAAGTGCGAGTTTCGGGAGAAGCCAGCCTCACTCGCAAGGAACGCGCGCTTCTGGAAGCCTATAGCCGCCGCATGCGGCAGAAGCATCGTTGAGAAACGCCTTTTTTCGTAATTTTGATACGCCGGTGCGTTTAGGCTGCACAACCAAACCGGCCATGAATTTAGCCGGCGGCGGATATTCATTAGGCTCTTTTCTGGTTTCAGGTTGATCTCAACTTGGCCCTCGCAGGCGGTAGCCACTGTGGTTGGCGGGCAATGGGTAATGTCAGTCGTTCC
>QIKY01000182.1 GCA_003233175.1 Planctomycetaceae bacterium | reverse complement strand
CGGCGGTAACCGACCCGTTCTTCGCACGGCGTCTCCAAGGTAGCTCCCAATAGCGAGAAAAACCAATAGAGTCCTGTATCTTCCCACGCGCTTCCGTTCGTGGGTTCTTCGGAAACGATCAAAGGGGTCAGGAACGATCAAAGGGGAACGATCAAAGGGGTCAGGACTCTTTGATGACTATTAAGAACAGTTTAATCGCTTAAAGCCTGAGTTCCCCTAAAGTGCAGGTAAACAAACTAGCAGCGAAGAAACATTTTCCGCGAGCCGCAGACCCTGGTGCATTTCAGAAAACCCTAAACAAAGTTTCGGCGAGTCCCTCCGCCTTCGCCATCGCATCGGCCCTGCGCCCAGCCCTTGAGGGCCGCTGCGATGGCGAAGGCGCGAGGGGCGGACCCTCTGTCGAGCCTGAGCGGAAGTCAAGCCGCAACAGACAGCGGCCATCCAACAACAACCATCTGATCAGAAAGGAATTCAAAAATGTTTTTTTGAATCGGCTATTGACCAAAATTAAGACCGTCGCTCTGCGTTTCCCGTCTTCGAAACCGTATATCGGTTATTCGCTGTCGGTTGGATGTTATCGCAAATTCCCGCGGCGCCGTGAACAGTTACAAATAAGATGACCGTTTCGCGGAGCTGATCCGAAAGACCTCTGCTCGGGCTCGACAGCGGGCGGTGTTCTGCGTTTTCCTTTGCGTGGGCAGCTCGTCTGGGGCGCCAAGCTCGAAGTTTAACGAGAGCAAAACACGAGCACCTCCCCTAAACCGACACAGCCGCAGCGTGGGCTGCGGCTGTGTGGAAAGTTGTTCGCGATGCCGATTCAAGCCAGTCTCGAAAACGGTTCGGCATCGACTACTCTTCTTCGTCGCCCACCGTGGCGTCGGTGCCGATTCCTTCCATATCGTCCAGTTCGTCGGCTGTCGGTTCAGGAGAGGCTGGCGGGGTGGCTGGAGCACCGCCACAGCCAATTGTGAATGCACCCAGTCCTAACAACAGCGCCAACTTGAAGAAATTTTGCATTGCAACCCTCTTTTTCGTGATGACATACCGGTAACGCATTCAACGACGAGCGGTTTCCGGGCAGGAGGTGCTTGAAGGCGCCTGTTTTCCCAGTTCAAAAAAACGACCGCCGCGAACCCACGGCGAGATTTTAACGCATGGCGCCGCCATTGCAACCAACTCGTCGAGCAACAACCGCAGTTGGTTGGGGCGAACCGCAGCGAAATTGCCGCGCATTTCCGCAGGTTTTCACATGTGATTGAAAAAATCGCCGGACCACCCACTCTTGGAGCGGGCCGCACCCTCTAAAGAGGCGTTTTTTTTGGTTTTGATACTTGAATTACCTCTTCCAGGGTGTTCTAATGCCGACTTGGTTGTAGGAGAGGCTATTCTTTTTTCTCATTTCTCTGTTTTTCTCTGTTCTTAGGGAGACCTCGCATGTTGCGAAAGAATCGATTTAAGGGCTTCACGCTCGTCGAATTGCTGGTCGTGATCGCGATCATCGGAATTTTAGTGGCCATGTTGTTACCAGCGGTACAGGCGGCGCGCGAGGCGGCGCGGCGCATGAGTTGCGGCAACAACATGAAGCAGCAGGGGCTGGCGCTGCACAACTATCACGACGCATTCAAGGTTTTTCCGCCGGCGTTGCTCAATTCGGGGCGTCTTTCGAGCGGCGCGCTGAATTTTTACCCGGAGGGAGTGCGAAATCATACCGGGTGGCTGTTGATGCTCCCTTATATGGAGCAAACGCCCTTGCACGATCAAATCAACTTTAGTATTGCCACCAGCAGGTCGAATCCTCGCGCGGGCGGCATTACCATTGACGACACCTTTAACAGGCAGTTCCTGCAAAGATCCGTGCCGGTGTTTGAATGTCCTTCGCATCCCGCGGCTGGCGAGCAGAGTTCCTCCAGTAACTCGTTCTACGCCAGAACAAATGCCCGCCGCGGCAGCTATCTATTCTCAGTGGGCGTCTTCACCGACTACTCCAATCCTTACGTCCGAACAGGTGGCGACATACGCCAGGGCGCTTTTGGCAACAGCGGCGCCGCCAAGTTCGCCGCTATTACCGATGGAACGGCCAACAGCATAGCGCTGGGCGAAGCCGCTGGCGGCGCTCGGTTCAAAACGTCTTCGCACTACGGACCGTGGCCCCTCGTGGGCACGCACACCTGCTGCCATGGACGGGTTGTCACTTATAGCAGCACGGCGCTGAACAATAACCCGAATATTGTCCGGCAGACGGGCACCGGCCAATGGAGAAACTGGACCATCAACGGCCCTTGGCTTAAAGCCGGCACGGTGCCGGTTGACCTGAACCGACCCAAACGCACGTACGCCTGGGTCTTTGGCAGTTTGCATCCTGGCGGGGCGCAGTTTACCTTCTGCGATGGCTCCGTCCACTTCCTCCCCAGCACCATCGACTACTTAACGTTATGCCGCCTGGCTTACATCCACGATGGCCAAGTGACTCAAATTCCTTAGTGCGAGCAGCGGCCCAGTGTTCAAGCAACATTGGGCCGAACAACATTGGCGTCATCGCGGCCAGTTCCTCTACGGAGCTGGCCGCTTTTAATTTGGTTAGGAACTGCGCGGCATTTGATTACTGGATTTTGGATGACTTACGTGGATGGATTTCATAATTCCACGCGCCGTGAAAATCATGGCGTTTGATAATGAACTTCCCCAGTATTAGTTGGCGCGGGGTTAAGGTTGATTGGATTTTTGACGTAGTCCTTACGCGACAGAACCTAATAACACAAGCCGCAGAGGGCCGGCATGGTTGAGCAACAACCGGACCACAAAACAACTTGTCTTCGTTTTCATTCCTCGTGGTTCCAGGAATATCGGGCAACTGCGTCAAACGGCGATGAATTCCTCGCAAATGCCAGTTGCGATGTAATAACCGATGAGTGGAATTGGAAGCGACTCGTAGAACAGACGAATGGAGAGTTATGTATCCAACTGAGCTCGTTCTCCACTACCAACAATCCAGTGGAACATGCACCGTCGTCGTTAAGATCAGTTGGATATGAAATCGTAGTGAATGGCGTTCGCGAGGCTTCGCTAGTGCGGGTGCGATCCCTACTTTCGCCATGGTATTTCGCGTTTGGAGAACAAAAAAATTGGCAGGAAATACAATGGAAACAGCAATGGTGTAACTGTCGGTATTCTCTGCCCAACGGCGAGTTTGCCATTACAGGTCAACCATTTAAGTGCTACGCGGAGTTTACCGAACAGTTGAAATACACAATTGGCGTGGGGCTTGCGTATTTTTTAGTTGCGGGATGGGACTAGCCGGCAGGGTGGCCGGATCAATCAAAGAGTCCTGACCCCTTTTGTCGTCCTACACGACCAAATCGACCCCTGCGGATGCAAGTAGGTGAGGGAAATATACGATGACGCAATCGTGGTTCTATTGCGGCGGATGGGTGCCTCAATGCTGGTCATCAACTCTCAAAGTCGAAGAAAACCGACTGCAGGGAAGGCGAGGTCACCAGTATTGCGAAATCCACCCAAACGAAATCATTGAGGTTAAGGAGTTCGGTTTCAACAATCCTTTTTTGCTGGTGACGACGACAGACGGCCGTTTCCATGTTGGCGCCTTGACCGA
>QIKY01000046.1 GCA_003233175.1 Planctomycetaceae bacterium | reverse complement strand
GTTTCGTAGGTGTCATGTTTTCCGGAGGCGAAAAAATCGCGAATGCCGTGCTGCAACGTTTCCGAAAGTTCTTCATCGCAATCGAGCGCCAACACCCAGGACTGCGTGACATACCCCAGGGCGATGTTTTTTTGATCACGCGCGCCGGGCCAGTCGTGTTCGTAGACGCGGGCGCCGTACGATTTTGCAATCTCGACGGTGCGGTCGGTGCAATCGTTCACAACCACAATGACTTCGCTGGCTAAATGGACCGCGCTTTCCAGGCAGCGGCCAATGCGGTGCTCTTCATTGTGGGCGATCAGCACAAGCGAAAGCGGCAGCGGTTCAGACGACATAAATTTCACCTATTCCTTGGAGCACATTTATCCTTGGAGCACATCGAGCAACCGGTCGATATCGTCGGGGGTATTGTAAGCGTGAGGACTAATACGCAGCCCGCCGCCGCGATGGCTCAACACCACGCCGGCGGCCAGACAACGGTTGCGCAGTGTTTGAGGATCTTGGCCGGGAATTTGGAACGTCAGAATTCCCGAGCGGTGGCCTTCGTCGCGGACAGTAAGCAGCTTCGCGCCGATTTCTTGCAATCGCGTTGCTGCATAATCGGTGATCTGCAACACGCACTCTCCAAGCGGAGATTGGTCGTGCGCCAAGCCGAGTTTTTCCAATAATTCCAGGCCGGCGCCAAGGCCGAATATTCCCACCATGTTCTGAGAACCGCCCTCATAGCGAGCCGCCGTGGGCCGAAAACGGAGGTCGATTTGCGAAAAATCGTAAGGGTTTTCCACGCTGTTCCAGCCCACGTGCAGCGGACGCAGTCTATCGAGATGTTCGGTTTTCACATAGAAAATTCCGGCGCCTTCCGGACCGAGCATCCATTTGTGGCCATCGGCGGCCAGGAAATCGAGGGAAAGCCCGGCGACATCCAGCGGAAAAACGCCCATGCCTTGAATGGCGTCAAGCAAAACGAGAATGCCCCGGCGGTGGGCCCAGTCGATGATTTCCTCCAGGTTGATTCTCCAGCCGGTGGCGTATCCAACCCAACTCAGCGACAGCAAGCGAGTTTGGGCGTCGCAAAAAGGCTCGATTGTGGAAATATCGACCCGACTATCAGCCACCGGCGCAATGCGGACATCAACACCGCGGCTGGCCAAGTGCATCCAGGGATACAGATTCGAGGGAAATTCGTTGCCCAAGGCGACCACATTCTCACCAGGACGCCAAGGATAACCCTCCGCCACATAGCCAATACTTGTGGTGGTGTTCGGCGTGATGGCAATTTCCTCCGGGCGGGCGTTGATCAAACGCGCGGCCAGATGGCGCACCGTTTCGACTTGTTTGGCCCACTGCGGCCATGCCGTATCTCCTTGTGTGGAAGCCTGTTGCGACCATTCACCGATTGCCTTTGCGGAGCAGCGCGGCAACGGCGCCACGGCGGCGTGGTCGAGATAAACCCATCGGTCGACAACGGCCATTTGGCGGCGAAATTCGTGAATCAGCCGAGCGTGCGGCATGGGGGCGTGTCTTTCGGGTCAGATTTGGCTGGGGAAATCGCCTGTGATAGCGTTGTTTTGCGACCCATGGCTCGCCTTCTGGCTAAATATCCTATTTTGTCCATGTTGCAATAGGTGACAGGCGGAACTGATGGATTATACTAACAAGCGTACGGCGGTCGGCTAATCGAGCGGCGAACCTTGTTCAAGTGTGTGAAAATCGCTCTTGAGCAAGCTGAATTCGCGGCGCATGTCTCTCGTGGTTCAGGTCGTAGGCTGCGTGTCGCGGCTGCTGACGGCAGGCCTCAATTTTCCCAAAACTGAAAATCGCACTGAGAAAACCGGCGCGAGGTGTCTATGCCTAAAGTGTTGTGTATCACGGGGATGGTGATTGCTGTCCTCATATTGATCGTTTTCTTGGTCGATCTTGTGGCCCCTTCGTCGTTTGCGCCCTTCAAAAAAGTCAGCATCCTGATGGATATCTGCTTTTTGCTCAGCGCCGGCGCGCTTGGATTCCTCAGTTGGACGACCTATCGTGAGCAATAGGGGGTCGTGAGCAATAGGGCGTTCGCGTAACGAAATGCTGCCGTTTTATACCCGACACGGCCGAAACTGGCACTAGTGCTTTGTCACAGCTAAGAATTAGGGTTGCAAGATATCAGCCGCAGGGCGCTAGCCCACGGTTTTCCTGCTCAGAACCGTGGGCTATCGCCCTGCGGCTGATCCTAAAATTAAGCTGTTACAAAGCACTAGCGTTCTGGCGGCGGCTTACAGTTGGCGCTGAGGAATAGTCCTGAAATAAGTTACCGGTTGAAGTTCTGAAAAGCCCGGCATTTTCAAAATGCCGGGCTTTTAATTCGGCATCGAAATTCAGGACTGTTCCTTAGAAAAATTGGCGAATACCAAGAAAAACGTCAATCTTGTGGTTTGGAATCGGTATAATCGGGGTGTGTTTCCGTTCTAAACGGTTTGCGCTCATGGTGTCGTCGGGGCCAACCACGAATCTACCGTGGAAGCGTCCGCGACTCTCCCGGCCGTTTCTTTTTCTTCCAACCACTGATCGAATAATGGCTCACGAAGATCCCATCGCTGCTGATTCGGTAAGTTCAGATTTGAACCCTTCGGCCGATTCGGCGTCGTCTGCGCCGGCTGATTCCACTCCAGCTGCTGGCGCCGCGACGCCCCTAGCGAAGCCCGTCGCGGTCGCCCAGCCGGTTTCTGAAACGCCGGTTTCCGATGAAGCGGCTGCCGCCGAAACCGAGGAAGAGGCGGCTGCGTCGGACGAAGAGGAAACTCCAGACTCCGGTCCGCGACGGTCGCTTTTGAGCAGCGGTTTGGTGCGAAACTTTGGTGCGATGGGCGTTTCGGGCGCGCTGCACATGGCGTTGCTGCTGATGCTGACGCTCTTGGTATTGCCCGAGAAGCCGGTGGTGGAATTCAAGAATGTGGTGGCGGAGTTGTTCGAGCGTGAGGAAGACATCGTCGAGATCGAGTTGGATCAGGAATTGGAAGCCACCGATGAACTTGTGGCCAATGTGTCGAACGTGGTTTCCGACGCGGGCGCCATGGGCGCCGCTTCGCTTACCGAAACGGCCGCTCAAATCGACGAGCAGGTTTTTGAAGAAGCCGACACCACGAATATCGCGATTACCGGTTTGGCGATGGTGGGTCCGCCGTCGGATCAAATGATTTCAGAAGTTCCCGAAGGCGCCATCGGCGACCCGCGCGCCGTGGTCGACGACTACGGCCAGGCGATGGACCGCCTCACGCAGGAAATTTTGCTGATGCTCGATAAGAGCAACGTGTTGGCGATATGGTGTTTTGATCAGTCGGAAAGCATGAAAGACGACCAACAGGAAATTCGCGCCCGCATTGATAAAGTTTATGAAGAGCTAGGGCTTACCAACGCATCGGCCAGCAAAGCCTTGATGACCGCCGTAACAAGTTACGGCGCGGAATTCTCGGTGCTTACCAAGAAGCCGACCAACGACATCGCGGCGATTCGCGCAGCGATCGGGAAGGTGCAGGTCGACGATTCCGGTAAGGAGATAATGTGCGAAGCAGTCACGAGGGCGATCTCGGGTTTCAGGAAATATGCGCGAGGCTCCAAGCGGCAAATGGCCCTGATTCTCGT
>QIKY01000258.1 GCA_003233175.1 Planctomycetaceae bacterium | reverse complement strand
GCGTAGAACGTGCTGGGCAAAGGATTGGTGCCGATCAAGTAGCTCAGCGGCAGGGCTTGCTTATCTTGCGTACTCCAGAGTTTGACGTTGCTGCCCACTATTTCCAAATTCAGCGTGAATCCGGTCAATGCGGCTTCCGCGTCGATGGTGTTGAACTTGAACGTGACGGGTTGGAGGTCATCGTCGAAGACCGGTATGTTGAAAATGTCAACAAGGGGTGTCGGGGCGACCCGGTCTGGAAGAATACCACCGTTGTCGTAGTCGTTGTTGTATCTCAAGATTTTCCCGGGGGAATTTTCTTCATCGTCGTCTTCGAGTTGCGATTCCTCCAGCATTTGGTTGTTGTCGGAATCGGTATCGATATCGACGATCGGCCGTTCGATGGACAATTGAACCGTCTCGGCCACCGCCGGCGCGATGCCGTCGCTGGCGTAATATTCAAACGAATCGGGCCCTTCGTAGCCAATTGTGGGCGTGAAGGTGAAACCGCCATCGTTGCCCAGGGCCAGCGTGCCGTGCGCCGGCGAGGTTTTCAACGACGCCGTGAGCGCATCGCCGTTCATGTCGACGTCGTTGGAGAGCACGCCGTCGGCCGCCGAAACGGTCCTTTTCGTGTTGTAGACGATGGTGTAATTATCGCTCGCCGTGATCGGGGCCATGTTTTCAATGGTAAAGTACACAGTGCCGATATCGGTATCGATGCCGTCGGAAAGTTCGTAGTCGAAACTATCGAGACCGGCCCAATTGGCGATGGGCGTGTAGCTGAAGGCGCCGTCGGCGGTAAAGGAAAATCCGGCCGCGCTGCCGGGGTTGGTGAGCAGCGTGGCGGTGAGCGGATCGGTTCCATCACCTTCGTAATCGTTGGCGAGCACGCCGGTCATGGCGTCGGCCGTGAATGACGTATCGTGCTGCAGGAAGACATAATCGTCGACCGCGACCGGAGGGCCATTGAACACCGAGATGGTCACCATGGTGGATAATCCGCCGCCGCTGAGTGCATCGGAGGGAATGTAGGTGAAGGTGTCGTCGCCGGTCCAGCCGGGTTGCGGATCGTACGTGAAGGAGCCATCGGCGTTGAAGGAGAAAGAAGCGGCATTTGTGGGGCCGGTTTCCAGCGTGGCGGAGAGCGGGTAGGCACTCCCATTCATGGGGATATCGTTGGCGAGCACGCCGCTGGGCGGCACGCTGAGTTGCGTGCTGTGCGGTATCATGTAGTAGTCGTCCGTTCCACTGGGCGGTCCGGCTATGATACCCTCCCCTTCGGCGAGAAGATCGGAATTAAAGGCTAGGAAGGGAGCGGGCGCTGGCGCGCGTGATTCTTGCGGCGCGGATACGTTCACCGGGGGAATGGCCAACGACGCCGCCACGGCGCCGGAAGCCGAAACAAGCGATGCCGAACGAATCGCGATGCCGGAAGATCTTGCAGAGGCGGAACCGCGCCCCGCGAACCCCGCCCCGGCGGTGAGCTGCTCCAGCAGCGCGTTTTGCTCAAAAAAAGCGTCGGTGGCGGCGAGGTTGGTGTTTGTAAGGTTGGCCGCTGCAAGAATGTCGCCCAAGCCGACATTCGCAAGAGCCGGCAAGCCGCTTGCCGTCGTGAAAGAGTCACTGATAAAGCCGCGTCGATTGCTGGTGAGAGAAGATTGGTTTTCCTGGATTCGAGAGCCCAGCGTGAGCCGCGACTGGAAGCTCAACGATTCAAGATTCCGTTCCGGCACGGCGCGCAACGATGCCCGGCGATTCATCCGCCGGTAGCCCCCATTCTCGACGGCGAACACGTCGTCAATTTCGAGGGACCAATCATGAATTTCATCCCCTAAAATGGGGGGGGGTGTTGTCGGCCGCGAACGAAAGGGCGCCTAAAGCCAGGGCATCGAGAAAACTGCCCGGCGCGGCTCGCGTTTCCAACTCCTCCAGGCGCGGACGAAGCGCCCGGTATTTGATTCG
Source organism: Planctomycetaceae bacterium (assembly GCA_003233175.1). GTDB lineage: Bacteria > Planctomycetota > Planctomycetia > Pirellulales > Pirellulaceae > SZUA-33. Next base: position 1,702 of record QIKY01000258.1, on the reverse strand, counting down.
AGCACTCTGGTTTCTTGGACCTTGGTGTTTTCGAGACGGCCGGGAGGAGTTTTTTTTCATGACGCGGGCCTTCTGCAAAGCTATCGAAGTGAAATGCAAATACAGTACTTGGTTTTTCGCCGGCGGCGGAACCTTCCGAAGAGATCACACATTCGTCATAGGTGTTACTAAATTCCTTAAACAATGTCAAATTTATTACCGAGGAATTCGTGGAACTTGGCTGATTGGCAAGATGCGTTTGATTGACAAGCAGGGCGGTTGTTGGTCAAGATAGCGTAATAGGCGGTCTGCATTCACTTTAGGGCCGCTGAGCGAAATTCAATTCAATCGCAACGGTGCGGCGCCGGTGGTTTGCGCTCCGTTACAAGCTTCTCGCATTCTCTGGAGAGATTTTGATGTCCACTGAAATGGGCGAATTCTCGGATATTCTTGTCCGTCGCGGCAAGATTAGCGCCGAACAACTGGAAGACGCCAAAAAGGTTTCGAGAAGTTCCGGGAAACCGCTGGAAGAGTCGCTGGTGCAGTTGGAATACGCCACCAGCGAAGAGGTTTCGCGGGCCATTGCCGAAGAGCATGGACACGAATACTTCAACGTTCATGACCAAATGATTCCCGAATCGGTGATCGAACTAGTGCCGGAATCGGTAGCGCGTGAAAACGCGGTGCTGCCGATTTGCCAGGAAGACGACGCCCTGCGGGTCGCGATTTCCGATCCTCAAGACTTCGAAACGCTGGAAAAGCTGCAATTTATTCTGAATCGGCCGGTTCGAATTTCGATCGCCCCGCGCGAAAACATTATGGAGGCCATCAACAAGTATTACGGCCAAACCGAGGGCGAAAGCGCCGATTCGATGATCCAGGAATTTACCGATACGGCCATCGATTTCACGGAAACCGAAGGCGACGGCGTGTCGTCGGACGAATCGGTCGACCAAAACAGCGCGCCGATTGTGCGGCTGGTTCACATGATGATTTCGGAGGCCTTGCAGTTGGGGGCGTCCGATATTCACATCGAGCCGTTTGAAGACCAGATTCGCATCCGCTACCGTATCGACGGCGTGTTGCACAAACGCGACAGCCCCCCTAGAAGGCTATTGGGGGCGATTATCTCGCGTGTCAAGATTCTCGCCTCCATGGACATCGCGGAGCGGCGGCGCCCCCAAGATGGGCGGATCAAGGTCACGCTGGGAGAAAAAGACCTCGACCTGCGAGTGAGCGTCATTCCCACCAACCACGGGCAATCGGTCGTGATGCGACTGCTCGACAAAGACAATATCAGCGTGACGGTCAAAAAACTGGGCATGGCCGAAGATACCTACCGGCAGTTCCAGTCGCTGATCAAGCGGCCCAACGGAATCATTCTGGTGACGGGGCCCACCGGTTCTGGAAAAACGACAACGCTCTACGCCGCCCTCAACGCGCTCAACCGCCCAGACAAAAAAATCATCACGGCTGAAGATCCGGTGGAATACTACTTGCCGGGCATCAATCAGACGGAAGTCAAACACGACATCGGCCTCGACTTCGCCCGGATTATTAAGGCCATGCTGCGGCAGGCGCCCAATATCATTCTGGTGGGAGAAATGCGCGACTCAGAGACAGCCTCCATGGGTATCCAGGCTTCTTTGACTGGACACTTGGTTTTCAGTACACTACATACGAACGATGCGCCCGGCGCTATTACGCGCATGATCGACATGGG
>QIKY01000016.1 GCA_003233175.1 Planctomycetaceae bacterium | reverse complement strand
GTCGGCTGATTCCATCTCATAGCCGTATTCGTCATCGTAGCCGTAGATTTCGTACGCGTAATCGTCGTAATTCTCGTTTGCTCGGCCAACGGTTTCGATATCGGCTGCTGGGGGTGCATCGGCCGGCATTGTCTCCGCCGATTGGCCATAAACGGCCTGGTCGTATTGGAGGTCGTGCGAGGAGCGGTAGTCGTGCAAATCGTCTGGCGTTTGGGTTGCCTGGTTCGCCGCTGCGAAACCCGCCCCCATGCAGCCGTAGTCGCAAGCGTCGTCGAAATCGTACGCATAGCCGTACGCTTCGTCGTTCGGCGCCGACGCGGCGGTTTCTAGATTGGCGGCGATTGGCGGCTCTGGCTCGGTCGATGCGGGTTGGTAACCAAAGTCGTCGATGAGCGGCGGCACATGGCAGTAGCCCAGAGGCGAATCGTCGAGTCCGCCCACGGGACTGCCGACGGCGGTCGCATCGGCGTGTGGTTTTTCAGCCCAACATTGGGGCGTTTTTGTCGCGAATAGCGAACCAGCCAGGGCGAGAAGAAGGGCCGACAAAGCGAGACACGCGCGTTTCATGAGAGCATCCTCCGATGACATACCGCTGGCGGGAATCGGGAGCCAGGCAAGCGGCAAGAATTAGCGTCCAAACTATTAACTCAGAAGGACGTATCGGAGAGGCTGGATGGGTTTCTTGGGGAAACCGGGAAAAATACATGCGATCAGGAGATCTGGGTGGCGTTTAATCCAGCCGTTCGATTCAAAGCGAGAGCAATGATGATTGCAAAGTTGCCGCTTCCTATAACTGCGGCGACCCGTCTCGACTTTATGGTCGATACGATTGCAACGGTGATAGGCTCCGCATCGCTCCACGCTCGCTTGGCACCCGCACCCTATGGGGCGTCTTGCTGGGCGGGTCGTTGCCAGGGAACGGCGCCGCCGCGTTGCAATTGCAAACGCAGGGCGGCGGCGAGTTCGGAAAACTTGCGGCGGTTCTTCGCCGCCAGGTTGTTTTCCTCCAGCGGGTCAAGACGCAGGTTGTAAAGCTCCAACGGCTCGAACGGACTGTTTTGCAGCAACTTCCATTCGCCGCGAATCAGCGCGTTGGTGGTGAGCCCGTTGTACCGCAAGCCTCCTTCGCGCCGATGGAAGAAGAAGTCTCGCGGCGGGTTTGGCTGCGTTTTTCCCAGCAGCGTGGGCAGGAACGACCGCCCCTCGATTTTGTGGGGAACCGGCGCCCCGGCAGCCGCGCAGGCCGTGGCGAAAATGTCCATTGAAATTGCTGTGCGCGAAGTGCGTGATCCTGCTTCAATGCGTCCCGGCCAGACAACGCCCATCGGCACGCGCAGTCCGCCTTCGTACATACTTTGCTTGCCATCTCGCAGAGGACCATTGTTGGCGCCGGCGCTCAATTGGCCGCCGTTGTCGGAGGTGAAGAACACGAGCGTGTTTTCCGCCAATTTCGTTGCACGCAAGGTTCGCAGCACGCGGCCAATGCCAGCGTCAAGATGTTCGATCAAGGCCACCAATTTAGCGCGTTTGTCGGAAATGCCGGCTTCCCGATCCTTGACTTTTTGCAGCCAATCTTGAGGAGGTTGGATCGGCGTATGCGGAGCGTTGTAGGCCAAGTAGAGAAAGAAGGGGTTCTTTTGGTCTTGACGTTTTTGGAGGTAGTCGATGGTCCAATCGGTGAAGATATCGGTGGCGTGGCCTGGGGGATCGAGCACTTGTTCGTCGAGACGCATATAATTGTTGTCGTGCCGCCGATGGTTGTAGTAGTCGTCCATCATGTCGCCGAGAAAACCATGGAAATGGTCAAACCCCCGGTCGTTCGGACGGTTGGGCGCTTCGAGCCCCAGGTGCCACTTGCCGATGATGGCGGCGTCGTACCCCAACGGCTTGAGCATTTGCGGCAGCAGCACCGCCTCTTTGGCCAGATAGCCCCAGTTGTTATTTGCATGGGTGCGAATCACGCCCGGCACGCCGACCAGTTCCTGATAACGCCCGGTCAGCAGAGCCGCTCGCGTGGGAGAGCACACGGGGCAATTGGCGTAGGCGTTGTCGAACCGCATTCCCGCCGCGATAAGACCATCGATATGCGGGGTTTTGAGGTCGGCGGCGCCTTGGCTGGAAAGATCGCCATAGCCCAAATCGTCGACCAGAATGACCAGTATGTTGGGCTTTTCAGCGGCCATTCCCATTGCGGAAAAAGCCGGCGTCGCCAGATACATCAGGCCGAAAACAAACAAAATACGCGAGAAGATCATCTGCGGAAACTCCGACGGTTAGGCGTCGCGAAAGGACGGTGCGGCGAGCCATCGTGATCGGCTCACTGTCTATCCTAACCTAGCAACAGGCGGCTGTCAGGCGAGTTCCGCCGGTTCCGCATGCCGTTTCTTTTCCAGGGCGCCGGAAATTTTTATTCGCACATCTCGGATGAAACGAATCAGGTCGCGGCGGCTGACCAATCCGACCAGACGATTTTTGTCGTCGACGACCGGCAGTCGTCGGAAAGAGCGGGCAAGAAGTAAGTCGACGGCGCCCAACAGCGGTCCATCTTCTCGCAAGGTGATTACGTTCTTGGAGGCGAAATCGTTCACGATTCCATGCGTTTTTTCCACTTCGTAGAGCATGCCGAGCAAGTCGCGTTCGGAAATAATTCCAATGACGTGGTTGTCGGCGTCGACGACCGGTAGTCCGCTCAAGTTGTGGCGAAGCAGTAGGTCGAAGGCGTCGTCGATGGACGCTTCGGCGCGAATCGAGATCACGGTGCGGGTCATGACGTCGGCAACTTTTAATTTCATCGCTCCACCTTTTTTCTCGCCCTGCTGTTCGTTTCGCCAAACACGCTGCCGCACCGATTTATAAACTTCCTTCTTTAACTCTAGCATGCACATCGAACGGAGGGCCAAACGCTCGCATTGCTTCCCGGAACAATCGCCAGAACCTGATTGATCGGTGTTGCCTGCATGTGGCAACCCGACAAAAAATCGCCGCATCATTCGGACGTCCACATCCAAGCTATGGTTTGTGTTGGAGAGGGAATTTTACCGGCGTCGATGCCGCCGGGTGTTTCCTGTTCGTTGAATACCGCGTTTTCTTGGCGGCGAAGCACCGGCAATGGCCATGTTTTCAGGAGTCGAACTTGTTAAGGCGATTCGAACGACATGCAAACGATAACCGAACCTCAATCTCGAACCGGCGTGTCCGCGGCTATGGCCGCACGCGCTGAAACTCTCTTCCAAGAGAGCCGCGCAGCGCTCTTTCGTCAGACCGACCGAATGTTCGCCGGCTTACTGTTGCTGCAATGGCTGGCCGGAATTGCCGTTGCACTCTGGATTCCGCCAAAATCGTGGGTTGGAGTGACGCCCCAAAACCAGGGCGTCGTGTGGCTGGCGGTGTTTTGTGGCGGTAGCGCCCTGTTCGCGGCGGCCTTGGCGCTGTGGCGTCCAGGCGAAGCGCGAACGCGCCATGTGGTCGCGATCGCGCAACTGCTGATTTCAAGTTTGCTGATTCAACTCAGCGGCGGCAATATTGAAGCGTATTACCATGTTTTTGTCTCGTTGGCCTTTCTGGCGTTTTATCGAGACTGGAAAGTGCTCCTTACCGCCAGCGTGGTTGCCGTGGCCGACCACTACGTAAGAGGTGGTGATTCTCCTCTTTCCGTGTATGGCGTCGCGACGCCGAGTATTT
>QIKY01000370.1 GCA_003233175.1 Planctomycetaceae bacterium | reverse complement strand
CGAACAACCGTGCAGTTCGCCGAGTTGCTTCCAAAATGGAACTACACCATCACACCACAAATCTTGCAGTAATTTCACGAGCGATGCTAAGCGGCTGGTAAATTCTCACCCGCCGCTCGCCTTACGAAACGAAATCAACCTTACCTCTTCCCCTAGGAGCATTGGCGAAACATGCTGGACCTCATCCGAGATGGCTACACGCAAGATGGCTATATCGCCGCCGCCGAGCGGTTGCACGGCGAGCTGTCGTTTTCTTTTCGGCCGATGCTGGTCGACCAGCGCGACGCCCTGCTGGAACTGCTGGAGAAAAAACCGGCGCGGGAGCGCAGCCGGTACATCGCCTTGCAGCTTGTCAAGCAGGTTCAAGAGTGGGACGCCCAGGAGCCGGGCGGCGCCTGCGTTCCGCTCGATGTAACGCATTTGAAAATGCTGCCGCCGAACCTGTTCAACGCGTTGTTCAATATCGTGGCGGGCTACGTTGCTTCCGACGCCAAGCCGGGCCAGGAACCGGAAAACGCGTCCGACGATTACGAAGCGGAATTGGAAGCCTTGGCCGCCGGCGCCAGTCTGGGAGAAAGCAAGGAAAGGCGCGCGGAAAAAAACTAAGGAAGGCCGCCTCCCTGTTGTTGTTCCATCCTGGGGTGGCCAGCATCCGCTGCAAGGACTGCAAAAAGTACGACTACGATTTCGACACCGGCCGCCGCAAAAAGTTCGCCCAAGGAACCCAAGATCGGCTGCGCGTCACGCCGCCGCCCTGCGAGCGTAAACAGGGCTGCCCCAAGGGCGGGCCCCAAGAGGAGCGGAGTTGTCAATTGACCGACGCCAATTACGCCACGCTGCTGCTGTTCATGGCCAACCAGTCGATGGCCGGAGGATGTTTGACGAACGTCGAGCGAGCCGATTCCCTGGTCCGACGACATTTCGCAATTTTGGCGCCGCTTTATCAAGAGTGGCGCCGGCGGCGGGAAGCCGACGCCCTAGCCGCCGCAATGATGGGGAGATAAACCAATGAGCAAACATCCCGCCGATATTACGGTCAACGTTTCGATGCAGCTCGATCAGTCGGTGACGGTCGTGTTCGCCGATATAAACAAACGCGTGGCCGAGCAGCAGCGGAAAATGACCGCCGCCTACACCAAGGGTTTTGCCGACCTGGCCAAGCAACAAAAGCGTTCCGCCGACGCCGCCATCAAACTCAACAAGAGCGTGGCCGATTTCAAAATCGCGGCCGACAAACGCGCTGCCGCCGAAGCCGTGAAGGCGGTGGAAAAGGAGAGAAAGTCGCAACGAGACGCTGTCAAAAATTCGGTCCAAGAGCATCTCCAGGCGGTGGCGCAGAAGGCGGCGGCCAACCAGGCGGTGGTCGACGGCGTCCTCCAGGCGAGTGAAGCCGTCGTCAAACTAGGGCGAGGTTTTGCGGCGTTGGGAGTCGCGAGCGAGGAAGACGTCCAGAAGATTACCGAAGCGTTGGATCAAGTGCAGGCGGTGATGGATGTCGCCAAAGGTTCGATTGATACGTATCGAGGCATTGCCGGCGCGGTCAAGGCCTACCAAGCCAGCGTTACCGCGGCGGCCACGGCGGAAAAAGCGTTGGCGGCGGCCAGAGGCGCCAGCGCCGCGGCGGGCGGCGCGACAGGAGTGACGGGTGCGGCAGGCGCAGCGGGCGGCGCGGGCGCGGCCAGCGCGGCGGCGCCGATTGTGGCGGCCGTGGCCGCGATTGCCTCGGTGGGCGTGGCGGCGAAAATCGTTCATGAAAGTTTGACCGGCTCGGCCAAGAACATCGATTCGTGGTCGATGAAAATCGGCACGTGGCAAGCCGAAACCACCGAATGGATGGGCATTTGGTCATCGGGTTCGGAGAAGGTCAAGGCGGCCCTCGACAAGTTGGACGGCGAGCGCGCGGGAAATGTTCGGCGAGAGGAAGTGGGCCGCATTCAAACGTCCGGCCGATTCGCCCGAGAAGATATCGCCCGAGAATCGCTGGGCAACCGTGTTACCAGCCGCGACGACCCAGCCGGTAAAGATCAAGCTTTGACCAACCAGGCGTTTCTCGTTGAGAAGCAGCGCGGCAGCGCGAGGGTCTCGGCGCGCTTCGGCAAAACGGAGTCGGAGCGAGGGTTAGGGAAGAATGCGGCCTTGAAGTTGAGCAATGAACTGATCGGGATCGAAAAGCAAAGGCTGGGTATCGCCAAGCAGGTCCGCTCGGAAAAAGTAGCGGCGGCAAAGGCGGGAGTGCAAGGCGCCCAGAAGGAACTTGAACTGTCGAAGCAGCGGCTCGACCAACTCAAGGGTAGTCTGCAGAGTGCGAAAGAGCGCTTCGGACAATTGACGCCGGAACAGCAAGATGAATTAAAAGCCATCATGGCCAAAGCCCAACGCAACGAAGACCTCACCATCGAAGAATCGGGCAAGCTACGTTCCGTTGGCACGGAACAAGCCCGAACGTTCGCCGAAAAATCCGATCTCGGCAGAGCGAAGATGGGGAAATTCGATGAATCTTTTGGCAGTTCGGAACGAGGCGATATTGCAAATGAAGAAGGGCGACAGAAAACGCTCGCCATAAACGTGCAGACCAAGAAGGACATCCAGATCAAGGTGCAGCGGGAAAACGATGCGTTCGTTACCGGCCTCGCTGATTTTATCAATCAGGAAATTGAAAAACTCGACCGGGAACTGGAAGCGAAAGTTCAGAAGATCGTCGAAGAGAAAATGGAAGTGTTGGCGAAAACACCGAACGAACAACTGGAAAATCGGTACCGCAGTGGCGGACAGCCGAGCGTTTGACCGTGCTATTGCTTTATTGATTTCATGGCGGCAACAGGATCAAATCGATCCACTACAAACCAAACGTGATCGCCCGTTACGGTCGTGTAGGTCATCTTTCCGGAAACGTAGAAAAAACCGTCAACAAAATAATTGCCTTTTGATTCAAAGCCTTTGGTTGAAATACCTTCAATGTGAAACGGATCGCTGACATTGTTTCGTTCCGGATTGGAAACCGTCACTATTGCAGATGACTTGTTGATCACCTTGAGAACGAAGATGTTGTCGGTCTTTTGCTTATCAACAAACAGTTTACCGAACCGGCCTGTTGTAAATACTGGCTCACGCTCTCTGTTGAAATCGGCGATCTTAAAATATTCCGTCAGTGGGGATTTGTGCATGTCGGCAATCAGTTTTTCCAGTTTTTGTTTGGGGTTGCCAAGCGCCTTTCGGAATTCTTCCTTGTGGCGTTTGATGTACCCCAGCGAAATACGAACTCTGGTGGCTTGCTTTTTGGCTTCTCGTTTTTCCGCACGATCAAGTTCACGGCTTGATGACCGTTTGACCAGCCGGGTTAATTCTTTTTGTAGTTGGGGAATCAGCGTATCAGGATTCGATTTTCCCAAGTGTTCCTTGGCGGGGGCGTCGAGCGGCGGCGTTTCGGGGGCATTTTCGCTTTCGTCTTCGCCCGGTAGTCGCCCTGTTTTTTCAAAGTCATCGCGCCATTGCTTTTCAATATCAGCGGCGTACTCAGCACGCATCGCCAGATATTTCCGCACAACGGCGGCGTCCGGCTTCGGCGGGCGGGGCGTCTTGGCAACCAGGGAAAGTTTATCTTCGGCGTGAACCGAAACGGCTATCAAGCATAAGAGCAAAGTAAGGGAAAGACGTTGTTTGATCATATTTTTTATCCTCGGAAATTCGTTGCCCTCCGCATGAGCATTATGGCGTCGCAACAACCACAATGC
>QIKY01000403.1 GCA_003233175.1 Planctomycetaceae bacterium | reverse complement strand
GAAGACAACGCCCAAGCGGCGGCTGATCGTGTTCTGGCGGAAGCCGAAGCGTCCATGAAAACAGAGGCGGAAACAGCAGCGGCGGACGTCGGCGAACGCAAAGCCGCCCTCTTCACCGCGCGCATCAATCTTCTTTACGAACGCTTGTTCGCCCGTTTGCCCAGTGAAACGGAACGTCGTTTCGTGGCGGAGTTCCTAGGCGTCGTATCGCAAGAAACATCGTCCGAAAAAGAAGGCTGGATGCAACTCACGTTAGTATTGTTTAACAGCAACGAATTTTTATTCGTGCATTGATTTATTGTAAGCATTGACCGGAGAAACCGCTCATGCCGTGTCGCGATTATGATCTGCTCGACCTGCCCAACCTGATTTCCAGGCGAGGGCTTTTCTCGCACGTGGGAACCGGTCTGCTGGGAATGGCGCTCGGTTCGCTGTTGGCCGACGACCGGCTCTTGGCGGCAACCGCCAGCAAAACCGCCGCCCCGGGCGGAAGAATCGTCAGCCAACCGCCCGGTAAGGCGACCGCCGTCATTCAACTCTTCCAGCATGGCGGTCCTAGTCATGTTGACTTGCTCGACCCCAAACCGGAACTGAACAAGCAAAACGGCAAGGCGCCTCCGGAATCGTTTTCCGATTTAGTGAAAATCTCGAAACACGGCAACTTGTTGGGCACGCCGTTCAAGTTCCAGCCGGCGGGAAAAAGCGGCGTGGCGTTTTCTGAAATCTTGCCACATACGGCCCGCTGCGCCGACGACATTGCCGTCATCCGCTCTATGTTCACCGAGCATAACAACCATGAGCAAGCCTTGTGGATGATGCAAACCGGCCGCACGATTTCCGGCCGGCCGACGCTTGGCGCCTGGGTCAATTATGCGCTCGGCTCGGAGAACAAAGATCTGCCGGCTTACGTGGTGTTGCGCAACGACAACCAAATGCCGACCAACGGTATCCAAAATTGGTCCGCCGGTTTTCTTCCGCCTCGATATCAGGGCGTGCATTTTCGCCACCAAGGGCCGCCGGTCATGCATCTGAAACCCACGCGCGAGGTCGGCTCCCGCATGAGCCGTCTGCGGCTGGAACTGTTGCGAAAGCTGAACGACGAACATCGTCGGGCGCACCCCGCGCTCGACGCCGAACTGGAAGCGCGTATCGCGAGCTATGAATTGGCGGCCCGCATGCAGGTTTCCGCCACGCAGGCGTTGGATCTGTCGAGGGAATCGAAAGAAACCCAAAAACTCTATGGCATCGACCAGAAGCATACCGACAGCTACGCCCGCCGCTGCCTGATGGCGCGGCGGCTGGTCGAACGCGGCGTGCGGTTCGTGCAAATTCTCATTCGCGGCCAAATGTGGGACACCCACGCCGACAACGCCAACCGCACCAAGCAGTGCTGTTTGGAAACCGATCAACCCACCGCCGCCTTGCTGCAAGACTTAAAGCGACGCGGTCTGCTCGATTCGACGCTGGTCGTCTGGGGTGGTGAATTCGGCCGCACTCCGGTCAGCCAGGGCGGCCAAGGACGCGACCACCACAAGCAAGGTTTTTCCATGTGGCTGGCCGGCGGCGGCGTGCAAGGCGGGCAAGCCTACGGCGCCACCGACGAACTTGGTTACCACGCCGTGGAAAATCGCGTGCAAGTGGCCGACCTACACGCCACCATTCTGCATCTGCTCGGCTTGGACCACGAACGAACGGTGTTCCACCGCAACGGTCTGGATGAACGCCTGACCAGCGTCTACCACGCCAAGGTGCTCTCGAAACTCATCGCCTAACGCATTGCGCGATTCGCCAACCGTTGGAGTTCATGCTTGAGCATGTTTTGCGCCGTTGGAGTTCATGCTTCAGCATGTTTTCGCACGCTTCGCCAAGGACCAAAACAGCCTAATACCTTCTAACACAACTTGGTAGGTTAGCATCAAACTCCGTGTTTGAAACGCCAAACAGGGGTTATGTTAGGAGCCCTAAAGGCTGAACTCCAACGGTTGGCAACGGCCGAACTCCAACGGTTCGCCCATTCAGCCGACGCTCCAATCGTCGTTGAACCAAGCTTCGCGGGCCGCCCGGCGTGGGTTGTACACGTGGCCGGCGTCGAACTTATTGGCCGCGAGAAATTTGGTCAATAAATCGAACGGCACATGCGCGTGCTGGGCCAAGACGTCAACCCGGTCGCTCTGGGCCGACCAATCATGGAGAAGTTTGTTGTCTCGCTCGAACCATTCGTCGAGGTAGGTGGCGTCGGTCTGGCTAACGACCACGAACGGGCACCGCTGCTGGCAGAGGAATCCCAAGAATTTCGAGGCTAGGTCGCGCGAGCGTTCGGCGTCGCCATGCGTGCTCGCCGCCGCCACGTTCCACAAGCTGATGAACTGATCGTCATCAAGGCTATCGGCATCCGCCAAAATTTCCAGCTTCTCCAGGCCATCGGCCACGCTATCGCTTTCCACGCGTGCTCCTTGTTGTGTTGCTCTTGTCGTGCTGCTCAAAGTATCGAACAAAGCGAGAAAATAGCACGCGTCGGTTTGCAGTGGAATGGGGGCGCTGCAAACGCGAGCGAATTTTTTGCCGGCGCTCAAACCCCAGCGAGGCCGCGCCGGCTTGCAAGCTGGGTGCTTGCGTTGCGTTTGCGCACCGGCGCCGTGAGGTTGCACTGGTGTTGATGCCCGGTTTCGCTAAAATATGCAGAACGGGTCGACTAGCTAAAGAAATGGTCTCGCCGACCGAAGAACACAACGGCGTTTGAATCACAACCAACGAGTCACTCATGGCCAAACCTTCACCGTCGCCCAGCTCCCATGCGCCCAGCTCCCATGCGCCCAGCTCCCATACGACTGGCTCCCATTCACCCGGCCCTTACGACGACATCGAGATCGATCTGCGCAATCCGGTGTTGGCGGGCGTCTTCGCGTGGTTGTGGCCTGGAGCGGGGCATTTTTACCAACGTCGGTACGCCAAGGGCTGTTTGTTCATGGTCTGTGTTCTGTCGACGTTTTTCTATGGACTCGCCTTGGCCGATGGCAAGGGGGTGTATGTCTCGTGGCAAGAAAACGATAAACGTTGGCCATTCGTCGCCCAATTCGTTTGTCAGGCGGGGGTGGGGCTGCCGGTGCTGCCGGCCGTGATTCAGAATCGTCGAGTGTTGGTGGAGGGGCGCGATCCTCTGTGGTCGGGTTGGATGGCGCCGCCGAACCCGAGAAACAGAGATCGGTTTGGGAAAGATGAACTCGCGCAGTGGCACGAAAAATACAACTCCGCTTTTGAAATGGCGACCTTATACACGATGATCGCGGGGTTGTTGAACGTGCTCGCAATCTACGACGCCTACGCGGGGCCCTTCCTGATGCCAGTGGAAGAGGAGTCCGACAAACCGCCGCCGGAGGATGATTCCGAAAACGGAAACACCGGACCCTCGTGACCGCCTCTCCGCCGCCATTTTTATCAACCTGCTTCGTTCAACCTGCTTCGTTCAATCAGACCGTGGGCGGGAAGTTTCTGCAGATTTTGCCATTTATCGATTGAGGTGTTCGTCATGAGCGGCCTGTTTTTCGCCGTGTTGGGACATAACCAACTCTGGTATATGTTTCCGCTCATCGTCACGATTAGCTTGGTCTATGGGGCCACGCGGCACGAACACCTGCTGCCGATTCTCGACCAATCGGTCCGATTCGGCTCGGCGCCTGGATCATCGGCTTCATGCTGATGATTTACTGCGTTTTCGCCACGATTTCATGGTGGACCTAGAGACCTGTCCGCAAATAACCTACCCCATTCAAAGCTCGGCATTTTCAAAATGCCGGGCTTTTTTTTTAATCGACAACCGATATCTATTTTCTGGCCGCGATCGTCTCTCGTTGCAAGTTCTTTCCAAAATAATCGGGCCGCATTCTTGACAGCCGTCGTTCTATTTCTATAGAATCAAAATACTCCACTCAAGGAAGGTGTGTTCGGGCGTGTCGTCGGGAGCGGCGAACAGAACGCCGCGACGTGCAGGAGTTCAGGTACTTTTGGAAGGAAAAACCATGGCCCGCATTGCCAGCAAGCATCCCACCGATGGCGAATTGGAAATTCTGCAAGTGCTCTGGGAGCACGGCCCCGC
>QIKY01000421.1 GCA_003233175.1 Planctomycetaceae bacterium | reverse complement strand
CGTTCGTAGACATCGCGCTGGCCGACGATATCGTCCAGCGATTGAGGACGCAAATTGCGTTCTTCCTCATCGCGCGGGGAATCGTCGCCTTTCAGCAATGTCTCGCGCGCCATGCCTTTTACTTCCTCTCCGCCCGTTTGAGAACTTCGCCCACCACCGGCAACTATACCAAAACCGAGCCGGTTTGATAACGCGAGTCGGCCCCGGTTCGCCTGCTGCTTCCGCTGAACGAGTGCATACTGCTCGCGGTTGAAAATATCGTTTTGATCGTTCAACGCGCCGTTCTTCGAGCAATCGTGAGCCGGCGGCAGTGGTGTTTCGCGTTGCAAAAACACGGCGCCATCGATACCATGAACGCGCGTGGAAGAAAGTAAAACAGTTCTCCTGGTGATGACGACGCAGCGTGGCGATCGCCCATGTTTTTCATCGCTGTAAAATGGGTTATTGCGTGACGACGAACGACGCTTCAACGATCGGAATCGCCTGCACGCATTGCCAAACGCGGTATCGGGTGACACGCGCGCATCTGGGGAGATCGGCCAAATGCAAACGCTGCGGCGAAACATTCGTGGTGTCCTCGCCAGATGGCCGTGAAAACATCGGCGACAATTCTGTTCAAGATGAGGGCGAATACCGACTGATCGAGGGCGTCGACCAACCGGCTGCGAACAACCGATACGTCAACCAAAACTACCTGTCGACGCGTTGCCCGCTGTGCCGGACATTAATCCGCTCGCCGGAGTCCTCGATTGGCGAGCAGGTAAAATGCCCCGACTGTTACACGATGGTCGACGTCGTGGCGCCGCCCAAGCCGCAAGAGTCGCCGCCGCCGCCGACCGCCAACACCGGCCCCGAATACCGAGTACTTGAGGGCGTCGACCAGCCAGACGCACAATCGCTGGTGGCGCATCAAGAGTATTTGAGCTTCAAATGCCCGGTCTGTCAGACACGCATCCGAGCTGCCGTGCAGCGAGCCGGTGAACTGATTCGGTGTCCCGATTGCGGCGAGCCGGTTGCCGCGCCGGCGGCGCCCACCGAGCCGGCGCCGCGTTCGCCGTATGCGAACAGAATCAGAACCGACGAGCGAATGTCGCCGCTGCTTCCAGAAACGGGCGAAGGCTACGCGATTTCACCACAGGAAGACTTCGTTCGGTCGAATATCGTGCCAGCGGAAAGCCTCGGCGCCGGCGCGCAGCCCGAAGACCTCTCCGACTCGAACGCCGCCACACCAGACACCTCGCCACACACTGCGAACGTCTCCCGGCAACCACGCGAAGATTCGCCCTCTACGGAGCACCGTGAGAGAAAGGCGCCGCCGCCGTCGCCCAACCCGCTGGCCTTTTTGCGGCAGTGGCAGGTCGTTGTGCGTTGGGTCGCCTTCGCGCTGGTCCAGGGTTATGGTCTTCGGCTGGTGGGAATCTTTCTGGCGCTCGCCGAGGCTGGAGGGCGAGAGGCGTCGATCATGGCGATGGGAGCGGGGGCGGCGCTATTTTTGCTCAATGCAGTTTGGTTGGTGATCGTCTCGGCAAACTTGGTGGCCATTGTTCGAGAAACGTCGGCTGGCGTCGACAAACTCCAACAATGGACCGGATACCTGTTTCTCGATTGGATAGGCGATTTCCTCTATATCGTGGTGGCTCTCGCGGTGAGCTTGTTGCCGGGCGTCGTGACCTGCCAAATTTTGCATGCCGGAAATTTGGTCCAGTGGGCGGTCGTGGCGCCCATTTCGGCGTGGCTCCTTTTCCCGATTCTCTTTCTTGCCGCCCTTGACGGAGGCGGGCCCTTCACCCTCGTATCAACGACCGTGTACGGCAGTTTGGCCGCCAAACCCTTTGCCTGGCTCAAACTCTATCTGGCTTCAGGACTCCTCTGGACCGCCGCCGCCGGGCTGGTGCTCGCCGTTCTCTCGGTGGCCGCCCCATTTGGACTTTTCGCAAGATTCACCAACTCGCTGATTCTCGTGGCCGCGCTGTTGGTCTACTTCCGGTGGCTGGGCAATTTTGCCGGTGGTTTTCTCAGGACGGGCGCCAACTGGAAAAACACCGGCCAATAACGCCCAACGGCGAAACGGAATAGATCGGCGGGGGTGCTTGATAACCCGCCGCAAGAGTTCACGAAACCCTGCTCAAGCGAATTCGGTTCTCTCTACTTCTACTTCTTCGCGGACGAATCTTTTCCCGGCGCCGGAGCGCCGCGCTTGCTTGGCGACGAAAACACCATGTTTGGATCGGGCGGACCTATTTTTACCTGGCCGACGTCCTTCATTTCCGCTTTTTCGACGCTCACATCGATCAGAATGCGCCCGAAGACTCGGTCGCCGGTGGCGGAAACCGTGTATTTGCGGCCTGGAATCAGGCCGGGAATCAGAAAACGTCCCTCGTCGTCGGTGAAGAGCTGTGCGTCGTGGTTTCGCTGGGCCGGCAAACGGCCGCCAAATAGTTGCATATGCGGAATCGGCGCCCCATGGTCGTCGATCAGTTGCCCGCGAATGCTTCCCGCCGGTTGTAACGTAACCTTCAAATCGTTCGGCGGCGGGCCTGCAAGGCGAAGATGTCCGACAAGATTCCGCTCGACGTGAAAGAAGAAAGTTTCGCGTGGTTGATCCGGGTAGTAACCAAGGATCTGGAACAGATGCCGACGGTTGTCGTAATGCGCCGACTGGCGCGACTCGGTAACCACGATAACGCGACCAACGGTAATGGGCTTGCCGTCTGGGTCGAGCAGTTTTCCGACTACGTCAGCGCCGGATGTTGGCGCCAACGTGATATCGATCGACTTTGAACCGACTCCCGGGTTGATTTCACGGAGAATCGCCGTGTTGCTCGATATTAGGCTAAACGGCACAGTTCGGAACATCTTTATGTTCGAACGCATGTCTTGACTCGGAACAGTGATGCTCGACGCCCCCACTCCTCGTCGAAAGCTGCCGTGGTCGTCCGGCATAAATGTCAGGATGCCGCGCCCCGGCGGAACGGCAATCGAAAATTGGCCGTCCCGATCCGAACGCCGTTCGTAGATCCCACCGAGTTGTCGGAAGCCCGCGTATTGCTCAAGATGCTCGCTACTCTCATCGGCGTAGTAGTTCACTGGGCCTGTTAGAGGCTTGCCGGTGCGGTCGTCAACGGTGCGCCCGCGAACCCAGATGCCTTCTCGCAATTCGAAGTTCTCGGTGATCTGCGACGCATCCGTTTTCATCGACACGCTACGACCGGCCGGCAGCCATGCCGATTCCGCCAACGGATAGACGTAGATTCTCTCCTCTCCCGTGACCGGAAGACCCTCCAGCCGATAACGACCCTCTTTGCCGGTCGTGGTGTGAATCCAGTACTTGCCACCGCCAATGAATGTGCTCATGAAGCCGGCGGCCACATTGACGCCGACAATCCCCATGCCGGTTTGCGCGTCCGTGATACGACCGACAACCGGCTTGGACGCCGCCGCCACGTGCGTGAATTCCGCAGGGTGATACAACTCCACGTCATTGATTCCAGCGGTGCGCTGTAGTGAATATAAATTCGGAACCCGCACGAGTTTGCCGCCGCGAGTGCGGGCCTTGAGCAGCACCGATTCGATACGCGAGCCCTGGATCAGCAATTGCGCCACACGCTCGCGGCCAATTCCGCGAATCGTGAAACTCCCGTTGTTGTCTGTCACGACGTCCGGAATCAGCGAGTGCAACTGCGGGCCGTTGATCATGATGGGAGTGTGCTCACGCAGCGAATAGAAGTCGGCGGTGGCTTCCTTCGCCGCCGCTTCCCA
>QIKY01000347.1 GCA_003233175.1 Planctomycetaceae bacterium | reverse complement strand
TCACTCAGAGGAACAACCACGCCGTTACACGGCAATGCGTTTAACAATTCAAAACCACCAAGTCGTCACTAATTTCGCGAGCGATGCTTAGCACCTGTCCGAGAACGATTCCGTGCAATGGTGTTATGGAATTCCCGCCAAGCCGGAGGCTTGCCAGCCATTAGCCGGTGGCTGAGCGTAGCGACGCCACCGGTAGGCCCACGCAACGAACGATGCATCCCGCGGGATGCCAGCTGCAGCGGCTCGGGAAACGCCTCGAAACAACATGCCTCAAAACAACACTGCCATTTGTGTCGCGACCAAGACGCCAGCGCCGCTGGCATCCCGCCGGGATGCGGAATGTCGGCGTCTCGATCCTCCGGTGGTGTTCGCTGCGCTCGACCACCGGCTAATGGCTTTTATCCTTTCAGGATATGAAATCAAAGACGCCTTTGGCCTTGCCCGCATCCGAAAAACACGGAATAGTTTTTGGACTGTTCCTTAGGTCTCTTCTTCGTCTTCGGCCTTCTTGGCCTTCTTCTTTTTCTTCAGCGAGACCTTGACCACGCGAACCTTGGGCAGCCCCATGACGGGATCGCCTTCCGACCAACGTTCCGCTTCCTGAAGTTTGGTCAAACGCTCCGCCCGCGTTAGGACGTTGCGGTTTCTCACCGAACCCGTCCGAACTTTCAAACTTTTATCAATTGGCATATCCGCAGACTTTCACAACACGCATGAGACAACGAAGCGGGCTTGGGGGCCCGCCGTGTATTGGTAAACAGGCGGCAGGTAAGCACCGCCCCGTTCGTAGCAACGAGCATTATAGACCACCCGACCGCTCGGCTTCAACGCCAACGCAGCCGTTGCGGCCTGAATTTTTGTCCTTACGAACTCAACCAGGGCGCGAAACGGTAGAAATCGAGCCCAAAGACGAAAATCATCAGGCAGAGCACAAAAAACAGACCGGAGAGCGTCAGCCCCACCGCCACGCGCTCGTCGACCGGCTTTCCGCGAATGCCTTCGTAGATCAAAAAGACCATATGCCCGCCATCCAAGACTGGAATGGGCAGGAAGTTCACGATCGCCAAGTTGCAGCTCATGAAGGTCAGGAAGATCAGCAACCGGGGAAAGCCTTGGTTTGCTTCAGCCCCGGCAACATAGGCAATCGACACCGGCCCGGCCAAATTCGTGGCGGCCACCTTCCCGGTGAGTAGTTTCTTCAAAACCGTGGCGACTTGCGTCAACTGCTCACGGGTTTCACGGAAACCCAAAGACACCGCCTCCGAAAAAGAGTCGGCGGTATGCACCTCTTTGAGCTGAGTGATCGACAAACCTCGCTGCGGGATACTCCATTGCTTCGAAGCAACCACTTCGAGCACCTTGGTTTTGGGAATGGCGCCCGAACGCGAGAAGGAAACGCTCAGCTTGGTGCCGGTTGGCAGCAATTGAAGCGTTTCATGCACTTTGGGCCAACTGCCTTTTTTGCCGTCGAAAGGCACGGCAGTACTGTAGAACTTCGCCTTTTTGGCGCGTTCCGCATCGTTGACCGCGACAAACGAGGCTTCGGTGAGTACGTCGGCGGGCAGAAAACCGGCCTTTTCCGCCGGACTGCCCTTGGCAACCGCAGCCACTTCGCTGGTCATGTTGACGGCCAAGCCCAGGGCGTCAATGCCTATCGGCGAAGCCGGACCATAGCCCGAATCGTACGACCGCGGCGCACGCACCTCAATGGAGAGCGTTTGCTCCCGGCCCTCTCGCAAGACAATCAACTCCACTTTCTTACCGACCTGCGGAAGAAGGCGTTGCGGCAACGAGAAGGCGTCGCCTATCGGCTGGCCCGCCAGGGAAACGAGCAGATCGCCGGCTTTCACGCCCGCTTGCGCTGCCGGCGAGCCGACTTGCACGGCCGAAACCGGCCCCAGTTTCATGATCAACCCGACGCCGCGAAGGGGCGTCGCGCCGACCTTGATGTCGACCTTCGTGGAAACGCCGGCCTTCGTGGAAACGTCGTCCTTCGTCGTTCGCTTGACGGTGAAGGTTAACTCCTGGCCCATTTTCTGCGTCAAGAGCGCCTTCATCGCGACATAATCCTGGATCGGCTTGCCGTCGATGGCCACGATTTGATCACCGCCTTTGAACGGCGGGCTGGCCGCTGCGGCGCCGGTTCCTGGAAGCACCGGATTCTCCCTGTCGGCCAGCACCGGCAAGAGCGGAGGCGAGACGCCAATGGTGGGAATCGGCGTGAATTTCTCGCTCGGCTGGACGCTGATCCAAACCGGCTTGGCATCGCCCCGCTTGACCAGCAATTGCACTTTGGAATCGACGCCGGCCATGAAGACTTGCTCGACCAGATCTTTTCCAAAACGCAATTGTTGGTCGGGCTCGCCCTTTTCTTCTCCCACGTACAGTATTTGATCGCCCGCTTGTAGGTGCTCAATCGGCCAATCCGACGACCCCACCCAGGCCGGGCTGCCGGCGGAAACGCCGCCCACCAGCGTGGGGGTGTAATTGACGCCAAAATAATAAGCGATCGTGGCGAATACCACCGCGAAAATCACGTTCATCGTCACGCCCGCCGAAATGATCGCCATTCTTTGAGGAACGCTTTTGGCGGTATAACTGCGAGGATCGAGTTCAAAGTCGGCTTCATCGGCCACTTGCCCGTCGACTTGCCCGTCGACTTGCTGCCCGTCGACTTGCTGGCCGTCGGCGTCGTCTTTACGAATGCGCGTTCGCTCCGCTTCGGCTTCCGCGTTGGCGGGGTTATCGTCTTGACCCAGCATTTTCACATAGCCGCCGAACGGAATGATGCCTATCGCGTATTCCGTCTCGCCCCATTGCCGCTTCCAAAGCGTGCGCGGCAGTTGGAACCGGCCGATGCCGATCGGCACATCGAAACCGACCAAAAATTTTTCGCACTTCACGCCGCACATCCTCGCGACGCCGAAGTGGCCCAGTTCATGCACGAAAATCACGAAACCGATGCCCGCCGCCACTTTCAGCACCAGCCAAATCGTGCCCAGTAGGCTCAGTAACGTAGCGACGATGTCGAAATCGGCCATTAAGTAAGCTGCCATTTATTCACTTCCTCTCGGGCCCAGAGGTCGAGCCCGAGTAATTGTTCCAAGGTAGGGTCTGGTTCGTGTGCGTGGCTCTCGACCACCGCCCGGCATACCGGAGCGATTTTAGCGAACGGCAAATCGTGGTCTAAAAACCGAGCCACGGCCGCCTCGTTCGCGGCATTCAAAACACAGCCGGCCGAACCGCCCAAGCGGGCGACATCGCGTCCTAGCTGTAGGGCCGGAAATGTTTCTTCGTGGGGTGGTTCAAAATCGAGTTGGAAGGCTTGGCTCAAATCGAGCCTTTTGGCCGGACCCGGCCAACGCTCCGGATACGAAAATGCATATTGAATGGGGAGTTTCATGTCGGGCGGGCTCATTTGCGCCAGCACCGAGCCATCTTGAAACTCCACCAAGGAATGAACGATCGATTGAGGATGCACAACGACATCGATCTGCTCGGGCCGCAGATCGAACAGCCACCGCGCCTCGATCATTTCGAGTGTCTTGTTCATCATGGTGGCGGAATCGACCGAAATTTTCGGCCCCATGCTCCACGTGGGGTGGGCTAGGGCGTCTTTTACGGTCACGGTCCGCAATTGTTCAGGGGTGAACCCGCGAAAGGGCCCGCCGCTGGCAGTCAGTATAATACGTTTGACGTCTTTCCGCCGCCCCGCCTGCAAAGCCTGGAACACCGCGCTGTGTTCGCTATCGACCGGTAATAATTCGCCGCCGCACCGCCGTGCCAACTCCATAATGAGCGGACCGGCCATC
>QIKY01000159.1 GCA_003233175.1 Planctomycetaceae bacterium | reverse complement strand
GTTCAGGCGACAAAGGCACGCCTTTCTTCGTTCAGCGACATTTTCGCCCGACGTTTTCGTCGTCGTTTCATCGACATCCCCTCAGGCCGATTGGCAGACCCGCCCGCCATGCGGTGCTATAATGAAAAAGTGCTTTTGCCGGCATTTTTCCATCGGCGGGCATAACCTTGGGCGGCGTCCAGCTGTGCTTTTGCGTCGAAACCAGGCACAGCCAGTGGTGCTCCGCCCTCGACGCCTCAATCAACCAAACGTTGTGAATCCAGAGGTTTCTGAACCATGCCGCGATTTTTTTACGCCTCCGTATTGGTAATTCTTCTTTTTGCGGGCCCGGCCATCGAGGCGGCTCGTGCGGGATCAGCGGTCGATTTCAATCAAAAGATTCGGCCGCTGTTGTCGAAGCGTTGTTTCGCCTGCCACGGTCCTGATGAAGAACATCGCGAAGGCGGCCTGCGTTTAGACCGCCGCGCGGCCGCCATCGCGCCGGCTGAAAGTGGTGAAACGGCGATCACGCCCGGCCAGCCGGAAGCCAGCGAATTGCTGGCCCGCATCAGCACCCGCGACGCCGACCTCCGTATGCCGCCCGAGGGAGAAGGCGAACCGCTGTCGGCTGCCGAAATTGAACAAATCAAAACGTGGATTTCCCAAGGCGCCGAGTACGCGGAGCATTGGGCGTTTGTCGGACCGGTGCGGCCGAAGTTACCCGCCGTCAGCAATTCGGAGTGGCCCCGAAACGCGATCGATCATTTTGTGTTGGCGCGGCTCGACGCGGAACATTTATCGCCGGCGCCCGCCGCCGACCGCCACACGCTGGCGAGGCGCGTCAGTTTCGACCTGCGCGGTCTGCCGCCCACGCCGGAAGAAATAGCCCGCTTCGTGAATGACGATCAACCCCAGGCGTACGAGCGCATGGTCGACCGCTTCCTGAACGATACCGCTTATGGAGAACGCTGGGCGCGTGTCTGGCTCGACTTGGTTCGTTATGCCGATTCCAAGGGTTACGGCTCCGATCCGTTGCGAACCATTTGGCGTTATCGCGATTGGGTCATTCAGGCGTTGAATCAGAACATGCCCTACGACCAGTTCTCGATCGAACAGTTAGCCGG
This sequence comes from Planctomycetaceae bacterium, assembly GCA_003233175.1. GTDB lineage: Bacteria > Planctomycetota > Planctomycetia > Pirellulales > Pirellulaceae > SZUA-33. Next base: position 2,777 of record QIKY01000159.1, on the reverse strand, counting down.
CGATCTGCTTCCGCAACCAACGCTCGAACAGCGCGTCGCGACGGCCATGCACCGCAACACCATGACCAACACCGAAGGCGGCACCGACGACGAAGAATTTCGCGTGGCCGCCATCAAGGACCGAGTCGACACCACGTGGCAAATCTGGATGGGGCTCACAATGGGTTGCGCCAAGTGCCATAGCCACAAGTACGACCCCATTTCACAAGCCGAGTATTACCAATTTTTCGCCTTCTTCAATCAGACCGCCGATAACGACCAACCCAACGACCAGCCAACGCTCGCGGCGCCCACTGCCGAATACGAACAACAGCTCAAGGAGCACCAGCAGCGGGTGGCGATGCTCAAGCAGAAGCTCAGCGTGTTAACGCCCGAACTAGCGGCGAAAATGAAACGCTGGGAAGACGCCCGCCGTCCGCAAGCCGATTGGACCGTGCTCAATTCTCTTAGTGAAAACACAACCCTCAGTGGAAACACAGTCGCGGCAACCGCCGGAACAACGGCAACCGGCTCGAACATCGCGATCAGCCAAGCTGGCGTCGTGCAAATGCAACCAACCTCGCCGGAACAGACAACCATCTCGCTCACGTTGGCCAACCCGTTGGAAAAAATCACCGGGCTGCGTCTGGAATTGTTGCCCGGCACAATGCCCGCGGCGCCGCAACCGGCGCTGCGTTCGTTCAGCGTTTCTCGCGGAGAGGGCGCGGGCCCGCGGCCGGTCGTGGGGCGGTACCTTCGCATCGAACTGCCGGGCGACGAAAAGATGTTATCGCTGGCGGAGGTGCAGGTCTTCTCGGACGATGAGAATATCGCCGGCAAGGGGAGTGCGAAACAATCGAGCACCGGTTCCAATGGACCAGCTAAACTCGCCATCGACGGCGACACCAGTGGCGAGTACCAGAAAGCAAAATCGACCACGCACACCGCCATCGAATCGGACCCCTGGTGGGAGTTGGATCTGGGCGGCGCGAAGTCGATTGATAAAATCGTGGTTTGGAATCGCACCGACAACGACTTACAATTCCGCCTCGCCGGATACCGCCTGAGCGTTCTCAACGGCGAGCGAAAAGCGGTTTGGTCGAAGGAGCCGGCTGAATTTCCGGTTGCCTCGGCTGCCTTCCCGCTCTCGACCGATGGCTCGATTCCACTCCAAGCCGCCTTCTCGGCCGATGCCGCGTCGTCTGAGCATTTGGCCGCCGTGCTCACCACTCCTGGCGCCAAGGCAGACGTCTGGCCGAGCGATGGCAAACAAAACACCCCACGTTTTCTCGCGGCATCGACTGCGGTGGCGGTGGAAAACAGCAAGCAGTTGACCTTCACGTTCACCTTCGCCCAAGGCGGCGAACAAACGGCCCCGTGGCGGTTTCGTCTGTGGGCGACGTCCTCGGAAAACTTCGCCCGCCGCGCCGAAACGCCGGCAAAAATCGTCGCGCTGCTCGATGCGTCGGCGCGTGAAAACACAGCGGAAAACACGGCCGACGCCACGGCGAAAATCACGGCATATTTCCTGCAAACCGAGAAATCGCTTGATCCGGTTCGACAAGAACTCGCCAAGCTGGAAAAATCGCAGCCTCAGCCGCCCACCTTGCCGGTCATGGAGGAACTGCCGCAAGACAAACAGCGGCAGAGTTTCGTGATGATCAAAGGTAATTTTCTTTCGCACGGCGAAAATGTTTCGGCCGCCGCGCCGCAGGCGTTCCATCCATTCGGCGACAACCTGCCACGCAACCGCCTGGGCGCCGCCCGTTGGTTGCTCCAAACCGATAACCCGCTCACGGCGCGGGTGGCGGTGAATCGGATGTGGAGCCGGTTGTTCGGCGCCGGCATCGTGGTCACGGAGGAAGATTTCGGCACGCAGGGCGATTCGCCCACGCATCCCGAATTGCTCGACTGGCTGGCCGTCGAATTCATGGACAGCGGCTGGAACATGAAGGCGATGTTGAAAACGATCGTGATGTCGTCTACGTATCGGCAAGCCGCGCGCGTGTCGGCCGAACTGGCGGAAAAAGATCCCACCAACCGCTTTTTCGCACGCGGGCCGCGTTTCCGTCTGGAAGCCGAAATGCTGCGTGATCAAGCCCTCGCGCTCTCGGGGCTGTTGAGTCGAAAAATTGGCGGGCCTTCTGTTTACCCGCCGCAGCCGAAAGGGTTGTGGCGAGCGGCATTTAATGGTCGCGACCGCAAATGGGCCACCAGCCCCGGCGCCGACCGCTACCGGCGGGGGTTGTATACGTTCTGGCGGCGCACGATTCCGTATCCGTCCATGGCGACGTTCGACGCGCCCAGCCGGGAGCTTTGCTCGGTGCGGCGCATTCGCACCAACACGCCGCTGCAGGCGTTTGTCACGTTGAATGATCCTGTATTTGTCGAAGCGGCGCAGGCATTGGCCCGCCGCATTCTCAAGGAAGGCGGCAACACGACCGCCGACCGCGCCCGCTTCGGGCTGGAACTCTGCCTCTGCCGCGCAGCCGATGCGAGCCAAATCGGTACGATTGTCGGGCTTTATGAAAGCGAGTTGGCGCACTACCAACAACATACGGAAGACGCGGCCAAACTCGCCACGCAGCCGCTGGGCGCGCTTCCCCCAGGAATGGACGCCGCCCAAGCCGCCGCCTGGACCGTCGTCGCGAACGTGCTGTTGAATACCGACAGCGTGTTATCAAAACCGTAAATGGCTAAGAACCGTTCGAGAAATAATTGTCTGATTTGCACGGGAAGAAGAAATTTATCAATAGTTATTTGTCATTTGTCATTGGAGAAAGAGAAACAAAGATGCG
>QIKY01000245.1 GCA_003233175.1 Planctomycetaceae bacterium | reverse complement strand
CTAGCTGGACGCGACATCAACACGCCTGACCACCCTACTTCCGCGCCCCGCCCGCGTATAGAGCGGAATCCGCCAAGTGCTAGCAGTAACGCCAGGAAACCGCGGCAATACCCCGGAAGCATGGCTTTATATCTGCTAGCACAACTTGGTGGGTCAGCATCAAACTCAGTATTTGAAACGCCAAACAGGCGTTATGTTAGGAGCACTTAGGCATGAGGAAGACGGCCGCGCGGCGGAATCCTTACATCTCTTTTTCCAGCCGCCGGTCTGTGTTCGCCTACCGCTCGCCGAATGTTCGTTTTCTTGATCCGATCTCCACATTGATCTGCGTCGAAAGCCAGATGCGTTCTGATGCGACCGTTCACGGGTTTTGGTCCGTCGGACAGATGACTATCGCAATTTCCCGCGGCGCCAGCGAAAGTTCAGACATTGCTCGGCGGTTTTTGGGCGGACATTTCAACGCAGAGAACGCAAAGGCGCGGAGGGCCGCAGAGGACAGGCTGCAATCATCTCGGCTCAATTTGACGATGCAATGCAATCGCACAGCCGATGAACATCGGCGAGATTTTGTTTTCTGGCCTTTCGCGGTCACCCCAGCGCGCTGACCAATTCGGCGGTGAACGCGCCGACTTCACGGAGCACTTCTTCTCGCGGGCGGTTTTGCGCTTCGGCCGCACGGCGCACAATGGCCGAACCAACGATCAAACCGTCGGCCACCGGCGCGAGCAGTCGAACATGTTCGCTCTGGCTGATGCCGAAGCCGATGCACACCGGCAGCGGCGTTTGTTCGCGCAACCAGGAAACTTCCTCCAGCAAACGCTCGGGCAATGCGGCGCGTTCTCCGGTGATTCCCGCGATGGAAACGTAATATAAGAATCCGGTGGAGTTCTCGGCAATTTTTACAGCCCGCTCGCGGGGCGTGGTCGGTGTGACGAGTTGAATCAGGCTGAAGTCGGCCTTCTGGCAGATGTCGGCCAAGGCGGCCGATTCCTCCAGCGGCAAATCGGGAACAATAGCGCCGGAGAGCCCCGACTCTTGTGCGTCGGCCACGTACTTTTCCAGTCCATGCCGAAGCACGATGGCGTAACTGATCATCGAAATGAGCGGCGTTTTAATTTTTGCGGCGGCGGCCCGAGTGGTGTTGAGAATTGCACTCAGTTTGACGCCGCTGTTCAACGCCCGGGTGTACGAAGCCTGAATGATGGGGCCGTCGGCCACGGGGTCGCTATACGGCACGCCTATCTCGATCAGCGAGGCGCCGTTTTTGGCAAGCGTGGCAATCAATGCCGCCGTCATGGCGAGGTCAGGATCTCCCGCTGTAATAAACGGAATAAAAGCCTTGCGGCCGGCGGCGCGGAGTTGTTGGAAGGTTTCGTCGATGGAAGACATATTAGCCTAGTGGTCTGTCAGCATTGAATTTTAGGATTAGCCGCTGGGCCACGGTTGTACAGGAAAAACCGGACGCTAGCGCGTTCCGGCTGATTTGAGCAATCCGAATTTTCATCCGTGACAAACCACTAGGGCATCATTTTTTCACGCAGGCGGGAAATTTCCAGAGAGTCTTTGTCGCCGCGTCCCGACAGACAAACCACGATTTTTTCTTCCGGCGGCCGCTGCGCCGCGAGTGTCATCGCTTTGGCCACCGCGTGCGAGCTTTCCAAGGCGGGCAAAATACCCTCGCAACGCACGAGCGCGTCGAAAGCTCGCAGGGCGTCGATATCGGGGCATTGCAAATATTGCACGCGGCCCGAATCTTTCCAGTAGCTATGCTCCGGCCCAATGCCGGGATAATCGAGCCCCGCCGAAATGGAATGGACGTCGCACGTTTGGCCGTCGTCGTCCTGCATCACGTAACTATAGCTGCCGTGCAACACGCCGGGCCGGCCAAAATTGAGCGGGGCCGCATGTTGCCCCGGTTCGGAGCCGGCGCCGCCCGCCTCCACGCCGATCAGTTCAACATCGTCGTCGATCAGCGGATAAAACATGCCCGCCGCATTGCTGCCGCCACCCACGCAAGCCACCACCAAATCGGGCAGGCGGCCCCAACGCGCTAGCGTTTGGGCGCGCGTTTCACTGCCGATGACCGACTGAAAATCCCGCACGATTTGCGGGAACGGGTGCGGCCCCACGACCGAACCCAAAATGTAATGCGTGTGGCCGACGCTGGCCATCCAATCGCGCAGGGCTTCGTTGGTGGCGTCGCGCAGCGTGCGTGAACCGCTCGTGACCGGCCGCACTTCGGCGCCCAACAGCCGCATACTGCTGACGTTCGGCGCCTGCCGGCGGATATCTTCCTCGCCCATGTAGACCACGCACTCAAAGCCGAATTTGGCGCAGGCCGTGGCCGTGGCGACGCCGTGTTGCCCGGCGCCGGTTTCCGCAATCACGCGTTGTTTACCCATGCGGCGCGTGAGCAACGCCTGCCCCAGCGTGTTGTTGATTTTGTGGGCGCCGGTGTGGTTGAGGTCTTCCCGCTTCAGCCAGATTTCGGCGCCGCCGCATTGCTCAGTCAGCCGACTCGCAAAATACAACGGCGAAGGACGGCCAACATAGTCGCGCAGCAGTTCGTCCAACTCCGCTTGAAACTGAGGATCTTGCCGCGCCGCAGCGTACTGTTCGACCAATTGCTCCAGCGCTTGGGTCAGTGTTTCGGGAACAAAACGTCCGCCGAAATCGCCGAAGCGGCCCTGCGCATTGGGAACTTGCGAAAACGGCGGCGAAGTTGCTGATGATGTCGGTCGGGTCATGGCGCCATTTTAGCAGCCGCTGGGGGTTTGACCAATCGGTCGGGCGAGAACGGGACGCTTCCGCATTCGCCTTCAATTTCGCATGATTTTCCAGATCGAGCGGCTGGAAAGCGCGCGTCCGCCGTATCAAACTCTGTGTGCTCTGCGGCGATTTTTTTCCTTCGCTGTGAACCGTTACGGTGATTTTACCAGGCCAAGCTATACCGCTCACCGTTGAAAATGGCACATTTCCGTTGAACGAGCCATTGACAATGGCGTGAAGGAGCGCACCTCGCGGCTTGTGTGTTCAGGCGTACGCCGCGCCTCGGTAGGCGTGGCGCGCTCGGCTGGAGCCGCTGGACGTGGTCTGTTAAAAACGTCTGCCGACGGCGGCGGGCTTGGTTGCGAGACGGTCTTAGTGATGACCACGCAGTCCTCTATCTCGCACGCGGCTGAAAATGTCGCTTTTTTCGTTTAACGGCAAGCCGAAGGCGGCTGTGTTTTGAGCCCACGCGTTCGGACAGAACAGAAATTCGGCTTGCCGTTAAACGAGCCATTGCCAGCCGCGTGAAGTATATCCCGACGCTCTTCCGTTCGCCGCTCACGCGCTGAAAGAGATCGTCGACGTCCAGGCTTCGTGCTCTTCGCGTCCTTCGTGGTGATCTTATCCGGCCAACGACTCTCCATGCGCCGAACGACCAACGTCACCACGAAGGACGCGAAGAGCACGAAGGAAAGAGCCGGGAGTCGGAGAACAAAACATTTGACGCCGTCCTGCGATTTGGCGTTGTTGGCGAGCAAACCGTCCCCCGCTAGCATGCCTTTTTACCAACCCGAACCCATCTCCGCCCGACCAGATTCTCTCCGCGCCTTCTCTCAAACGCCATACCCATTGCAAACCGCAAGGTGCAATCGTGTGAAGTATAGCCCCAGCCGCCTTGCCCGACTCCAGGGTAAATGTTTAAGATATGAGCGTGCGGGAGGATAAGCGAATTGGCTAGCAACCTGATTCGAAATCAGGCGCCCCTCACGGGGTTGCGGGTTCGAGTCCCGTGTCCTCCGCTGGGCGCCGCCCATGACGGGCGGCGCCTTTTTTGTTTGCCCAGCGAAGCTGGCAAACCCTGTCGCTGCTTGTCAGCGACCAAGCCCTGTTCATGGGGAATTGAATCTGATTCGCAAG
>QIKY01000440.1 GCA_003233175.1 Planctomycetaceae bacterium | reverse complement strand
CAGTTTGCATTCCGCTTCCAACTCACGCTTGCGATCCTCAAACGAGCATTCCATCGCATTACCTCCAAAGAGACTTCATGTCCTTCGTAAAACGCGTCCACGAAAATAAAAACGCCGCCAGCGCCTCCCGCAAATCAACCCGCCCGCCAAAATCAACAGAAACTAAGTAGCGCCAATAGCGACGTCTTGCCATACCGCGACACGGCCCGATGGCCGCCGTGCTTCCAGGGGTCAGGCGGCGAGATCGGCCGCGATAATCTTCCGGTTGCTGTCGCCGGGTTTCATTTTCCAAATGTAGCCGTCCACGATAAAGTGATGCAGGTTCACCACCGCAATCACCAGCAAGACGCTCTCCGCCGGACCGAACCCCAACCAGATGTAAGCCTGCGGCCAACAGTTAAACAAGCCGTACCCCAACAACAGGCTGGCGGCGTAAAACCAAACCACGTGGTAGAGCGCGCCGCGGCGGTTGTCGGGCCGCGCCCGCTGCTCCTTGACGTGGAAAATCGTGGCGATGCACAGGTACTGAATTCCGTGGAATATTGTCGCCCAAACAAAACCATCGTAGTGCGTGAACACAATGAACCAGATTCCGTTCGCCACCACAACCAACAGGCTGATCAACGGCATCGGGCCCGAAGCGCTCCGCCAAACACTGAAATAGAGCAACGGCGGCAGTAGAATCGCGGCGGCGGCCAGAGCCGTGGCCAAAATCTGCACCGGCAACGACCAAGGCGCGACGGCAATCGCGGTTGCGTTGGGCATGAACCACCAAAAAAAATGTTTGTCGGACGACAGCAGCAGCAAACGCACAAACGGAATGATGGCGATCCACCACAGCAGGTTTTTGTGCGCGGAGCTAAGTTGGCAGCCCGAGCGATAGCTGTACATCACCGCCAGGCCGTAGGCTTGGGCCGCGTAATGAAAGGGCGCCCAACTCAAGTAAACCGCCTGCAAGATCGGGCCTGTTTGGTCGGCCAGCACCAAGCTTGCCGTGAGCACCGCAATACTCAATAGGGGAAACGCCATCGTCAAAAACGGCAACGCCTCCCGGGCGCCCGGCTTGGTGTACAAGCGAACGGTTGAGGCCGCGAAGTGGGCGCTGTTGCTCAATAGAATGAACCACGGCAACAGGCCGAACGATATCAGCGACTGCCCGCCGGAAAAACCGTAGAGCAACGGTATCACGATCAACGACAAACCGCCGCCGATCAACAAGTAGTCGATCACGGGATGCAAAAACGTGCGGCCGAGCAGCCGCTCCAACCGCCACCCCGAGATTGCTTCTGCTTGCACGCTTGCTTCCGCCATGCCTTAAAATCCTCACCTTAAAATCCCCGCAGGGGAAACTCCAGCGCACGCCGAGCCGGCGCCGAAGTCGGATCCAGTTCGAGCGATTTTCGATACGCGGCCGCAGCCTCGCGTTTTTGATTCAGCCCTAGGAACGCCGCGCCAAGATTACCATACGCCAGCGAGGAGTTGGGGTCTAAATGGACGGCGAATTCACCTTGCGCCAATGCCTCAACCAGACGATTCTGCTGCAAAAGCTCAGTCACTAACTCATTTCGAATCGGAACGCTCTCGGGCTGCAAACGCACCATTGCCACCAGCGCCGACACAATAGCGGCGTTGTCTCCGGCTTGGCGCGCGCTGGCCAGCAGTTTCGCCACCGCCGAGGCGTTGTCGAAGTCGATGGTGGCCGCGGTTCGAATCTCGGGCAAGGTCGCGACTTCGCCCCGCTGTTGGATCAAGGCGTTCAAATCGCTGATATATTCCACGCCGACGCGAGGCAACGCCCGGAATGCCGTAAACGATCTGAGCACGCCAACGAGCATGAACAACAGAAAAACAGCCGCCCCCAGGGCCAACAATGTCCGCCCGCCCGGCAGAGGGCGTGCTTTGGCGGGCGGCTGAATTTTCGCCTGCGGCGGAGGGGACGACCTAGCCTGCGGCTTTCGCGATTTTGCCTGCGGCTTTCGCGATTTCGAACGGCGCGACATAAGGTTCATTTTCCTCAGTGCATGGCGCCGCGGTTGCCTGGCGCGACACGCGCGAACCGGCCTGTTTTTTCATCGACGATGATGTGGCCATCGGCCGGAATGTCGTGCAACACATGCACGGCGCCGTTGGGCCAACGCACCTCCAGCGTGTCTACTTGCGGGCTATCGCCGAGGCCGAAGTGAACAAAACTCGCCGACTGCGAATGAAACGTGTTCGCCGGAAACAGTTCCCTCACGATGTTGCGCTCGCCCACCGTGGCGATGATTCGTGCGCCGATTCCCAAGCGGTTGCTAGAACTTCCCCGCAACGAGACTTTCAAATAATGCCGTTGAGGAAAATGATTCTCGAACAACAGCAGCGACCCGCCTCCCGCTTGTCGGACCAAGAGATCCATCTGGCCGTTGTTGCGAAAATCGGCCGCGACCACCGAACGGCCGTCGCCATCGGAGTCGGCGCCGGTCAGGTAGCTAATGTCTGCAAATTGGCGGTCGCCAAGATTGAGGTAGGTCCGATTCCGTTCAAACCCGCTCAAATTATGCTTGAAGGCGATCGTCCAGGGATCGGTTTCCCAGAACTCACCGAGTTTGGAGTCGAGCGTTTTGGGCGCCGCGACAGTTGCTCCACGGTCGAAAGGCTGTGACACGACAGCCATCCAGAAGCAATTTCAGCCATCGGGCTTGCGGCGATCATGGCTCATGAAGCCGCACGTGGAGTGGATATCGAGCAAGCCATCGTTGTTGAGGTCGACCAGCGCCGCGCCCCAACTCCAGCCCACGTTGGCGATGCCGGCTTCGGCGGCGATCGATTGGAAGTGAAAGCCGCCTTCGTTCAAATGCAATTCGCTTCCGGCCACCATCCGCCGCAGTTTGCGGAGCGTTTCCGCTTCATAAGAATCTGTGGGGAGGTTATCCATCACTCGATTGCCGGCCTTGGAATACATGTTCGAGACATACATGTCGATCTGGCCGTCGTTGTCGATATCGCCCAGGGCGAGCCCCATGGAGCCGAAATCGCTGGAGGCGTCGCCCAAGAGGCGCTCGGTGAAGCTCCCGTTTTTCTGGTTCACCAACAGTGCGCCGGCGCCGAATTCGTGAATCACGTACAGGTCGGGCCAGGCATCGTTGTTGGCGTCGAGCCAACCGGCGGTGAAGGCGGAACGCCGCCCGCCAGAAACGCCGGCTGTTTGCGTGACATCTTCAAACCGGCCATTCCCCAGGTTGTGCAAGAGCTGATTCCCGCGAATGTTGCCGCTCTTTCCGTCGACCCACGAGCCTTCCTTGTGTTCGCGCGTGTCGGCCCGCGTGATGTAAATGTCGATCAGGCCGTCGCGGTCGAAGTCGGCCACGCTGGCGCCGCTGACTCCGTCCAAACCCGCTTCCAGAACGAGTTGCGGCAGGTTGCTGTCTTTCCGGAGTTGGAAGATCTTGCCTTGGCGATTCAAAAACACGCCCCAACCGATAAAGAACAGGTCTTCCCAGCCATCGTTGTTGATGTCGACAAAAACGGCTTGCGTGACTCCCGGCAGGTCGGGCAAGCCGATGCGGTAGGTGACGTCTTCAAAACGCCCTGCGGGCAAGCCGCGATAGAACCGAGGATTGTGTGCGGCGCGTTCCGCCGTGACGAGCACATCGGTGTAGCCGTCACGGTCGAAGTCACACAAATAAACGCCTCCCGAGGTGATCAGACGCTCCTCTTTTTTGGCCTGCCAGTTATCGAAGAGTTCGTCGGTTTTGAAGCCGCGTTGTTCGGCGACCTCTTGCATCAGCGGCTGTGGCGAGCGGCGAACGTCTACTTGGCTGACCACGCACTCCTCCAGCCAGCCGCCGGCTTGCAGAATTTCCTCGGTCGGCGATAGCGTGCGAAAACTGAATTGCACCAGAACCTCTTGCAGCTGGCCAGCGCTCCCCTGGCCAGCATTTCCCGTCCCCTGAATTC
>QIKY01000064.1 GCA_003233175.1 Planctomycetaceae bacterium | reverse complement strand
TCTTCGCAATCGGTCAAATTTCTGGCGATCTGCTTGATCCACCGCTCGGTTGGACTGGTTGTGCAACCAGCGAAGTACACGCGCCGCGTTTAAATCGACGGAAAACTTAGGACAGTAAAGTTAGACAACGAGCCCTCAAAAGATTACCCTGGAGTCGTGCTGCCCATTATGCGCGCACACCGAAAATAAAAATTCAGCAATAACCGTTAATAACCGTTTTTTTTCTGGGAATTTATATAACGCGTTGCAGTTCAGCTATCTCATGGAAAGCAGGCAACGGCTATGACATCCAACTCCAATCAACACGAGAGCGGATCGAACCAGCCGGAAAACCGCCGGATCGAACAGTGGCGGCAGCGGTTCGAAGCGGAGTGTCGCCAAGGTTTAACGCCGAAAATCGAAAGCTATCTAGCCGAGGCGCCAGCAGCCGAATGGGGTGTTCTTTTTGCAGTGCTGCTTCGCTTGGAATTGTACTATCGAACCAAACGCGGGGAGAAGATCGAACAGCACGATTATCGGCAGCGGTTCCCCGATCAGTTGGAAGTTATTTCTGAAGTCTTTCACGCATATTCGGCCGATTATCCCTTACGCCACCACGCACCCACCGAATCGAGAGGCTCAGGCGCCGCCGACCAACCCTCCCTTTTGCCCGCAGGTTCGAAAATCGGAGACTATCGAATCGTGCGTTTTCTGGCGCGTGGGGCCTTCGCCTCCGTGTACCTTGCGGAGGGAGTGAACGGCGAGCAGGTTGCTGTCAAGGTGCAAGACTCAACACCCGAGCAATGCGAGGTGATGAAAACGCGTTTCTTGGCGGAAGCCGAGGTGATGAAGAAGCTGGCGGGACCAGGGGTTGTAGAAATCTTCGACGCTGGCGTGCTTGAGAGCGGCGTTGCCTATATCGTTATGGAATACGCGGCGGGCGGCAGTTTGGAAGATCGCATCTCGAACCAGTTAGTGTCGTTTCGTGAGGCGGCGTTATGGATTATGAAGATCGCCGAAGTGATTCATCGCGCTCACAAATTGGGCTGCTACCACCGAGACCTCAAGCCGGCAAATATCCTGATCAATGCCAAAGGTGAGTTGCTGCTGGCTGATTTTGGTTTGGTTTTGGAGGAAGCGGATCAAGCCGGCGTGGCGGGTGAGTTCGCCGGCACTCCCTACTATATGGCGCCCGAGCAAGCGCGACGCGAGCCGCATCGCATGGATGGCCGCGCCGACATCTGGGCGTTGGGCGTTATTCTTTACCAAATGCTGGTTGGGCGACATCCGTTCCGCGGCAGTTCTCTAGCCGCCGTGATCGATGAGATTCTTCATCGAGATCCTAGACCGCCCAGCCAGCTGAAAGATTCCGTTCCACACGCTTTGGAAGACATTTGCCTGAAATGCCTCGCCAAACCGATTGCCGAGCGTTATCGAACGGCCAACGCCCTGCGGCAGGATCTCCACCAATACCTACATCCGGTATCGATTCTATCGATTCGCTCCGGCGTGGCAGCCATCGTCATCGTGCTGCTTGCCGCAGTGTCGATTTTCTCATTGCAACCGTCGCCGCAAAGTCCCGCCACTCCAACAACGCCAGGATTGGTGCGTGCGTTTTCCGTAGACGTATTCCTCGAACAACGCGCCGGCAGCCGGGTTCGGCTGCCAGAATACTCCGGCCCCATTTCCAATGGCGATGGAGTCAGAATTGAAGTCGATTTATCGGAGAACAAGTATGTGTATGTTGCCTGGATCGACAGTGAAGGCGCCACCGAAATTCCGTATCCGGAATCTGCGGGCGAAGCTCCTGTCTCCTCGGTGGCATTGCCAAAAGACCCCGGTTCCACATTGGAGGTTGAAGGCCGAGGTGGAACGGAAGTCGCGGTAATGCTTGTTTCTGATCGCTCACTGGGACCGTTGGAAGAGCTGAAGGACGTCTTGCGGCCTCTGGAGCCGTTTCCTCACCTGACCGATGGAAGGGTCATCGTCGACGGGCGTCGCGTGACGCCTTCTACTGAGATACCGGGGCTTGGCAATAACGCCGTCGTCGCGATTCGTACTCGTGGTTTGAAGTTGAAGAATGCCCAGCCGTTAATCGGCTCCTCAGCGGAAGTCGCCCTCGAGCGCTGGCGACAGAAAGTTGAAAAAGAGTTGCCGGCGGGCGTGGAAATTCGTTACATCGCGATTCCACATATATCGGCCGGACCTTAAGTCTATTGCAAGGAGAATGCCCATGCAGGCCTGGGAAAGTAGGTCGGTGAGGTTTCGTTGCCGATCGCGTGATGCGTTCCTGGCGACGATCATTGTGTTGGCGTTTTTCGGTTCGCTCGCAGCCCAGGAGCCGCGTGCCGCGCAACTCAATTACGCTACGCTTCAAGGGGCCGACGCCGTACAGCAAAGCGCCTCCGGCGATGACTGGACGATGCATTCGATTTCGACCTATAAAACACAGCGAGACCCTCACGTATTCCTTTGGGCCAAGCGGGCGATCACCCAGGCGCGTCCGACGCCAGGGTTGGCGGTGAGCGAAGTTCCCGTTGATACCGACCTTGATGGCCAAGCCGATGCTTGGGTTTATTTTCAGGGCTCCGTTCCGAGGTTCGTCGAGATGGATAGCCAAGGCGTCGGCTGCCACGATATTCGCGTCGATGTCCAACCTGCGAACTTGCAGGCAAATGTTGGGCGCGTGGAAGCGGCGGTAACTTGGTTTGTCGAACCACCGCTGCCGTTGGCAACCAAACGCCCCGCCTTCAAGTTCACCGACCTGTTTGACTGGGGTATTCCCGCCCCTGCGGCCATGCGTTCCCAGCCGGTGTATTTCCGAGTCGCGGAGCAGGCGTTTCCCCAATGGAAAACAGCCGCCGCAGATATCGTTCGAAAGACGCAAGGCGACACAACCTCGCGGTTATTGGCGGGTTATGTGGAGCAGGCGCAAAGGCTCTACCCCCGTTTCCTCCAGACGCATCGCCATAAAAACTATGCGGAAACACTCCGTTTTACCGGCGGGTTTCGCATTCAATACGACGCCTACAATTTGGACGAACGAGAAGGCCTCGAAACCGTCGCCGCTTATTCGCCAGCGGGCGTTCACAGCATCTCATTCTACGAAGGCGATTGGCAGCCCGAAGCGAACGCGTCGCCATTCACAAAAAGCCCGACATTCTTGGCGGAGGTATTTTTTCATGGCGGCGGCGTGGTTCGCATCGACCTCAAAAGTCAACGATATTTTTGTTGGGGCGAGCATCTAGTACGACTCAGCCAGACCGCCCGAAAGCGTATCGCAAGTAATTTGCTCGCGCCCGCTTGGGAAGCCTTTTTGAACGGAGATTGGTACGCCTGCGCTGCTTCGTCTCGCCAAGCGGTGCAATTGGCGATGCTCTGCGGTGATATTTCACCCACCACCAGCAAGACAACCAAGCATCAACTTACTCAAGCCTCCAGCTTGCTTTGGAAATTCAACGTCGGCGACCTACCGGCGGAGCGATTGCTTGGATTCAGTATGACGGTCGGCTACCGAAGGCGCCCCCATTTGGCGGGCCTGGCAAGACTTTACCGCCAGCGACGGGAATTCAAACCGGCGATCGACCTGCTGAAGAGGGCTTTAGTGTTCGCCCGCAAAACCGACGATGTAGTAAATTTAGTCAACGCGTACAAAGATCTGGCCAGTGTCTACCAACAGGTGGGCAAATACGATCGGTCCATTGAATACTTGCAATTTTCATTAGACCACGAAATGACATTGCAGTTCGCCAATCGTTTTTTGCAGAATATCCGCCAGAGTGGAATACAAGCCGACGACCGAAAGGAATTCAACCGCGCACTCCAAATGCGTTCGCGCGAGATCGCAGCGTTGCAAACTGATTTGGGGAATTTCGAACAAGCTCGCGCTCGACTCGCTGAAGCGCAGCGGCTAGCCGACATGGAACGCCACGGCTACTTACAAGCCGATCTGCAAAACATTCGCGCCAAGCTCGATATGGCCGAAGGCCGTTGGGATTTGGCCGAACAACGCCTGCTCCGCGCGATGGAGTTGACGGATAAACAGCTACAAGCACAGGCCAACGATGATGTCGGCGCGGAAATTCTAAAGAATGGCGAGGCGGCGTATTATTTCGATATTTTGGAAGACGGCGCTCGTTATCGCGTTGCCATGCGCACGCCCTCCCACCCGCTGGGTTATCAGGCGCTTTCGGCGAGTTTGCTGGCGGAACTGAAATTGGAGCAGGTAGGGCCGGCAACGCCCGAACAACGCCAGGAGCTTCTCAAGCAGGCCGAATACTGGCAACGCAAGTCGTTGGCGTGGCGGAAAGAAATTGGAGATGACGAGGGAGCGCTCGTCGGAGAACTTCGTTTGGCAACTATCGCCGCGTTCAAGAACCAACGAAAAGAAGCCATGGGCCAAGTGAACAAAGTCGTCCAACGGGCGCGAACCATGCGCATGTTTGAGATTTTGTGGCGCGCGCTGGCGCTTCAGGCTGCCTTGTACGAAGCCGCCGGAGATACCATCTGGGCCATCGACGCCTACGAACAAGCGGCCAAGGAAATTGAATCCGTGCGAGCGACCATTCGTTCAGAGCCGGTCCGACGTAGCTTCTTCGGGTCGAAAATCGACGTTTACGAGCGGCTGGCCGTATTGCGTTTGGATTTGGCGCCCAAGGAGAACGGCGCCAAGCGAGAGAAAATCGCCCAACAAGTCTGGCGGACGATGGAGCGGGCCAAAGCCAGAACATTGCTCGACTTGGTTGCCGGCGAGTCGCTCAAAACAAAAGGAAACGCCGCCGCGAAATGGAAGGCCCAACAGAAGTTGGGCGCCAACCGCGCGGCGAGCGATCCGCTCTTGACGGAAGTGGCTTCGTTGAGTGTTGCGCAGCCGGCGGATTTTCAATCGGTGGCTAAAACGCTCCGCAGCGACGAATGTCTGATCGAGTACTTTATTCTGCAAAACGAAACACTAGCCGCAGTCATTCAAGATGGTCGATTGCAAATGGTCCGCTTGCCGAACGCGGGACGCAACGCACTACGAAAAATGGTGGCTGAAGCACGCCGCCGTTTTGAAGATCCTGCGCTTCCGTATCGCGAAATATCCCGCAAACTCTATGACAACCTGCTGGCGCCTTGCCTTGCTGCCGCTCCCGGAGCAAAACGATTGATAATCGTTCCGGGCGGCGCGCTGCACTATCTGCCATTTTCAGCCTTGGTCTCCAACGATGGTCGGTTCGTCGCCGAACAGTTTCCGGTATCTTATGCCGCCAGCGCGAGCGCTTTAGTGTATGCCACGCGCAAGGCGGAGGCGGCTCCCCATCGGCGAGACGGCGAGCTAAACGCAACGCTCGTCGTGGCGAATCCTCAAGCGCCGCCAGGATTCGAACCACTTCCCAACGCCGAGAAGGAAGGGCGGTTCATCGCCCAAGCGATGCCGTCGTCGACGCTCTTAATCGGCAAAAATGCGACGGAAACGGCCATACTTAAAGCCTTGGCGACTTCCTCCTTCTTCCACTTTGCCGGTCATACTAACCTGTCGACACAATCGCCACTCAGCACCGCGTTGCTCTGCACGCCCGACACGGAAAACGATGGCCGCATTGAAGTTCGTGAGTTGTTCGAGTTAGACCTTAAAGATTGTCGCCTGGCCGTACTCAGCGCTTGTGAAACGCGACTTGGTCGGTGGAGCCGGGGCGATGAAGTAATTGGTTTGGAGCGATCCTTCTTGCGAGCCGGTGTGCCAACGGTTATTTCATCGCTTTGGAAAGTCGATGATTCCGCCACGCAAGCCGTGATGACTCGCTTCTACACGAACCTCAAAGCGGGGCGAAAAATGCTCAATGCATTACACGAAGCCCAAGTTGCCGTGTTACACTCATTCGATCAGAGTGCATCTTATTCGTCTCGCGGACTAGGAGGCGCTCGCCGCTTCGCACTCCCAAAACCGTCAGGTCGAAATCAAAAAACGCACCCCTTCTATTGGGCGTCATTTGTGCTGAGCGGAGCCCGACGCCAGTGAGCCGCCTCGATTACCTGCTGCGCGTCCTCTTATTTTGTGCAACCATGGAATGGAGTTCCCCAGGGACGCTCAGGTATCTGAAAGTCTGCGTGACCTTCGGTCGCGAACCACACGATCATCAGGCTGTACAAAAACATCGCCATCGGCGCCGTTCGTGGGACCGCTTGAGGAACCCGGTTGGCCAGGTCTTCCAAGCCGAGATGCTGCTTGCAATCGAAGTGCGTCACTTCGACCGACCAACGCATCGAGAACAGCGATAATATTTCACGCGGCTGGAGGTTCACATCGGTGCTGTAAAAAATGCGGGTCGGTCGACCGCCGACGGTGTCTTGCGAG
>QIKY01000048.1 GCA_003233175.1 Planctomycetaceae bacterium | reverse complement strand
CTTATACACGGATCCTACTCCGCTACAGAGTCAGCTCATCAAGTTGTTCGGCTTCACCGAAATCAACTACGGAAGAAAAAAGTAAATCCGCGAAAAATAGCCAACTTTTCAACAATGAGATGTGCGGAAAATAAGGTTCACGGGCAAATTCTCCTTCCGCAGTGCAACACCGGCTGCAATGCGCCTTAACAAGTTTCTTCGCCACTGGGGATCGCAGATCGCAGCAGCACACAACCAAGATCGGATCGGAACGTCTCCGTTTCAAGTGGGGTTTGACACCCACTGCGATATCGTCTTTTGCCCAGTTTCTGTTCCCAAAATCGGCCTTCTGGGGTAGAATATGGGCATGACTCCGAAACTTTCCGAAGAACTTGCTAATGCGCTGCACGCGAATGGCCCCGATGGCTTGGAGGTCATCGATCCGGCTACGAATCGCGTCTACATGATCGTCGATGGTGACACCTATCGACAGGCAGTGGAGGCTCTGCGCCGCCAGAATGATCGCAACGCGATTACCGAAGGTCTGGCACAGATGGAAGCAGGCGAAGGCAAACCGGCGGAGCAAGCATTCGAGGAAATGCGGAAGCGACTGAGGTTTCCTCAGCCGCAATGAAGCATGTTGTCAAAATTCTCCCGCGTGCTGAAGCGGATATCGAACGCAACGCCCAATGGTGGGCCGATCATCACAGCGTCGATCAAGCTGTGAAATGGTTCTTTGCGGTCCGCTCGCAGATTCTCTCGCTCGACGAATTTCCCGAGAGCCATTCGTTGTCGTATGAGAACGACGAGTTCCCGTACGAAATTCGGGAGAAGCTCGTCGGCTTAGGATCGCGGCCAAGTTACAGGGCTGTGTTTACAATCCGAGACGGCGCCGTTTTTGTTGTCGCCCTTCTCGCGGCTGAGCAGGATCGTCTTCAACCAGACGACGTCGAAATGTAATCCGGTCACAGTCATTCTGAACGCAACACAACATCGATCATTTGAGCGGTTTGTGTTTGCAGGCTTCTTCATCTTAGCAATCCGATCCCTCACCGTTGAGTTGCTCGACCAAGCTGTCAAGTCGTCCGACTCTCCTTTCGACTTCCGTCGCATCATGCCTCCACCGTCAATCGTGGACGAAATGGCCACCGCTTTTATCTCCTCCGAAATGCTCCGCGACCATCCGGGACGCAACGTTCGCGACTGGCAGATCGAACACTGGGGAACCAAGTGGAACGCCTACGAGTTCACAGATTGCAAGCCCGGCTCCTACACCTTTTGCACGGCATGGGCTGCTCCGATCTCAGTCATCACAGAGCTTTCCAATCTGTTTCCAGAATTGAAGATCACACTCTGGCATCAGGAAGAATGTGAAGACGAGTCTGACCACATCACTTTCGGCCCCGATCAGGAGTGACCGGCACTCCCCCACTCCGTCCGTCGTCATTTTGGCGGCGGGCGGTTTTCTCTTGTTGTCAGAATGGGCCGTGGCTCACTCGCCCTGCACTGCCAGACCTTCGTGCCTGCGGTCTGATCCGCTTCGAGCAACCGACCCGACGAAGCAATGGCGAGAGTACGGCCGTATGATCGATGTATTTTGCGGTCAATTGCTCGCACTCGAAGGTAATCGGGCTTTGGAATGCCCGCGAAATGGTCAGGCTATGGACACCGGCCGGGTGGGCGACTGGGAAGAGAAGCTAACCATTTTTCGCAAGGTGTTCCCCTGGATTCAAACAGAGATTCTGAAGCGGGCGGGGCTCCCGGTTGATACAGTGTTGGGGTCAGAGGGCAAGCACGAAGATAATCTGGCGTTCAACAAAGCGCACGACAAATACAAGCTAGGGTCACGAAGTGAGAACGCTGAAGTAATTGCGATTCATGAACGGCAAAGCCGGGAGTGGCAGGAATTGACCGGCCTTCCGCCGCTCGATGCTACCGAGGCTTGGCGGGCGGCTGCGGTTGCGGCGGGCGCAACTACTTCCGAATTTGACGCACACGATCTTTGCTGGACCGCCGAGCGAATTACGGCGTGGGTGCTGGGGAAGCTGGCTGTTGTGAAGGTGGGGAGTGTTGCCGCCGTGGCGCCGCCTAGCGGCAAACTAAACGAAGTTGAAGACGCGATTGTCACACCAACCGAAGAATCCGCCGCCGCCACGCCAAGCCGAGACGAGGTCCTAAAGCAATTGACGCCCGCCCGACGGAAGGCTTACTTCGGTTTCGTGCTGGCCGAACAGCAAACAGAAGCGCCGTTGCAGGACCGCGCCGCTTACGATTTACTAGCAAAAGTAGACTTCTCGAAAGACGATGATCAACTAGAAAAATTGGCGGATTATGAACTCCCCACTTTTGCCACTTGGGGTAGGCAATTACGAGTTGCCCGCAAGGCTCTCGGCGAACAAAAAAACACTCCCCGTAGAGGCCGCGACGTCGGGAAGAGTGTTATCACCGAAGATCAAATAGATCGACTCCCCTGAACGCCGGTTTGGGTAAACCGGACCGAAACCGGACCGAACCGGATTTTTTCAGAAATCCCGAAAAACTTCCCTTCCGCTATAAGCCATTGCTGTCATTCTCTTTTCAGCGTTCCCGCCGAGGGAACGACGGCGCGCCGGTTTGATCCGGTTTGTGGTCTTTGTAGGGCGAGAGTGATCGGTCGCACGTCGCGACTGGCAACCCGCCTCAACCACAAACTGGAGAATTGGAAGGTTGCTAAAACCCAGCACTCGCTGGCCGCTGAGCCGGCAAAACTTCTCGATGTGAAAGGCGTTGCCGATCTACTCGGCTGCTCTTCTCGCCATGTCTACCGTCTTTCTGACTCTGGGCGGATGCCCCGCCCCATGAAGTTGGGGCAACTTATTCGATGGTCAAAGCAGGCTATTGAAAGTTGGATCAAAAACGGTTGCCCCTCTTGTTTGGAGGACCGGAAATAATGGTCGCACTTCAATCGGGGCAAACCGAAGGAGAGGCCCGAAAGCAAGAACAACTTGCGATGCTGCGCGAACGTCGGGCGGTTTATGTTCGCCGGGGCCAGCGGGCGTTGCTGGGGCGGCTGCTGGAGGGCGGCAACGCAACCGCCGATGATGTTCGCCAAGTGGTCGAACTCCCGCCGGGCATCGACCCGAAATTGTTCGGCGCCGTTCCGGGTTCGCTGGCGCGGGGCGGCATTATTGAGCGGGCGGGGTTCGTTAAAACGGCCCGCCCGACGGCGCACGCCCGCCCAGTAACATTGTGGCAACTGCGTGATGCGGCGAAGGCTCGGCAATGGCTGGCCGTGCATCCCGATATCGTCGACGATCCGGCGGAGAACGACGACGATCTGCCGCTCTTCTCTTCCGCTAATAAAAAACGCCCGGCGAATGCAACCGCCGAGCGAAACAATGAATCCAAACCGTAGCACGAAAGGAAACAAAGCAATGGGAAAGTTAAGTGATATTCTAGGCGGCGGCGATGATGATCGTCTACGCCAAGCGTGGGCCGAATCCGAAACGGCCGAAGATTTCAAGCCGCTTCCGGCTGGTGAATATGTGGCCCGCATCATCGGCGGCGAACTGTCCACAAGCAAAACGAAGGGAACGCCGGCCTACAAATTGACGTTCAAGGTGCTCGAAGGCGATCATGCGGACCGCCAGTTTTGGCACGATATTTGGCTCACGCCGGCCGCGCTGCCGATGGCGAAAAGAGACCTTGGCAAACTTGGCGTGGAGAACCTGGAGCAACTCGAAAACCCGCTGCCGCCGGGCATTCGCTGCAAGGTTAAATTGGCGATGCGGAAGGATGACGACGGCGCCGAGTATAACCGCGTTCGCCGCTTCGAGGTGTGGGGCATCGACCCGCCCGAAACCGACGCATACGCGCCAACTAATACTGGGGAAGTTCATTGCCGTGTAACGGCGTGGTTGTTCCTCTGAGTGAAACATCGATCTGGAATGACCCATTAAAATCATTGCGGAACCATTCGGCGCACC
>QIKY01000299.1 GCA_003233175.1 Planctomycetaceae bacterium | reverse complement strand
TGCTTGCCGCCGTTGAAGTATTGGCCGAAACGCACTTCGGCGCCGCCGGTGTAATCCATGTTGGCGTCGCGGCTGCCGATGATCTGGCTGGTGATGATGGCGTCGTCGTAGCTGAACCAGAGTTCATTTTCGTCGCTGCGGGTCATGATCAGTCCGCCCACGCTGCCGAACCATCCACATCGCGGCGCCTGCCAAACGCTCTGGACGATTTCAGCGCAGCTTTCGTCGATGGCGGCGCCATCGGCGTGGAGCCCATGTCCGCCGCTTCCATGAACGTGTGGCGTTTCTTCGATGTGAAGAGATTCGCTTGTCGGCGCCGGCGGGGCGGGAAGTTGTAGTTGGTCTTGGTAGGCGGTGTAGGTCGGGTAACGGCCGCCGGGCAGCATCGACGGCGTGGCGTATTGCGAGTATTGCGCTTGGGCGTTTCCGACCAAGGCATTTCCGACTAAACAGGCGGCGCCCAGCGCCCAGGCAGCGCCCTTCATGTAGAACGATCGCATCATTCGACTCCTCGAATAGGGAATGTCATCCGTGATGAAAGCGCGGCATCCGTTGCGCTGCTTTCAATCGACTGGTGTTCGAGTGTGCCGGAGATCTTGTGATCTCCGTCGATGGAATCCGTTCCACACACTTTTCCAACGTGTGGCATTCTTGCGTATCGTCGCCCGGTGCTTCGAGAGTTGCGAAATTTCGCCGGCTGCGAGAAAAGAATTTTGGCCTTAGTGTCGTGATCATTAAGAGCCGTGCAGCCCGACGTCTGAGGCGCGAGCATCTTGCAGCCGAACGCCACCCAAGCATTGCCACCGATACAGCCGGGCCAGCCCGCCGCGATTACGACCAAGCACATGCGAAAGCGGGAAGATAGCTTTCCCAAACGGCTTGTGCAAACGGAAAATAAAAACCGCTACGTCCCCGGTTTGGGCGGCGCCGGAGGGGCGAAGTAGTTGACTTGCGGCGGTACGGAAATGCCGCCGGAAACAATGGCTTGCAGCGTTTCGTTGAGATCCCAATCAAGTTCGGTCACTTCTTCCTCGGGAATTAAGAGCATGTAGCCGCTGCTGGGCACCGGCGTGGTGGGAACATACACGCAAAGGATCGTTTTTCCGGTGAGTGCGTCGCGGCAGGTGGAGGTCACGAAACCCGGCACGCGCATGCCGGGGTGCGGAAACGCCACCAGCACCACGCGTTGGAATTGGGGTTTATCTGTCTGCCGCCCGATCGATTCAAACACCTTTTGAACGGCCGAGTAAATCGTGTTGACAATCGGCGCCTTGAGCAACAGCCAGTCGATCGTTTTATGGATCTGCGACTGAAACAATGAGCCCATCACATACAGAAAGCTCAGCACAATCGCCACCGCCATGGCCGGCGCGATGTACGTCGCGATGAAAGGCGGCAGCGTCTCGCCGTCGGCCAAGGGCTGCCCCCAGAGGTACAACACCACTTTCGCGACCGGGTCGATGACCACATGGCGAAGCGTGTTGTACAACCAGAAAAAGATCCAAAACGTCACGGCAACCGGTCCCACCGCGAGCACGCCTTGAAAAAGCCGCAGACGCAGGCGGCGAACCCACGAACGCGGTTGCGGCGCTGGGGGATTGGGCTTCGGCGCCCTCTTCTTCTTTTTCTTCTTCATAACTTGTTTTTGTTTTCCGGTATTGTGATGCTTACGCATTGCTTGCGGGATGAATACACTTTAGGCTGCGGCTCTTAGCCAGCATTTATACAACAGTTGCCTGAGCGAAGCATACGTGGCGCCGTGACAAATAATTTCGTCAGCCGAGATATTCGCGGCCAACTCGTGTTTCTGGGCACGGGCACGTCGGTGGGCGTGCCGATGATCGGCTGTGGGTGCCCGGTTTGCCAAAGCCTGAACTCTCGCAACCAACGCACCCGCTGCGGCTTGGCGATCGGTTTGCCCGAGGGAAATCTTCTGGTCGATACGCCGCCCGATTTAAGATTCCAACTCTTGCGCGAGCGAATCGGCATCGCGCACGCCGCCCTCTTCACCCACGACCACGCCGACCACGTATTCGGACTCGACGACCTGCGGCTCTTCCCATTTCAACTGGGCGCCGCCATTCCGCTGTATTGTGAAGGCGTGGTGGAGCGTCGGATCCGACAATCGTTCGACTACGCGTTTGTTGAACGGGAGCAAACTCATCGTGGCGCTGTTCCGAATCTCGTGATTCGCCAGATCGACGAATCGCCGTTCAGGCTGCTGGGCGCCGATGTTATTCCCATTCGCCTGCACCACGGACCGCACTTCCGCGTGCTCGGTTTTCGTTTTGGCCGTGTTGCCTATTGCACCGACACCAACGAAATTCCCGACGCCAGTTGGCCGCTGCTCGAAGGGTTGGACGTGTTCATTGTTGACGCATTGCGAAAAAAGCCCCACCCCACGCACTTCAGTCTGGATGAAGCCGTGCAGGCGGCTCGCCGCGTTGGCGCCAAGAAAACGTATTTCACGCATATGTCGCACGACTTGGAGCACGAAGCCACCAACGCCGAACTGCCCCCCGGAATGGAACTCGCCTACGACGGCCTGCAAATTCCGTTGACATGATCATTCGTTTGCGATCATGCCGGCGGGATAATTCGCGTATCCAACATGCGGAACCTTAAACGCCGAGCCCTCATTTTGGGCATGCGTTTCGGCGCCGTGAAAAAGGTATGCCGGTAGGAGAACCGGCCAAGGCGGATCATCGCCAATGCCGTAGTATTTGCGAAGCTTCGGGCGATCCATGATGGAGGGAAGGTCGTCGTATACAATGTTCAAAAGTTTCTGGCTCGCGAGCGGCAATTGCCCACAATCACACAGAGTAATGTCGATCTGGCGGAAAGCTTCAAAAGCATAGCCGGCACAACTGAACCGGTGATACTTTATCCTCCCGCGTTCCGATCTTTCCGGCTTAACAGCAGGATCGATTATGTATCGGCGTTTGTCGAGAGGACCTTTCTCTTCGGCGATTCTAGCCGCCCAGCGCTCGATCTTCGTTTTCTGAGGTTCATCAAGGGCGAAAGAAAACGCCAAGTCAGGGGGTAGCACGCAATCTTCGTTCAGGGCCGACACAAGCGGCGGGCCCATGTGTAATACCGGGATGCTCCCGGGAAGATCACGGTCATCCGCCAGGAGCGCCGCATGCTCCACAAAAGTGGAGTGTGCTCCTACAAACACGCCCAACAAGGAAAGGGCGGAAAATGAACGTCCCTCGGTTAGATCGCGAACGAGAACTGTTTTTCTGACGTTGCTGGACGGTGCATCACTTGGCTTGGTGAGCCAGTCGATCAATTGCCGCCACCGCCTTGTCAATCCTGCCATCGTCGGCGCGCCTTTCATCTACTCCCCAGCCATTTCGCATCGTCAGCAACTCCTCGCGAAGTTGGCAGAAAAGATACGGGCGATTTAATCCACGAAGACCGCCCACGGCAGACTCGAAAGCGGGTGGGTTGAGGACAGCGAGAAGCAACAAGCCGTTGAACAACATAGCGTCTACGTCGCCGCGCCGATAAACATCAGGGTCGATGTACTTCCCCACCAATGTGGCGAGCCGTTCGGAGAGGCGTGTTTCGCAAGTAACGGAAGGAATTTCAGCTTCAATGATTCGAACTAACGAACGCAGAGTCACAGCGACCGTATTCACCGCCGACGGCCTCAAAAAGTCAGACAGCCGATCAAGTTGTTCAACCGGTAGGATAGACGCCGCACGACGAATGGCGGCGAAAGAGACAGGCTCCGCCGCAGCGTCGACATCATTGCGGCGTTTCAATGCGATATCAAGCAGGCAATCGATAAGCTGGCTTCGTTGCCCTGGAGAGTCATACCATGTTTCTTCGGCGAGCAACACCAAGTTGTCTCGCCAGCTTCCGCAGGGCGCCTGCAAAAGCTGAGTTAAAACAAATTCGCTGGCTGATTCCCTGTCGTCAACCAACCAGTTCCAGAGCGCCTC
>QIKY01000081.1 GCA_003233175.1 Planctomycetaceae bacterium | reverse complement strand
GCAACGAACGTCGGATTTTGGTCAGCGAACTTTCCGGCCGCTCCAATATCATTGCCCTGGCAACCAAGCACCATATTGAAAACGATCGTCGTCTGATGGACGATATTCTGACCAAAGTCGTGGCGTTGGAGAACCAAGGTTACCAATTTGAAGCGGCTGAAGCCTCTTTCGATCTGTTGGTGAAAAAATGCGCCGACACCTTCGAACCACATTTTGAGTGCATCAAATACCATGTGGAAGTCGGGACCGACGGCGCCGGGCGGCTGCTCACCGAAGCCACGGTGAAACTTCGCGTGGGTGATCAAATTCGCCATGAAGTGGCCGAAGGCGATGGACCGGTCAACGCGCTCGACGCCGCGCTGCGCAAAGCGCTCAACGGAACCTACCCGGCGCTGCGCGCCATGAGGTTGGTCGATTACAAGGTGCGCGCTGTCAATTCCGAAGCGGGCACCGCGGCCAGAATTCGCGTTATTGTGGAAAGCGCCGCCGGGCAAGAAACCTGGGGCACCGTCGGCGTGCATGAGAATATCATCGAGGCCAGTTGGATGGCTCTGATCGACGCCATCGAGTACAAACTTTATCGAGACGCCGTGCAGGTTTCGCCGGCCACGGCGTTGCTTTCGTAGAGTGATCGCCCGCGCGCCGTGGGTTGCCAGCCACCACCTTACTTTCACTGAATTTGGGCCGCCACGCGCGGGCCGCCTGTATTGGACGATGCCGATGTTTTCAGCCGAAGATTTTCCCAATCGCTTCGATCACGCCGAAGCCCAAACGCGCCTTTACGCCATGTGGGAGCAAAAGGGCTACTTCCATAGCGAGCCCGATCCCAACCGCACGCCGTTCACAATTGTTATTCCGCCGCCGAATGTTACCGGCGCCTTGCATTTGGGCCATGCGCTGAACAACACCCTGCAAGATATTCTCATCCGCTGGAAACGCATGCAGGGTTACAACACGCTCTGGATGCCCGGCGCCGATCACGCCGGCATCGCCACGCAGGCGGTGGTTGAGCGGCGGTTGAAGGAGGAATCGGGGCTCACCCGGCACGACCTGGGCCGGGATAAGTTGGTCGAGCGCATTTGGGAGTGGAAAGACGAATACGAAACGCGCATCGTGGGGCAGCTCAAACGGCTGGGTTGCAGTTGCGATTGGCAGCGGTTTCGCTTCACGCTCGATCCCGTATGCGCTCGCGCCGTGCGGCAGACTTTTTTCGACCTGTTCCGCAAACAACTGATTTATCGCGGCAAGCGTTTGGTCAACTGGGACACCTTCCTGCAAACCGCCGTCAGCGACGACGAAGTGTTCCACAAGGAAACCAAAGGGCATTTTTGGCATTTTCGTTATCCCGTTATCGACCCCCAGCCCGGCGAACCCGCCTTTGTAACCATCGCCACGACGCGTCCTGAAACGATGCTCGGCGACACCGCCGTGGCGGTCCACCCCGCCCCCGCCCGCGCCTTGCAAAAGGCGCGAGAGGAGCTTGAGGAGAAACTCGCCAAGGCGCCTGTGAAGGAACAAGCCGCGTTGCAGCAGCAAATCGAAGCCTTGGCGCAGCGCGGCCAGGAAATGCTTCCCCGTTTGGAACAACTCCGCGACATGGCGCTCGACGGCCGTAAGGTGATGCTGCCCTTGTTGGAGCGGGAAATTCCGCTCATTGTCGACGTCTGGGCGAAGCCGGAACTGGGCAGCGGTTGCGTGAAAATCACGCCCGCGCACGACCCCAACGATTACGAAGTCGGCATGCGCGCCAAGCTGCCGATGATCAACATTCTGCAAGCCGACGGCCTGCTGAACGAAAACGCCGGCGACTACGAAGGTCTGACCATGAAGGCGGCGCGGAAGCAGGTCGTGGCCGATTTGGAGCAAGCCGGGTTGCTAGGCGACGTGGAAGATCGGCTGATTGATCTGGCGCATTCCGATCGCAGCAAAACGCCGATCGAACCGCGTTTGGCCGATCAGTGGTTCGTCAAGATGGAGCAGTTGGCGCAATCAGCTATCGACCCCGTGGCCGATGGCCGCATCAAGATCCTCCCCGCGCGGTACGCTAAGGGGTACATCGATTGGTTGGCCGAAAAACGCGATTGGCCCGTCAGCCGGCAGCTTTGGTGGGGGCATCAAATTCCGATTTGGTCGTTGGTTTGCCAAGACGCCAAAACGCACCAACAACGCGTGAGCGCCTTGGAGCAAGATCCCGCCGTGCTGAGCGGCAGCGCTTGTTTTCAAACCGAGCCCGATCTCGAACGGGCGGCGGCCGTGGAGCATGACAATACGGTGCAAGGCGCCAAGAATGTGAAACTGCCCTACGCCACGATTCACGTCTGCCCCCAGGAAGACGACGCGGAGTTCATCGCGCGGCTGGAGGCGCAAGGTTATGTGCGCGAGGAAGATGTGCTCGACACCTGGTTCAGCTCCGCGTTGTGGCCGCACTCCACGCTCGGCTGGCCGGAAAAAACGCCCGAATTGGCCTACTATTACCCCACCAGCACGTTGATCACGAGTCGCGACATCATCACGCTCTGGGTGGCCCGCATGGTGCTGGCGGGGCTGAATAATCAAGGCGAAATCCCCTTCCGCGAAGTGTTCATTCACCCCAAGATTCTCGACGGCTACGGCGAAACGATGTCGAAATCGAAGGGCAACGGCGTCGACCCTTCCGACGTGATCGACAAATTCGGCGCCGACGCGCTCCGGTTTGGCATCGCGCATCTGACCACCGAAACGCAAGACGTCAGAATGCCGGTGCAATTCGAATGCCCGCATTGTGAAACGCCGATCGAGCAAACCAAGAAGAACCGGGAGCTGCCGCGCATCGAATGCCCGAAATGCAAACAGCCGTTCTCCACGCAGTGGGCGCGAACCGAGCAAGACCGTGCGCTGCCGCGCGGGGCGGTGGTGGCCGAACGATTCGAGTTGGGCCGGAATTTCTGCAACAAGCTGTGGAACGCTTCGCGGTTCGCCTTGATCAATCTGGGCGAATACGCCCCCGACGACACGCCCGACGCCGCCCTGCAAATTGAAGACCGTTGGATCCTCAGCCGTCTGGCGACCGTCACGCGGGAAGTCAACGCAGCGCTGGCGGCTTATCGTTATTCCGACGCCGCGCGGGCCCTCTATGAATTTGCCTGGGATGACTTTTGCAGCTTTTACGTCGAAATGGTCAAGGGCCGTTTGCCCGATGCAAAAGAGGGCCCGGTGGCCCGCCGCGTGTTGACCACCGCGCTCGATAACCTCTTGCGGCTGTTGCATCCTATCATGCCGTTTATTACCGAAGAGGTCTGGCGGCTGTTGGGGCAGGTTGCGCCGGCGCGTGGTTTGCCGGTGGCCGAACCGGCGTCCGAAGATTTAATCACGGCGGCGTATCCCGTAGCCGACGAGGCTCGAATCGACTTGGAAATCGAGGCCCGTTTCGAGCGATTTCAAGCGGTGCTGGGCGCGCTGCGTGAAACGCGGAGCCGGCAGAATATCGCGCCCAGCAAGCCGATCGATTTTGTCGTGCGGTGCGACGAGGAAACGACATCGCTCTTGCAGCCGATGACGCGCTATTTCAAACAGATGGCCAACGCCCACTGCACCGCTTGCGCGCCCGACGCCCAGGCGCCGAAAACGAATTCGCCCAGCAGTTTGCCGGGAATCGATATGTATGTCGACCTGGAGGGGCTGATCGATTTCGCCGCCGAGCGCGAGAAACTCAACAAGCAGGAGGAAAACTTGCTGAAATTGATTCAATCGAAAGAGAAAAAACTCGCCAACGCGAGCTTTGTCGAACGTGCGCCGGAGGCGGTCGTGGCCAAGGAGCGCGACAACCTCAGCCAATCGCAGCGGCAACTCGAATCGGTGCGCGAGGCGTTGGAAAATCTTCCGGCGTAGGCGCGGCGTTTAGGCGAAGCATCCGGAAATAGCGTTATACTTAACACGGCTTGACAATAGCTCGTTTAACGGCAAGCCGAAGGCGGCTGTG
>QIKY01000008.1 GCA_003233175.1 Planctomycetaceae bacterium | reverse complement strand
TGCTCATTCACCTTGAAACGTTTTGCTCCTCCTTGGCTCATATCCCGTTAGTTTTAGACGCACTCTGCAGGGGGATTCTTCACGGAAAACCCGGAATAGGGTCGGCTTCCCCGCCATCCGAGAGTCGGAAAGCGACAATAAAAAAACGCGCGGCCCGAATGCGTGGCGAGCGTCTATCGAGCGGCCACCGAAACCTGGAGGTGTCCGTAGAGAGGTTCGTTGTCGCGGACGATGAAGAATTTGAGCGGTTGTAGCTGCTTCAAGTCGGGCCGGCTCAAAATGTATGCAACGTCTTGGAGTTTGACGGTTTCCCAAACGTGCATGCCGACGAGCACGTCGCCGGGTTGAATTCCCTCTGCGGCCGCGGGGCTATCGGGTCTGACCGCCACAACCGACAACCCGCCGCGAAAGCGAGTGTTCATTCGTTGGAAGTTCGTTTTGGCCAGCGGCTTGAGCCGCAAGCCGAGTTGTTGCCAACTGTCGTCTTGAGGCGATTCAGCAACGCGCGGCGCGCCACGCACCACCAAGCTCAGTTTTAGCAACTCTTCCTTGCGCCGCGCTGCGACGGAAATCTCTTCGCCGAGTTCGCTATGTAAAATGCCTCGCTCAAAATCAAGCGCTCGTTTGACTTGCGTATCGCCAACGGCCTCAATGACGTCGTCTTTATGAATTCCTGCACGCGCCGCGGGGCTATTCGGCTGAACGGAGGTCACGATAAATTGGGCGCCGCTCTCGCCGAAAACCGACTTCCCTTCAACGCCATGCCACATCCCCCCAATGCGCTCGGCATTCAACAGGCGGGCGGCAATCACCATGACTTCGTCCACCGGAATGGCGAAGCCGATGCCTTGCGCTCCAACGCGAACCGCAACGTTAATACCGATCATTTCGCCATCGATATTCAACAGCGGCCCGCCGGAATTTCCCGGGTTGATGCTGGCGTCGGTTTGAATCAAATCGCGGTATTGCTGTTCATCGCTGACCTGCACCGTGCGGTGCAGAGCGCTAATGATGCCGCGAGTTACGGTGTCTTCGTAGCCGTAGGCGTTCCCCACGGCAATTACCGTTTCGCCTTGCAGTAGATCGCTCGAAGTGCCAATTTTCACCACCGGCAGCGGCGCGTCGGTGGGGATTTTGACGATCGCCATATCGGTTTTTCGGTCGTGAGCCACCAATCGCCCAATCCGAGAACGCTTGTCGTGGAGCGTGACTTGAATCCGACCGACGCCTTCCACAACGTGATAGTTCGTAATGATATAGCCGCGCTCATCAATGATGACGCCAGTGCCCATCCCATTCACTTGATTGAAATTCTCGCCGCCCACGTCGTCGCGGATCGTTTTCCGACCGTGAATATTAACAACCGAAGGCTGGGCGCCTTCCACTGCTTTAACGATGGCCGAACGCCGAAGTTCGGAACCAACCACGTGGGATTCGAATGTTGTGAGCCCCACAACAACGCCGCACGCCAGAAATGCCAGCAGACGCCCAAATTGCAAACGGAAGGCGGGGGTATACATGAATGGGTCTTGCCATGGGTTGGCGGCATCAGTGCGGGGGGACCGATACCGGCGAATTATGAATCTTGGTAGTGTCTCGGTGAGTGTGGACCGGCGCCCAGGGGGCGTTGTCGGGCGGGGAGTAGGTCCGAAGGGATAAATCGGCGCACGCCAAGTGAATACTCCACGGTCTGGCAAACAGGCCGCATATCCTGCCAAATTTACATGGGGCGAAGGGAAGAAGCGAAACTTTGCGTCGTTCAAGTTCAAGTTTTGACGACTTGAACTGCTATCGCAATTCTGCCTGTAAGAAAGGGGTGACTGCGAGCCCCGGAAAAGCGTGGGGCTCTGAGTAGCCTGAGAAAACAAGGCGAAATAAGTGACATTGAAAAACTGAGGCAAGGGCGAGTTACTTCAAAACTCCGCAGGACGGGCGTCTTTGGTTTTTTATCCTGGACGGATAATAGCCATGAGCCGCTGGTCGAGCACAGCGAACCCCACCGGGGGGATCGAGACGCCAAGCGCCGTTGGAGTTCACGCTTCAGCGTGCTTTTGAAATCACGCACACCTCCAAAAATAAAGCACGCTGAAGCGTGAACTCCAACGGTGGGCGGCGGGGCGCATGACGGCGTTGTTTTGAGCCGCTCGGTCTGGCATCCCGCCGGGATGCATCGCGTTGGCCTACCGGTGGTGTTCGCTGCGCTCGACCACCGGCTAATGGCTGCCATGCCTCCGGCTTGATGAGAATTCCATAACACCATTGCACGGAATATATCTTGGACAGGCGCTAAGGACGAAACGCTGAAACTTGGGGCGCGGTGTGTCGCAGTACGCGCGCGTTGTCGTTGTAATCCACCGTTCCGGTGGCGATTCCCTGAATTTTTTTGCCAGGATTTGACCAAATCGGCCGGCGCACGCACGTGCATGTCCCGTCATAGGCCATAATGGTTCGCCAGCCGTTTAAGACCAGGTGTTGAAATCCATGCCCATGCTGAAATGGCGTGATATTCGGGTCGGCCGTTAAATCGTGACGCGCTCCCATCAGATGCCCGATTTCATGTGCGAAGGTGTAATACCAGTTATATTCTTCGTCCAGCACGGCGAAGGCAGTCTCTGGCTTGGCCAAAATATCGGCGGCGAAACCGGCGTAATCCGCTTCTCGGACCAACATCACGACGATGTCTGCGGCGTGGGTGTTTCGCAGTGTGTGGACGTTGTCGAGGTGGCCATCGCCGTCTTTTCGTAAACGTTCCAGGTCGGTTTCCAATTTACCTGAATCTGCATAGTTGACCATCGCCGCGTGCGCCAGCAACAATCGAATGTTGATTCCGCTTCTTTGATATGCCAGATTGGTGTCGTTTATCAAGCCGCCAATGAATAATGCGAGCTCTGCCTGCTGCTCCGCCGGATTGTCGCCTATACCACGTTTTTCAAACACTTTGGGCGTGTAGACGACCAGCACGCGAACCTCATGCACAATGGGAGGCGTATCGGCAAGCGGCGGACTGACTTCAGGCTTTTTTCGCCTCTTTTGTTCCACTTCCTTGAATTTGGGCGGATGATCGGCTGGCAGTTTGGTGAGATCGCGTTTGATGACCGCATGCACGCCGCCGCCCAGCGGCGTGATGGAAAACACTCCGTCCGCGGTGTGAAACGTTCCAAACGTGTTCTTGCCGCGGGCAAATATTTCGGCGCGAGCCGGGGCGGCATTCTCGGGCAACCCCTGTAGCAGCCCGTTCCATTTTACGACGGTGTCGCCCTTCATGACTCGCGCCATTTTGGTGTAGGCGAGCGGTGCGTTGTCGTTAAAATTGAAGCGTACGGAGTCGCCCAGCCAGGCCCCATCCGTAATCGTAACGATCTTCACCTCTCCGGCCGTTCGCTCCTGTCGAACCAGCGTCAGCACGCGCTGTTGTTTTGGCGTCAACTCCGCATTCGTCGTAGGAACATGCTCGAAACATTTTGGCGCCTGAGCGCTGCTTTCAGAGTCTGCCAAAGCCAACAGAGCGACCAAGCAGGTCGTCACGACAAGGGACTTCTTCATGCCCTGTCTCCTTTTGAAAAGAAGTGAAAAGGAAATCCGCCCGACGAAAGGTGTACCCGCATTAGAACGGCAATTGTTATGTTGTCAAGAAATTTAATGGATTATATTTTATCACTTTTGTTTTAAGTGGGGCGCCCTCGCTGTCATTTATGCTCAAATGCATGGAGACCACTTGCAATGGCCTTCCCCGCGACCACTTCCGTATTATGGTGTGCAGGGAGCATCTCCGCGAAACTGGGTAGGTTGAACCAGGGGACTGTTGTTTATACATAAGTTTTTTTGGCGCCGGGTCTGAAGGCCATCCAAGCGGCCGTATTGAGCAGGAACCGGGTCTGAAGGCCATCCAAGCGGCCGTATTGAGCAGGAAATTGTCAATAGTTATTTGACAATAGTCATTTGTCATCGGAAGGAGTGAGA
>QIKY01000266.1 GCA_003233175.1 Planctomycetaceae bacterium | reverse complement strand
TGGCGCTGGGCTTAACGCAAACGATCCTTCCGCCGCTGGCGACCCGGCAATGCAAGACGCAGGATTGTACGGAGCCGGTGCAGAGGGCGACCCGGCAGAATTCGCTGGCGGCGCTGAAGGCGACCCGGCAATGGAAGGCGCAGGGTTGTACGGAGCTGGTGCGGAAGGCGACCCGGCAGAATTCGCTGGTGGCGACGACCCTTCATTATACGCGGGTAGTGAAGGCGACCCAGCAGCATTCGCTGGCGGCGAGGGCGACCCAGCGGCATTCGCTGGTGGCGCAGAGGGCGACCCTGCGGCATACGGCGGCGGAGAGGGCGACCCAGCTAGTTTCGGCGACCCCGCGACAACCGGCGCCGGGCTGGAAGAGGGAAACCTCTATGGCGATGACGGCCCGGGGATTGGCGCCGAAGGTGGCCGGCGAAGAGTCAAAAAAGTCGAAATCCCAAAAACCGATCCCGAACTATTAAAGCTCCGCACTTGGACCGACAGCACCGGAAAACGTACGTTCCAAGGTACTTTTGTTGATTATTCAATCAAATCCAAATTGGCCACCATCGACAAAGACGGCAAGGAGATGAAGCTCCCCTTGAAAAAACTCAGCAAACCGGACCAGGATCTGATCCGTGCTGAATTGCGACGCCGAAAAGCGGTGATAACCGCTGAGAAAACCAAAAAGCTCAACGAAATCCGCAAGAAAGGTCGTTCTCGCGGCGGCGACGAATTTTGAGCCGACCGAAACGCTCCGAGAAAACACAAGATCTATTCCGTGCCATGGTGGCAGGCGAGCGGCGGAAAATAACTTATCCGCGTGCAGCGGGAGTCCGTGAGTTTTTTTGGGTTCCCGCCTACGCGGGAATGACCGTTTGCTGATTCACTCGCTTGCGCTTCGTGCTTGTATTAGGCACGGTCCCGAATTTACCTACCGAATTAAAAGCCCGGCATTTTGAAAATGCTGGGTTTTTTTGAGCTACAACCGGGAACTTATTTCGTGACGGCTCCTTAGCGCGACTCGATACGTTGAAAAAATCCTTCCGCCGCCCAAACGGAAAACCAATTTCGCAACGCGCCGCCGAACGATTCAAGATCGTCGACCGATTCCGCCGCCAGCGAGATTGCCTCTCCCACGGTGGCGCCGCTGAGCAAACGCGTGAGCAGGTCGAATTGAGGACGCGAAAGTTCGATCCTGCGCACCACATAATCGCGCCGGGTAAGGGCCAGATACGTATCACGCGGCGAGGGAATTGGCGGTGATTCGTCTTTGCGGTAAGCGGTGTAATAGTCGTTGACGGGAAAGCGGAATTCGAGCAAACGTAGACAAGGCGCCGCCAGCAGACGCGCATCGATCCAATGTTCGGGCGATATGTTCTGCATTTCTTCAGGTAGCAGCGCGGGTTCGTTCTCGACTCCCGGGCCATCGAATATTTGGTCGATCGCCCACTCCAAACGGGCCAGATCGACCAAAAACTCCGGCCAACGAAGCGAAGAGCCAGACGCTGAATTCGGGTTGGTTTGAACGTTCGCCGCCGTTTTGGCGTTCGGCTCCCGGGGCCTGGTTTCCTCTAGGAAATCGGCGAAACCATCGGCTAGGCGTCCCAAGGTGTAGCTTGTCGGCGGGTGGGCGCTCAGATAGCCCAGCGCGAGTTGATTGAAGGCGTCTTCACCGAGCGCGAACACCAGCACAGGAAAAAAGTCTTGCATGCACTCCAGCAGCCGGGCGAAATAGGCGTTGCCATAAACGGCCAGCCGCTCTTCGCTACTCACCGCGTCGGTGGAAAGAACCACGGTTTCGAGTTCCTTGCTGGTCAAACCGCCCGCTAATCCGCCGGCCAAACCAATAGCGGCTTGTGCTTCCGCCGAGAGCACGCCCGCACCGACGCCCGCCGGGTGCGTGATCACGGCTTGTAGCCAACGCTGCAACTGTTCCAAATTGCGAAGATTGGCAGTCATTCCACCTCCGGCCGCGCGTAATGCAACGGATGCGGCGCCGTGGCGGCGCGGTGTTCGGGCGTCAAAATTTCAGTAGACGCAGAAGCAGAAGCCGACGTTGCCGGCAAGGAACCGCCGCTTAAAAACTGTTTTGCCTTGAGCACTTCGTTGTGAACTTCCTCGAACGACGGGATACGCGCGTCCCACTCCAGGAGCGTTGAAGCCCCTCCGGTGAGTTGGCTGGCCCGCCGATACAACTCCCACACCTGATCGATCACCCGGCCATCGTGGGTGTCGATGCAATAGGCGCCCATGTTCGTGTGGCCGGCCAAATGAAATTGCACCACGCGCTGGTGCGGAACGGCGTCCAGATATTCGGCCGGGTCGAATCCATGATTGACGCTCGAAACGTAAACATTGTTCACATCAAGCAGCAGGCCGCAGTCGGCGTCTTCGGCCATGCGGGCCAGAAACTCCCATTCGTCCATGGTGGAATCGGCAAAGGTCAGATACGTGCTGGGGTTCTCCACGACGAGCGGCCGGCCGAGAAAATCTTGCACGATCTTGATCCTCGCCACGACATGCCGCAATGTCTCTTCATTGAGCGGCAGGGGGAGGAGGTCGTGCGTGTTACGGCTCGCAACTCCCGTCCAACAGAGGTGGTCCGACACCCACAACGCCCGCGTCGCCTGGGCCAACGATTTGATTTTCGCCAGGTACTCGAAATTCAGCGGGTCGGTGCTGCCGATCGAAAGCGAAACGCCGTGCATTACGATCGGGTAGCGCTCCGCGATTTGATCCAACACATAGCGGGGCCTACCGCGCGAGTCCATGTAGTTTTCCGAGATGATCTCGAACCAGTCGACGTCTGGGTTGTGCTCCAGAATGTGTCGATAATGAACGCTACGCAGGCCGACGCCCAATCCCAGATGGTCGTATCCTAAACGAGGCATGGCTGCATCCTACCGGAAAAGTTTCAGTCGCCGTTCGGCTTGCCGTTCAACGAGGCATTGGTAATGGTGGGAAGTATAGCGGCGCCAGCGGATTAAAAGCCCGGCATTTTGAAAATGCCGGGCTTTTGTTTTAACACCGCTGGCTTGTTCCGCCGCGTTTACCAGCGTTTTAAGCTTTGGCGGGCGCGGCGCCGAGTTCCTTGCCTTCGGCCTTGTATTTTTCCTCGAACTGAGCGCGAACTTTCTTCCAGGTGTCGTCCATCAGGGGAACAGCGCATTCGCCCTTGCCCTTGCAGTCGTTGGCGCCGGCGGTTTCGCCGCATCCGCCTTGCCCCTTGCAGGCATTTTTGGCATGGCAGCCATGATGTTCGGCGGTGCCGCAGGAACCCTTGCCGGCACAATCGTTCTTGCCATCGGCGCCCTTGCCCTTGCAGGCATTGAGCCCTCGGCAAAGATGCACTTCGGTATCGGTCATGGCGGTTTCCGCATCGTCGACCATGCCGCTGCCCGTACTTGGCGCCGGTGCTTCACTGGCAGACGGCGCGGGCGTGGTTTTGCTCCCACAGCCAACAGATGCGCCCGCCACCAAGCCTCCGAAGGCGGCGGCGGCCAAACGATTGAATTTACGACGGTCAACATCCTGATGGCTCATAATCCCTGCTCCAAATCAAATGAGAAAAAAACGGTTCCGAGAAGTGTGTTTCCGAATCAGTGTTCAGCTTATCGGCGGCAACGCTGCAAGTCTAGTTCACCGAACGGCGCCAAACGGTGAGGCGTTTCACATTAGGATCCATCCTGCAATGTATTTGCCGCCCGCTTATACTTCACGTGGATAGCAATGGCTCGTTGAACGGAAAGCCGAAGGCAAGCGGCGGATGAGAACTTACCGTAAGCACCTGTCCAAGATCTATTCCGTGCAATGGTGTTATGAAATCCCCGCCAATCCGGAGGCTTGCCAGCCATTAGCCGGTGGTCGAGTGCAGCGAACACCACTCCTTCCAGGATATGAAATCAAATACGCCTGACCGTCGCTTCGGCTTTGCCGACATCTGAAAAACACGGAATAGTATTTGGACAGGTACTACGACGGGCGCTCTTGCCCGTCTTAGGAGCGCTCGCGAAATTAGTGACGACTTGGTGGTTTTGAATTGTTAAACTCATTGCCGTGTAACGGCGTGGTTGTTCCTCTGAGTGAAACATCGA
>QIKY01000141.1 GCA_003233175.1 Planctomycetaceae bacterium | reverse complement strand
TGCCGCTTACCCTGGGCTATGGTATGCAACCCCTGCGGGGTATTCGCCTTGCGGCGACCAACGAAATTCGGCCAAACTTGGAACTACTGAACTTGCCGGGCTTTTAATTTGCGGTTCTTGGCATTGCCCGATCACGCTGATTGCAACAGATATTCAAAACTGAATTTCCGTGTTCAAGCGGAGCCGCTTCCCTGCCGATAACAACCAGCGGTTTCATTAAACGCAGTTGGCGGTTGAAGGCGTCGTTCCTCCAAACAGCGCTTCTTTATCGCACTCGCCAAATGCATGGAGGGCGGTTGGTTCAGAGCTTCGAACCAACGCCACAACATGGAGGACGGTAGTGTGAAATGGTTTTGCCGAGCCTGTTGTTATGTATCTGGTATTGGATTGGTGGTCGGCGTGCATGCGGGCGCCAAGGCGTGTTGTCCGCACTGCCGGAGCGAAATGAAAGCGGTGGATAACGCCGCACTCAGAAATCGCTAGGCGTCGCGGCGGCATTTCGCTGCCGATGGCGATACAAAAAGCCCGGCATTATTGAAATGCCGGGCTTTTAATGTTGGGTTCTTCGTCGAATAGTAAGCCGCCCGTATTCTGGAACGACCCAATAATATTCTGGAAGACCCCGTTTTTTTGTAAAGTCCGCCGCGCTCCAAGCCGATACACGGTCGGTCCTTTCCACTTCGACGGACCGTACGATGAAACTTCGGCATTTCCTGGCCAATGCGAGTGTTTTTGTTTTGCTGGCGGCAACCGGCTGTTGCGGCATCGGTTACGATGCGCACTGCTTGCTCACCTCCTCTGCGGAAATACCGCTGGAAGAAGAGGCGATGCCGCTGGCGCCAGTTCCCCGGTTCCACCCGGCGCCCACGCGGCCGGTGTTTTCGTCGGCAGTCTACGCCGAATCGCCGCTGTTGGAGTCGCAGCCTCTCGAATCGCCTCTGTTGGATTCACCTTCTCTCGATTTGCCGCCCGCCGCGACAACAACCGAGCAGGTCGGACCGAGCGTTCCCGAGGGCGCTCCTGCCGTTGAACAAATCGGCCCCGGCGTTCCCAACGCCGCCCCGGCGCAAATCTCGCCGCAGCCAGAGGCAAAATTGCTGGCCCCGCCCGCGGAGTTGCTGGCCCCCCCAAATCAACA
The DNA here is from genome assembly GCA_003233175.1 of Planctomycetaceae bacterium. GTDB lineage: Bacteria > Planctomycetota > Planctomycetia > Pirellulales > Pirellulaceae > SZUA-33. The sequence goes on along the minus strand of QIKY01000141.1, from coordinate 2,942 downwards.
GCACGAGCACCAACATCATCACGGGCACGGCGACTCGAACCCGGAGAAAAACGCGCCACGCACAGCTGCGTCGCAACAGACAGGGCGAAAATGGCTCCGCCGCTGAGGATCTGTCCGCAAATAACTGACCGAATTAAAAGCCCGGCATTTTGAAAATGTCGGGCTTTTATACTGTATCGCGACGTGAATCGGTATAATGAAAGTTGGACCGTTTCTTCTTCGTACAGGAGCCGCCAACCATGCGTCTATTGTATTTGTGCTCGCTCTCGCTCGTTCTTTTCCTGGCGATCAACGTGGCCCGCGCCGATCCGCGGCATGCAGCGCCGAACCGGCCTGCGGTTCCCAACCAGCCGGCGGCGGCGTCTGGCTACTTGGGGATGGTGGCCGACGACTCCCCGAAAGGGGGCGGCGTGTATGTGGTGAGCGTCGAGCCGAGCGGGCCGTCGGCGGCGGTCGGCGTGCAGTCGGGAGATTTTATTCGAGTGGCCAACGGCGTGAAGATCGAGCAGGTGCAGCAGTTGGTCGACGTCGTGGCGCGTTTGCCGGTCGGCGCCCGACTCACCCTGACACTCGAACGCCACGAGAACATCCTCAACAAGACAATCTTCATGGGGCGCCGCGCCGACTTCGCACCAACCGCGCCCCAAGCTCCGCCTCCGCCGGCGAATCCTCGCTTTGCGGCTCCTCCCCACGCGGAAGGAAATACAGCCGACGAACCGCCGCCGCTGTTGGGGGTTCGGCTGGGGGCGCCGCGCATGTTTGGTCAACCGGGGGCGCTGGTGGAGCAGGTTTACCCCGGCATGGCGGCCGACCGGGCCGGCGTTCCCGCCGGCGCCATGATTGTGGCGTTGGCCGATCTGCCAGTGAGGACGGCCGATGAATTGCTGCGAATTATGGGTACGCTGCATGTGGGGCAGCGCGTGCCGCTGACCTACCAACTTCCGGGCCGCCAACCGGCGCGAACCACGGTCTTTCTGACCGACGCCCAACCTCCGCCCGGGGCGCGGCGGGGTCGCGGTCCTCAAGCACTGCTCGACCTTGAACACGGTCTGGAATCATTGATCCCTTCACGCCGCAACGGCGAGGAATTGAAGCACTTGAACGAGCGCATCGAAAGCATGGAGCGTCAGATTCGATTGCTGGAGCGACGCATCGGCGAACTCGAACGCCACTCCCTGCCGAAATTGTAGTCAGAACGCCGGACCGCACAAAACCGTTTTCCGGCGGTTTTCACGCTACCGGAACGTGAGCCCATTCTCAGCCGTGAACTCGCGCACGAAGACGTCGCTGAGTTGGTACTGGCCGCCGGGCCGGTTGATTTCCATTTTGACATCGAACCGACGGTGCGGTTGATCGTTGCGAACCACGGCGGCGGGCCGAATGACCAGTGCGCTGCGAGGCGTTCCGTTCCACTTGACCAGATACAAGTCGACCCGGCTGCTGATCGCCTGTTCGAATCCCATGTTGTTATGGAGAAACATCGCCAGCACGCGAGGATCGCCGGTGTGGCCGTCGAACGTAATGCGCTGCACATCGCCGCGTTGGTTGAAATAGTAGGTTAGCGTGCCGGTGAGGTCGTGGAGTTGCACGCCAGTGACCAAGGGCACGCGGTAGCCATCGAGGGTGAGATCGGCCAAACGCGTGGTCACGCGAGCCCAACGCTGCACGATCCAGGCGGGTGTGACATCGAACCGGAAGACGTCGCCGAAATGTTTGACCTCAGGACCGGCAATGTCGCCCGTTGTTACCGGGCCCGTGGCTACCCCGCCTTTGTTAATTCCGGCCAGACCGCCAACCGTGTCGGACGCGTTTTCGCTGGCGCCGTAGAGTTGTGTCCATTGCGATTTGGCCGAACCGACAAGATCCGCTTCGGTGGCGAGGTAAGGTCCGCCAATGGCGGCGGCCATGACCGGGGCGGCGAGCCAACGACGACTGAACATCGGTATTCCTTTCCTGGGGGGCGCCAGCGAGCGGTGAAGTTCGGCGCGTTCCCTACGCCTGCCTATCGCTCACGATCGGCGTCTGAGGCGCAAGAAGTTGACTTCGCGCTGGCTTCCGGGAACAACCCATGCAACCCTTATACCTTCTAACACAACTTGGTAGGTCAGTGTCAAACTCCGTGTTTGGAACGCCAAGCAGGGGTTATGTTAGGAGCTCTTAGAACCTTCCCAAGATCTATTTCGTGCAATGGTGTTATGGAATTCTCATCAAGCCGGAGGCTTGGCGGCCATGAGTCGGTTGCTGAACGTAGCGACGCCGCCGGTTGGACGTCGCACCCCTAGGCGAGGAAAATGAAACGTGGGGTGATTGCTTGCAACCACCCGTGAGGTACGTCCCGCCGATACTGGATACGGCGGCAACATTGCGGCGTCGATGCTAGCAGCGGAGTGGGTTTCAACGACAAGCCCGAATGGGGGCGGGCTATCGGTCGAAGGCGGTTTTGAGCTCAGACGGCTGGTATTTGAGCATATTCTCGGTCACAATCAATATCGACACATCGTATGACCGACAATATCATCGTGTGGTATCGTTCTATTCCGGCCGTGACATTTGGAAATAACTGTTTGGGAGTGACCTTTAATGCTTCGTAGAAAAACAATTTGGCTGCCGCTATTTGCGTCTGCCGCGGTTGTGGCGTCGTTCATGATTGGCTGCACGGGAGATATGGCCACGACGCCGTCCAGCCCCGCGTCATCGAACTCAGCGCCCACCAACTCAACGGGCGACGCGACTGGCGCCATCCCTACGGAAACTGTCGATCAAACCGCTTCGTCCGCTGCCGCCGCCGGGGAGGCCTGCACGCTCACCGTGGAAGGCATGACCTGAGCCGCTTGTGTCGCCACGGTGCGGTCTGCACTGAAGAATCTTGATGGTGTTGCGTCGACGAAAATTGATGTTTCGGCTGGTGAAGTGCTGGTGCGTTTCGATGCCGACAAAGTGAA
>QIKY01000428.1 GCA_003233175.1 Planctomycetaceae bacterium | reverse complement strand
GAAAACAAATTTGCTGACCGAAAAACTCGAAACATTACTTCGTCAGGCGACTGCGGTCGCCTGTGAATTGCAGGCGATTGATCAAGGCGACAAGACGCCGCATTTCGACGAAATCGAATTGCCCGCTCATGCATTGGGCCAACGTTTTAGTCGGATGATTCAAACGGAACGCTGTTAGCGGACGCGGGCCAACCCGTTTGCGGAAGTCTGGCCGGAAGTTCAGCAGCGGCTTGAAAGCGAGTCGCGACTTCGGGCGGTCACCCATTTCGACTGGCTGCAGGATCAATATCCGGGGCGAGTTTTCGATTCCCAACGGCGCACGTTCGAGCGACGCATTCGTCATTGGCGCGGAACGAGTGGCCCCAATCAAGAAGTGTTGCAACTGCGTCCTCCTTACTCTGCTGGCTAAAAAACAGCTTGGAGGAACGCTCGAAAACGACCGACGCTGAATCTTCACAAACCGGCGGTCATTGTTTGGCCATCTGCTTATTTCTCGTCTTCGCGAACAACTCGAACCCCCAGTTCTCGAAGCTGGTCGTGGTCGACATCGCCGGGGGCGCCGGTCATGAGGTCGGCCGCTCTTTGCGTTTTTGGGAAGGCGATGCAATCGCGCAGGCTGTCGAGGTTGGCGAACACCATCACTAGGCGGTCGATGCCCAGAGCGATGCCGCCGTGCGGGGGCGCGCCAAATTTAAGCGCGTCGAGCAAGAAACCGAAACGTTCTTCGGCGGTTTCGGCGTCGATTCCCAATAGCTCGAACACCTGCCGTTGGGCGTCGGGGTCGTGGATTCGAATCGTGCCGCCACCCGCTTCGGCGCCGTTCACGATTAAATCGTACGCCACGGCGCGGCAGGCGGAGGGGTCGGTCGCCAACTGTGCGGCGTCTTGAGGACGCGGCGCCGTGAACGGATGGTGCATGGCGGTCCAACGTTCTTCATTGGGGAGTTTCTCGAACATGGGAAATTCCACCACCCAGGAAAAGTGCATTTGCCCCGGTTCATACAGTTCAAGCTCTTCGCCCAGTCGCCGCCGCAGGCCGTTGAGCGTTTTGCAGGTGACTTCCCAAGTATCGGCGCTGAAGAGCAGTAGGTCGCCCGGTTGCGCATCAAACCGCTGCTTGAACTCCGCCAGCAGTTCGGGGGCGAAGTTTTTGGCGATGGGCGAAAACAAGGTTCCGTCTTTTTCCACACGGAACCAAGCCATGCCCTTGGCGCCGAAATCGTTCTTGACGTATTCAGTCAGATCATCGAGCAGACGACGCGAATATTTAGTAGCCGCGCCTTCCGCCTTGATGCCCCGCACCCGTCCTCCAGATTCGGCCACCGAACGAAAGACGCGAAATTCCGCTTTGGCGGCCAAGTCGGTGCAATCGACGATCTCCATGCCGAACCGCAAGTCGGGGGCGTCGTGTCCGAAACGCTCCATGGCTTCGTCGTAGGTCATGCGCGGCAGCGGGAGTTTCAGTTCCAGGCCCAGCACGTCTTTTGCCAAGCGTTGCATCAGGCGGTCGATCAGGTGCATGATGTCGTCGGCGTCGACGAACGACATTTCCAAGTCGAGCTGCGTGAATTCGGGTTGGCGGTCGGCGCGGAGGTCTTCATCGCGAAAACATCTGGCTACTTGCACGTAGCGATCGAAACCGGCCATCATGAGAATTTGCTTGTAGAGCTGCGGCGATTGCGGCAGCGCGTAAAACTGGCCGTTGTGAACGCGGCTGGGAACCAAATAATCGCGGGCGCCTTCCGGCGTGCTGCGGCCCAGCATGGGTGTTTCCACGTCGATGAACTGCTGCTCCTCGAAATAGTCGCGCATGATTTTGATCATACGGCTGCGCAAAAACAGGTTTTTCTGCATTTGTTCCCGGCGCAGGTCCAAATACCGATGCTTCAAACGCAAGTCTTCTCCAGGCAACTCCTCCTGCCCAGGGTTGAACGGGAGCGGAGCGCTTTTGTTAAGCACTTCCAGCGACCGGCAACGCAGTTCGATTTCTCCGCTGGCAAGCTTGGGGTTTGCCTGCCCTTGGGGCCTTTGGGAAACGACGCCCGTGACGCGAATCACGTATTCCGACCGCAGCCGACCAGCCGCCTCCAGCAGTTCGGCGCCGCTCTCAGGACCGAACACGACTTGCGTTTTTCCGTAACGATCGCGCAGGTCGACAAACACACCGCCGCCATGATCGCGATTCACATCCACCCAGCCACAAAGCGTGGCTTCGGTGTCTTTGTCAGATAGTCGTAGATCGCCGCACGTGTGGGTCCGTAACAAGAGTCGGGTCCTTGTGGTGGGGGTGTTTTCGTGGCGCCGGGGAGCGGTCGCGTCAATATAGAGACCGGGTATTCTAGTCGGAGAGGCGAAACCTCGAAAGGTTCACAACACGTTGAAGGGCGGCATTCCGGGGCGATTTTTGCCGCCCGCCGCTTGGTTGCGCACCACTTGGGCGTATTCCGGCAACGACACCGTCGGAATACTCACCGATACCAGGCCAGCCTACCGTTGCCGTTTCTTTTTTGGACGCGACTTCCGGTTGGCCCAGTTCTTGTATTCCGGCCGCGCGGCCCAGTCTTTGAGAAAAGGTTGGTACTCGGGAATCGCGTACCAGAATCGACCGTGCGGTCCTTCTCGCGTGACGACGCCTGCCGGGTAATCGGCCCCGGTTCGACTTTTCGCCACGGAGACGAGCATGGCCTCGAGCGCGGTCTGTAAGCGTTGGGCGTCGACCGGCCGTTCGGTGAACAGGTCGTGCGATTCGGTCTTGTCGGCTTTCAGATCGAACAACAGATATTTCCTTTGCCCGGTTTTTCCGCCGCCGATCTTTTCAGCCACGATCTTGAGGGCGTTGTCGATCAAGGCCGCCCGCCCTTGGTAGTGAAAGGGGATCGGTTTCGTGCGTGGGCCGATTTCACCGGCCAGCAACGGCTTGATGCTCATGCCGTCGACCAGTTCGAGCATCGAGTTTCGGGGCAGCCCCAGAATGTCGACCAGCGTGGGCATGATGTCCATGGTCGAGGCCGGGTGCGAGGTGATGCGAGGTTCGATTTTCGCCGGCCATTCGATAATACCCGGCACGCGCAGGCCACCCTCCCAAAGCGTTCCCTTGTGGCCCCGCAAGCCGCCGACGGTATCGTGGCCGACGCCTTTGAGGCCGCCGTTGTCGCTGCAAAACCACACTAGCGTGTTTTGGTCGATCCGCATCCGCTTCAGGCCATCGCGCAGCGTTCCAATGCTGCGATCCATCGCGACCAACTCGCCATGGTGGTTCGCCGACTTGGCCGCCTCGCCCTTAATTTGATCTTGCCGGCTGGCCACCCAAGGACTGTGCGGCGAGCCGAACCAAATTACGGTGAAGAACGGTTTGCCATCGTGATGTGTCTGTTCGATGAACTTCAACGCCTCCGCCACCACGACTTCCGAAGAGTCGCCTTGGAATTCCTCGAAGGCGCCCATGCGGCTCATGATCGGGTTCATGTCAAAAAAGTTGGTCACGGTGAGCCAGTGATCAAAGCCAAAATGGCCCGGGTGGTGGGGGTCGGAAGCAAGCACCGGAACTCCAGGACCTCGCACGCCGTTGAGATGCCACTTACCGAAATGGGCGGTTGCGTAACCGGCCTTTTGCATAGCGCGGGCGATGGTGCGTTCTTGCCGATGCAGTGCAAAGCCGTGGGCCAGCACGCCGGTTCGATCGTGGGTTCGGCCGGTGAGAACGCTGGCCCGCGTCGGAGAACAGACCGGTCCGGCGGCGTAAAAACGATCGAACCGCAGACCGTTGGCGGCCATGGCGTTGAGGTTGGGCGTTTTGAGAATCGGATGCCCATAGTAGCCGGTCTGGCCCCATCCCTGGTCGTCGGCCATGACCAAGAGCACATTGGGGCGGCCGGTCTGTTGGGCGGCCAGTGGTCGCGCATGGATGAGTTGCGGGATGACTGCCGTGGCGAGGCAAAATGCCAGTGCGGTTGTTCGGTGTAACATTGGATTAAACCACCCGTTTGTGTCCAAAGCGGCGTTGTCCAAACAATTGTAACCGCGAACCTTATTTTCCGCACATCTCATTGTTGAAAAGTCGGTCATTTTTTGCGGATCTACTTTTTTCCTCCGTAGTTGATTTCGGTGAAGCCGAACAACTTGATGATCGAACTCTGTAGCGGAGTAGGATCAGTGTACAAGTCTTGGGGCGAGCGGCGGTTGGTCTTGAGGCGATGACGACTGATCGGCTCTATCGCTCGA
>QIKY01000040.1 GCA_003233175.1 Planctomycetaceae bacterium | reverse complement strand
TCGGAATTTTCTCGGGGTCGGTCGTGCAAAAGATGAATTTCACATGCTCCGGCGGCTCTTCCAATGTTTTCAACAGAGCATTGAACGCCGGGGTGGTCAGCATGTGGACTTCGTCGATGATATAAATTTTCAGTCGGGCGCGGCTGGGACGCACGCTGACATTCGCCCTCAATTGCCGAATTTCATCAATGCCCCGATTACTGGCGCCATCGATTTCCAGCACGTCGATATCGCCGCCGGCCACGATACCCAAGCAGATGTCACACTGATTACAAGGCGTGGGCGAAGCGCCCTTGGCGAAAATTCGCGCCGCCGAGGTTTTGCCGACGCCGCGCGCGCCGGTGAAAAGGTACGCGTGGCCCACGCGATTCTTCAAAATGGCGTTTTTGAGCGCCTGCACCACCTGCTGCTGCCCGATGAGTTCTTCAAAACTCTGAGGACGATAACGGCGTGCGACGACAACATACTCCGCCGCTGCTGGCGATGAATCGGCTGCCATGGGAGGTGCTGCTTAAAGTCAGAGGTGAATCGCGTGATGGGCGGGAAGCGGTTCTCGCACAAGAGTACCCCGCTTAGAGCTGCTACCTTTCGGTCCTGACTCGGTTCACGGCTCCCCCTCGCGAGAACCGCTTCTCGACAATCGACGCTGCCTGTATTTGTACGCTTTGGGGCGTCGTTCGTCAAAGGGCGCTGCGGCCGATTTTGGTGATTGTCATCCCGTAAAGCGGAAGGCTTGGAGTTCATGCTTTAGCGGGTTTTGAAGCGCGCGGAAGGTCAAAACACGCGGAACTGCACGCCCCGACGTGGGGCGGCAAACAAAAATCTTTCAGTTTCTCCGTTGAAATGACGATAAGCGGCCCGACAACGCGTTTTCGTCCTTAGCTCAAAAGAACTTACTCCGGCCAACCCACGGAAGCGTAAAAAATGCTCAAATTGAACAGCGCGGCCGGGAAAAGTGTCTCTTGTGTGTTGCTGCTTGCAGCGGCGGCGGTAGGCTGGAAACTCGCTTGGAATCATTGGCGAGACGATGTCACGCTGCACCCCGCCTATTCTATTTCCGGCGACCACATTCATCTTTCGCCCGCTCCGCCGGATTTCATTCCTGGTGATATTAAATCGGAAGTGGTTCGTTTGGGCAGCTTGGAGGATTTGCCGCTGCTCGATCCTGGAATCACGGCGAAAATCGCTGGCGCTTTCGAACTGCACCCTTGGGTGGCTCGAACGCTCCGCGTCGTCAAACGCAGCGGCGGGGTCGACGTCGAATTGGAGTACCGCGTTCCGGTCGCCCTGGTCCAAGTGACCTACAACGGAGAACGAGGCACTTTGCCGGTCGACAAACAAGCAGTTGTGTTGCCAATCGACGCCTTCAGAAACCAACAGGGGGAGTTAGCGCAGTTCGCCCGCGGGCTGCCCCGCATTGATGGTGGCGAATCGATTCCCCTCAATCCCGACGGAGCGAAGTGGGGCGACGAGAACATCGCCGGAGCGGCCGGCATTGCGGCAATTTTGAAGGAGCAATGGCAAACATTGGGGCTTTACCGAATTGCGGTTTTGGCCGACGACCGGCAAGACGATTCGTCGGCGGCGTACATCATCACCGCCAGGAACGGCGCCAGCGTTCTTTGGGGCGGCGCTCCAGGACACGAAAACGCGCACGAACCCAAAGCCGCCGAGAAACGGCAACGCCTACTCCAGTTCGCCGCCGGAAACAGCGCCCTCAACAAGCAAAGCCCCACAACCACGCTCGACGTGCGCACCTCGAACGAAACCGCGCTCTCCAAACGCAGCGCGCCGCGTTTGTGAGCTCTTCGAGATGATCCGTACGACGGCCTTCTGATTGATCGACGACATTGGAAGGCCAACGCACGAACGAAGCCACGGTTTCACCGCATTGGTGAGTGATGCATTCCTGAGCGATGGTAGATGTTAGCGGTCGCCGGCAACCGCAACTTCGCTGAATACCGAGGAAATCGATGCGGAATTTGCAATTCCGTCCATTCGCCACAATAATACCGTCTTCACTTTTGCCAAGAGGACGGAGCTATGATTGACGACGAACTTCCGATCGAAGACGCGAGCCAGAAGCCACCATGCGACGCAGAGGACTCCAGCCCCACTGCGCCAGCCGAATTCGTGACTGCCGAAGATTTGATTGAAGAGGCCGAAGCGGCGCCGGAGCCAGCAGCCAAACAAAAACGCAAACGCCGTCGCCGATTACCCCGGGTCGATGCGGCGGAGCAACGACTCCTTGGTCGGCGCGCCCTCTGTAAGCGTGTTTCGGAGATCGCGCCGCAGATGATGAAGACAGTCAAACTTCGCGTTCTTGGCCGGTATCTTGATTCAACTCGGGGTATGGACGACGCCACGCTCGCCGACCGAATTATTGATGAAGCTGACAAAATTGTATCCAAGGAACGGATTTTGGGAGCCATCAATACAATCGACGCCGATGTTCATCGCCGCAACTTGAAGGATATCATTGTCAACGCGATACTGCTTCAGGAGGAAACGTATAGTCTCGACGAACCGAAATTAGAACAGAAGGTTCTCGAATATGAGATGAGCCTGGTGGAGCAAGCAAAGTCGCTTGACCTTTTCGACGAAAAGAAACACGACCCCATTCGCGCTCGTTATTGCGATACCTATCGAATAGTGCTCGAAGCCGCGTGGCGGAACAACGACGATGTGTCGTTTGACGAAGCGGCATTGCTGGCAGTTTTGCGTGATCGACTTGGTATCTCTGCCGAAGATCACCGCCTGATCTCCGCTTTTATTAAACGCTTCCCAAAACGCGACTGCGCACTCCACACACATGACGAGATCCATGACGCCCGCAAGGAGTTACAACGAGAAGGAATTCTCTGGAGCTACCGAAGCGAGAGTAACCATGTCGATGTAATCCCACTCGAAGTCGCCCAAATTCTTCGAGGGACTGACGTTTCGTCGATCGAACTTCAACGTGTGAATTTCTTGCGACTGCTCCAGCATGACGGAATTCGCATTTCAGACTTGCGAGAAATATTGGCCAAGAGCGGAATGGACAGGCATGGCAACAAAACTGCATTGATTGAGCGAGTATCCGCCAGTGACCTCCAGCCCCAATATGTGCTCGACGTGATCGACCGCACCCAGCTTTCCGAGATGTGCCGACACGTTGGAATCCGCAGTTCCGGAAACAAGCAAGACCTGATCGAACGCCTGATCGACTTTTACGACGATCTGACCTTTGAGGAGCGAGAAACCCAGGACGAACGTGAAGAGTGGTACAGCAATTACGAACTGCTTGCCGCAAGATCATATTCAGATTTGCGCGCCAAAAAACTTATTACCAAGGATCTGGACATAGAGCACCAGTTCGAACGCGCAACGGAGTTCCTGTTCGAAGAGTTACTGCGTCTTACGATTGACGTCAGCCGAAAAGTCACCAAGTCAGATGGCCGGATACTCATCAACGACCGACAAGTGATCCTCTGGGATTGCAAGTCTTCCGAAACTCCAGTCAACCTACAAGACCATTTAGACGATCAATTCGATGGCTATTTGCGCAAGGAACGCGAGAAAGGGTTTGAACCATTGGCAATGATTGTCATTGGTCCATCGTTCACACCGAACTCCATGAAACTCGTTCACCAGTACAAAGCTCGAACAAACTGGGACGTGGCGTTGCTCCACGCCAGCGCGCTAAAGCATATCGCCGAGCATTGGGCTGCCAGCGGTACCACGCAGCCATTTCCCGTGGGCCTCTTCAATCGAACGGAAGTCATCGACAAAGATCGCGCTGAGTTTCTCCTCAGTTTGGCATGAAAAAAGCTGGCCTTCGCCATTTCTTTGGCCGGATACGGAATGTGGGCGCCTCATGCCCACCTCTGCTCGGGCTCGGCAAAGGGACGCCCCTTTCAGAAACACCGCCCCCTTTTGGCGAGCTTGAGCGGAGGTCTTGTGCGCGCCGCTTAGCTCTCATCAACACGCGTCGCCCGAGACGCTTGCTTCCGGCCCTGGAGCGGCGCTCGGGGTGCTCGCCAGCAGAGCCCTGTCTTCCGTCCTGGCATCTTCAAGATAGCATTCTTCGCCACGATGCGGCGAGCGTCGTCCAAACAAAGCGGCGAACCCGGCCGAATGCATTCCGACTTGATCGTGCGATGATACCGCTCCAGCTTGCCGTTGCTCTGCGGAAAATAAAGACTTGTTTGAACATGGGTCATACCGCATATCTGAATAAACGACTTGAACTCCTTGGTGATAAACTGCGGGCCATTATCGCTGATGATGCGCGGCGTCTTGCCGGGGAACTTCTCCCGAGCGCGCTGGAGGATCGTCCCGACATCTTGTTCGGTCATCTGCTCTCGCCGGCAAATAGGGCAAGGGGCGGCATGCACGATAAGCCGGCTGTAGCCGTTTCGTCGTTCGCCGTTCGTCATTTTCAAAATACGATGTCAGGGAAGGCGGCACAAATCAAATGTATCGAGAATAAAAATCGTAACTACTCAGCGATGATCGCACGATGCTTTTTGCGAGAACCACGAATGGACACAAATTCACACGAATGAATTTCAACGGGATCTCAGGT
>QIKY01000163.1 GCA_003233175.1 Planctomycetaceae bacterium | reverse complement strand
CATTCCGCGAATTCACGACGCCGCAAGACTACAAGGAATTCGCCGACCGGGTGCGCGATCTGACCGGCGGCATTCCCATCGGCTTCAAGTTGTCGGCGCAGCACATCGAAAAAGACCTTGCCTTTGCACTCGAAGCCAGCGCCGATTACATTATTCTCGATGGTCGAGGCGGCGGAACCGGTGCGGCGCCGCTGATCTTTCGAGACAATATTTCCGTCCCGACCATCCCGGCGTTGGCGCGTGCGAGGCGGTTTCTCGACACGCAAGGGCGGCAGGATGTCACGCTCATAATCACGGGCGGCATCCGCACTCCGGCTGATTTCATCAAGGCGCTGTGTTTGGGAGCCGACGGCGTCGCGATCGCCAATTCAGCGATGCAGGCCATTGGCTGTGTCGCGGCGAGAATCTGCGATACGAACAACTGCCCCGCCGGAATCGCCACACAGCAGGAACACCTGCGGGCGAAGCTGAACGTCGAGAAATCGTCCCAACAGTTGGCTCGATTCCTACGAGCATCGGTCGAATTGATGCAGGTGATGTCCCGTGCTTGCGGGCACGCTCACCTGAACCAATGCAACGCCAATGACCTCACGACATGGAAAAAAGAGATGGCCGAATTAAGCGGCGTTCCGTTCGCTGGCGTTGCGGCGGAATGAGCAACTCGGGTTCTGTAAATTCGGTTGATTTTTTAGTGGTTGGTAAGCGGTGGAGCGGGTTAGGCGTGGCGTCGGCGTTTGTTACGCACGCAGCACTTGTAATAACTCCGCGTGCAACGGGGCCGACGCCGCCGAAACGAAATGGGGACGCTCCAGGCAGAACGGCTGGCCATCGATTCCCGAAATTTCGCCGCCGGCCTCGCGCAAAATCAATACCCCCGCCGCGACATCCCATATTTTGACGCTGGTCGCCCAGTAAGCGTCAAGCCGACCGGCCGCCACGTAACTCAAATTCAGAGCCGCCGAACCGAGGCGTCGAACTGCTTGCGCCGCGTAAATAACTTCAATGAACTGCTGAACCTCTGGGGCGTCGCGTTCGACGCCCGCCGAAAGGCTGGCCGCCGCCAGAGCCTCCCGCAGACGTTCGCATCGGCTGACCGAAATCGGCTGGCCGTTGAGAAAAGCGCCCTGTCCGGCGGAAGCCGTATAACATTCGTCCAACACCGGGTCGAAAACCACGCCCGCCAGCAGCTCCCCCCGCCGCTCCAAAGCGACTGAAACCGCGAATGAAGGAAGTTGATGCACGTAGTTCACCGTTCCGTCCAGCGGATCAACAATCCAACGGAATTCGGCCTCATCGGCGCCTGCCTGGGCGTCGGGAGTCGACTCCTCGCCCAAAAATACATGCTCGGGAAACTCGCTCAACAGCAAACTTTGAATCACCTGCTGAGATTCCAAGTCGGCCTCCGTGACTAAATCCTTGGGCGCTTTTTCCCGGGCCTTGAACCGTGTGCGCCACGAAAGCAACACCTCGCCGCCGGCTCGGGCGGCTCGCTCGCAAGTCTTTATGTAATCAGGCATTATGGTTCCCCGTGGAGTGTGCCTGCGGTCGCTTCGGCGGCGAACGCTGGCTAGCATCTTACCTGATCGCGGGCTACTCCGCCGCCCTGCCCAAGGGAAGTTCCCATCAGGCGGAATCTCGACTTCCGGTGGGAAGTAGTCCTAGTGAGGATTTTTTTTACCACAAAAGTATGGACACGCCGCGCGAATCTGTTATGATGCAAGGCAGTTGAGCGTTTCACCCTTTCATTCGTTGAACGCCTTCTGGTTTATTGCTTCGATATCATACTCGGCCTCTTCTCTGTTCCGGCCCCGCCGTTTCGCGCAACTGCAGAACGGCGGGGTTTTTTTATGCGCCGTTGGCCGTTAAAAAAGAGGGGGGCCCGCGCACGTTTCGGCCGCCGATTCTCGCCGCGCGTGTCTTCCCAAGTTCTTTCAGACGGCGGCGTTTTGAGGCGACAAGAGCATGGCGTCCGACTGGCGAATTATCGAGCAAACGGCGTCGTTGAACGTCGAACTCTCCAAAAACCAGCAATTCTCGGCCGAAGTCGACTTGCTATCGCCGCAGCGGGGAATCTCGATTCGTGGGCTTGGTAATGCCGATGATTGCAAGCTGCTGAGGTTGCAAAACGCCAGCGACGAGCAGCGCTGGCAACTGCGAGAGCGCTACGCGCGCGGCCGCGATTTAATCGCCGTCTATCCCCATTCGACGGGGCGAGAAATCGAAACCTGCGTCTACTGGCGTGTTCTCTCAGCAGACGATTTTAGCCCGGAAGCCGACGCCCCGGAGGTTTTCCTAGGGGGATTCGATATCATCGTTTCCCTACAGACCGATTTACCGCACGACGCGCCGTATCTCAAGATCGGCAGCCAATTGTCGGCGGCGGAACTTTGGCGCCTCCCGGCGAGTGGCGAGGGCAGCGAAGCGATCTGTCAAATTACTTCGTCGGAAATGAACGTCGCGGCCGGAGCGGTGGTGTTTCGGCTGCCTTCCAGCCAGCTCAGCTACGCCGAGTTTACGCATCCGGCTTCGGTATCGCAATCGTGCGTGACGACACAAGGCCAAACGCGTCGCACGGAATATCTGCTGTCGGAAGACGCCATGGAAAAAGGCGTAATCCGCCAGATTCGCATCCGAGGACTATGGCTCCCGCGCCAACACGACTTGAAGCTGGTTCAGCAATATTACGAACACTGGCTGACCAGCGAACCCCCGCTTACGGTTTAGGGTTCGTTCTAGAAATGGCGCAAACTCCGGCGTCTGTCACAATGCGATGTTTGGGAAAGACGTTACGTTTTCAACGGGAATTCTAGATGTGCCGCCTTTAATCGATCGAATAGTAATAACTAACAGGCAATCTATTCACACAGGACGCGCAACCGCAGGCGCCGCCGCAAGACGGGCATTTCAAGCCCTATTTGAGGCGACGGCCGCGTCCGGCCCGGAGAACGATATAGGAGTTAGATGATGAAAGTGAACTGGAAGGCAGCGTTGGCTGCATTGCTCTTGACCGGCGCGGCGGCAACGGCGGAAGAGGGAAATTTGAATCTCTCCACGGTAGTCGCCGACGTCAATACCCGCTCCTACACGAAACAAGCGCCGGCGCCCTCACCCAGCGATGCAGCGCCGGTCGTTGAGCCGCCAGCGCCGCTGCAAACAAACGACGAATATTCCCACGGCGGATATCTCGACCCCGCGCCCGCAGTCGCCGCCGAACCCGAAGCCTGGACGTTGTTCGGCAAGACGCCTTCGGGGTTTAACGTGGGCGGTTGGGTTTCCGGCGGTATTACATTCAATGCCGATGGCAATAATACGCAAAATGGCAACTTGGGCGTGCCTTTTAATAACGTGGCCGGCGAGTTTGTCGCGAATCAGGTCTGGATTTACGGCGAGAAAACTGTCGACACCGGCGGCAACGGATCCGATTGGGGTTTCCGGGCCGATTATGTTTTCGGCGCCGATGGTCCTGACACCCAAGCCTTCGGTGATCAAGGTTGGGATTTCGGCTGGAACAGCTCCAGCCAATATGGCTCGGCCATTCCGCAGCTTTACGCCGAAGTCGCGGTCAACGATTTAACGGTGAAGATCGGCCGCTTTTTCACCCCCATCGGGTATGAAGTCGTGGCCGCGCCGGGCAACTTCTTTTATTCACACGCCATGACGCAAAACTATGGCGAGCCGTTCACCCACACCGGCGCCCTGGCGAGCTATACCTATTCCGACGACACCACCATTTACGGCGGTTGGACCATGGGTTGGGATAGCGGCTTCGACAACTTCAACAACGCCTCCACCTTCCTCGGCGGCATCTCGCACGACATCAACGAATGCACCAACCTCTCCTGGATGGTGAACGTCGGCGACTTCGGCGATGGCTCGCAGCTTCGCAACGGCAACAACGGCGTCTCGGGCGACATCTACATGAACAGTTGGGTCTTGCAGCACGAACTTACCGACCGCCTGAAGTACGTTTTTCAACACGACCTGGGCGTCAATAGCAGCGTTCCCGGCGGCGCCAACAGCGAATGGTACGGCATCAACCAGTACGTGATCTACACCGTCACGGACTGTCTTTCGTACGGTTTGCGGGCGGAATGGTTCCGCGACGACGACGGCGCCCGCGTGGGCATCAACACCGCCGGCGCTGGCAACTATTACAACCTCACGCTCGGCGCCAACTACAAGCCGAACAGCAATATCATCTTTCGACCGGAAATTCGTTACGACAAATTCGACGGCGTCGGCAATCCTTACGACAACGGAACCGACAACGACATCCTCACCGCCGGCTTCGACGCGATCTTCCTGTTCTAAGA
>QIKY01000354.1 GCA_003233175.1 Planctomycetaceae bacterium | reverse complement strand
ACAAATTCGACGGCGTCGGCAATCCTTACGACAACGGAACCGACAACGACATCCTCACCGCCGGCTTCGACGCGATCTTCCTGTTCTAAGACGCTCATCTCTTCTGGAGAGAGATGCCCACCCGATGAACCGGGATGTGCAACGATTGGCCGCTTGTGTCCTCCCCCGACGCAAGCGGCCTTTCGCATTGCGTCGAACGAGAATTGCTCAATTTTTCCTGGCGGTTGCTTGCGGGTGCAACAGCGCTCCTTGCAAGCCGGAGGCTTGACAGCCATTAGCCGGTGGCTGAGCGTAGCGACGCCACCGGTTTGTCAACGCACGGACGATGCATCCCGCCGGGATGCGGAGGATCGAGGCCTCTATCCTCCGGTGGTGTTCGCTGCGCTCGACCACCGGCTAAGGGCTTTTATCCTTCCAGGATATGAAACCAAATACGTCGCCTGGGCCTGGCCCGCATCCAAAAAACACGGAATAGATCTTGGACAGGTGCTAGGCTGTTTGCCGAAGCTGAATCTGGTGCAGATTCCGATACAATTCGCACCTGCCGAGCAGTTCATTGTGCGTTCCCAAATCGATGATGCGGCCGGCCTCCATTACGAGTACGCGGTCGGCCAGCGCGAGCGTCGAGAGACGATGCGTGATCATAATGCTGGTGCGTCCTCGAATGAAAGCCTGCAACGCGCGGTGGATCAATTGTTCGCTTTCGATATCGACCTGACTGGTTGCTTCATCGAGCAGGAGAATTTCAGGATCGCGAAGAATGGCGCGGGCCAGCGCAATGCGTTGGCGTTGGCCGCCGGAAATTCGCCCTCCCCGCTCGCCCACCTGGGTTTGGTAGCCGTGTTCGAGCTTTTCCAGTATGAACTGGTGGGCGTGCGCCTTTTGGGCGGCGGCAATCACTTCGTCGTCGGTGGCGAGCGGCGAACCATAGCGGATGTTTTCCATGATCGTATCGTCGAACAACAACGATTGTTGCGAAACGACGCCGATCCGGTTGCGCACATCTCGCACGCGCAGTTGCCGCAAGTCGATGCCGTTGAGCTGCACGGAGCCGGCGGCGGGGTCGTAGAACCTCAGAATCAGCTTGGCCAAGGTGCTCTTGCCGCAGCCATTGGGGCCGACAATCGCCAGCGATTGACCGAACGGAATACTGAACTGGATATCATGCAAAATCGGCTGGCCTTCGACGTACTGGAAGTCGACATGTTCAAAAGACAACTCGCGATGCGGCTTTGGTAAATCGAGAGGATTTCCAGAACTCTTAATTGTTGGTTCTCGGTCGAGCATATCGAAAATTCGATCGGCCGCCGCCACGCCGCGTTGGATGTAACCCAGCACATCGCCCAACTTGCGGCCAGGATCGACCACGCCCACCAAACACCCGTAAAACAAAAGCAAGCCGCCCAGCGTCAACACTTCGTCGGTCATGCGAACGCCCAGCACATGCGTTTCCTGATTCATCACCAGATAGCCGCCGACCATGACTCCCACCGCGATCATGGCCACGCCAATGAGTTCCGTGATCGGTTTGGTCATGGCGCTATAGAGGGCGATTCTTAGCGATTGGTTGAAGTAGGTTCGCGAGGTTTCATGAAAGCGGCGCCGCTCCCTCCGCTCCATGGTAAAAGCCTTGACTTCTTGTATGCCTTGAAACGACTCCGCCAGATGTGCGTAAAGGTCTGACATATGCTCCATGGCCCGACGATTGTGGCGTCGGATCGAACCCGCCAGCCGGCTGACCAAATAAGCGGCCAGCGGCGTAATGAGGAGCGTCAGCAGCAACAGCCGCCAAGAGACGTAAGCCGCTCCCGCCAGACAAACCGCCATTTTCAGCGGTTCGCCAATCGCCCGGCCAAACAGCATGTGCAAGCCCTGGGTGAGGGCGTCCATGTCGTAGGTGAAGCGGCTCATGAGCGTGGTGGTGTGTGCTTCGCTGAACTCATCGACGCCCAATCGCAACGTGCGTCGATAAAAAAGATTGCGCAATTCAAACCCGGTGCGTTGGATCAGCTTTTCCAACATAAAGAGGTTGGCCAGGAAGAATATCAGCCTGAAGACCGTGGCGACAAACAACGCCCCCACCAACGCAACCAGCGTGGCGTACACGCCGCGCGGCGCGTACTGATCGAACCAGCCCTTGAGCCACCGCGCCTGTTGGACTTTTGCACGCTCCAGATAGATCTGATTCTCGGTCAGACCGATTTGGCGGGCCATTTGCTTCGTGTTGTTTTGCGTTTGACGCTCACGTTGTAATTGCAGCGATGCCAAGTCCTGTTGGAGTTCCGCCAGGAGATGCTCCGACTTGGCGATATTTTCGTCGTTCCATATCGGGAGTGATTTCCCCTTAAACACGACTTCGACAAAGGGATAGACAATGCCAAAATTGCCGCCCCAGAGCGCCGCCACGCAAACCGAAGTGGTAATCAATCCGGCAATCGTGAGCCGTTGCCGAAAGACAATTTTTATGGCGCGTAAGAAATTTTTCATGATCGATCCATCGAATCGGCGCGGTGGGAAACCGTGCGCCGGGCCATCCTTGACAAAACAAATCTCGCGTCGCTCCCCTGCTGCGCCGGCAACCTCCTTCGTGGAGTTGCGTGGGTTCGGCAGGCAACACCGGCTCGCGCGAGGCGCCTTTTTATCAGAAATCGTCAAATCAGCCAAGATCGCCGCGACGAATTCCAGAAGGCGGGCAATTACGGTAAAGCACGACTCCGAATAGCTTTAAGGATATTCATACGGCGTTATATTTTAGCCGGCGTCGGCGCCAAACCCTGATTCTCGCTGGAACAGGCGTTCTCGCGTGGCCCACAAGCCGGCCGATGGGGTCGGAATAAAGTAGAACCGCTCGCCATCGGCGGTGTGGTGAAAACCTTCGCTGAGGTTTGAAACCGAATATCGGGCGGTCATCTCTTCCAGCGAAGCGTAGGAAAAATTGACCCCTTCCACTTCCGCTTGGCTCAAATGCCCCGGCGCGTACGTGATTTTGAAGCGGCCTTCGGACGAACCGTGCAGCAAATGCGCCGTGGCGTGCGCCAGATCTTGCATCTCGGCGCTTTCCCGATATTGCGACATCACCCGCTCCGTGCCGACGTAGCCGTATTTCCGAATGAAGGCGTCGACCTCCGGCTGCTCGCCGAAACGTTTGAGTCCGGGAGCGAGAATGAGCAGTTCACCGCCATCGGCCAGCGCCATGCGGGTGCGATACACGGCTTTGTTCGCCACCCAGGTGCTGAAAAATTCGTCGCCTTGCATCACGCACACGACTTTGTCGAGCGGCGTTTCAAGAATGGCGATGTTCTCATCGCGGGCTTGCCGCGCCGCACTGAGGTAGGTTTCCAGGTCGTCGCCGATATGCACGCCGGTATGCACCAGCCGACCTTCGGCGTTGCGAGCCAGCACCACTTGAATGTAGAAGTCGGGCAGATGGCCGAGCATTTCATCTTCCGCTTTATTGAAACATTGCCGCACCGGCGTGAGCAAGTTGCCCAAATTGTTTTCAATGCCACACACGGCGGCCATCATGTGGGCGGCGCAGATGGTGTCTTTGCCGCCCAAGCCGATAAAGTAGTTTTTGTTGTGGTTGGCGAAACCGAGCACTTCATGCGGAACCACATGGCCGACGTTGATGATGATGTCCCACTTTCCGCGCCACAGGCGGTCGTTGAGAAAAATCGGAATCGGCCAATCCACCGCGCCGCCGCTGACTTCCTTAACGAAGTCAGCGCTGATTTCTCCCACCGCCGCCACGCCGCGGCGCCAATCATGGGCATGGATACGATCTTCGGGAATGCCGCCGAACATTTGCCGATTTTGCGCCGGCGTATGCGGTTCGTGCTGGCCCAGCGTGGGAATGACGTGTACGTCGGCCTCGGGGCTTAACAAATCGTACAGCGCTTCGGTCATCCAACCGGCGCCTGAATGCATGCGTGTGATATCGGGCGGCAACAGAAGCACGCGTTTGGGGGCGCCGCAAATTCGTTTTTTGGCTTCCGCGACGGCCGCTCCCAGTATTTCCAGCATTTTCTGGCGGGAAATACCGGCTGCGGTTTCAGAGATCCAGGGCATTTAAGGTTTTCTCAAAAGGAGTTTTTGGAAGTAATTTCACCGACCGACAAAAAAACATTTTAACCACGGAGAACGCCGAGAACATGGCGCGGCCGTTGGGCGCAACCAAAAAATCGTTTTTGCCACAAAGGCCAGCGCAGGCGCCAAGAGCTCCTAACCCTAACTTGAATCGAAAACAGTGTGTCTAATCGCGGTTTGGTGCTACGTACAAAGGGCTTTGGCACTGAAATTCAAATGCAGAAACGTTGC
>QIKY01000110.1 GCA_003233175.1 Planctomycetaceae bacterium | reverse complement strand
GTTGTAATAGCCATCGCCGCGAAGTGAACTCCAGGCCTCGCGGCCGACAAACACATCGTCGCCCGCTGTGTCATAGAGTTGCGCCAGGTCGTCGCCGCCGGCGGTGGCGTACACTCGCACGTTCTCAAAACCCGAGACCACATTTTGAAAGCCGTCGCCGCGCAGTGAACTGGAATCGGCGCGGCCGATGTATTGGTCGTCGCCGGCGGAATCGTAGATTTTCACGAAGTCGGCGCCGCCGCCGGAGAAAAGTTGCACGTCTTCAAACTGCGTGGCTTGCAGGCGGAAGCGGCTGTTGGATAACTCCGCCTGGCCGACGCGCAGGATGGCGAAATCGTTGTCGGCGCCGGCTTGCAAACGCAGCGTATCTTCGCCGCCGCCGCCGCGTAGCGTGAAGGCGTTCACCTCCGATGCAGCGAAGTCGTACGACACGCCATTGACCGCGACTTGAAAACCCGAACTGGCGTCGAACTGGAACGCATCGTCACCGTCGGTCCCCCAGACCTCAACAACGCCCTGCGACGCTGAAACAAGATTCGTCAGTTTGAAGCGGGCGTCGGGGCCGGCGTTTTCAATACGCACCAAGTAAGTGGCGTCGGCCGCCGCTTGCAAATCGACCCTGGCGCCGCCCGCCGCCGCGCTGCTGGAAACCAGCAGACGTTCGTTGGCGTCGTAGATCTCGAAAACCGCATTGTTCGACGACGCTCCCGTGGCCGACAGGGTTTCCATGGTCAGCAGGCCATCGCGAGAAGCGGTTACCTGCCGCCAAGCCGCGCCGTCGATTTGCTTCACGTCGAATTCGGCTTGCTCGATCACTCCCCAATCGACGACTGTGCGTTGGTCTTGTTGCGGCGTCAGGCCAAGGGCTACGTCGTAACGGCCAATTCCGGCCGACGTGGCCAACGAGAACGAAACCGTCTCGCCGGCTTGCACATCGAAACGGTACGTTCCGTCGCTGTCTTGAGTGACCGATTTTCCCAACACGCCGACGTCGGCCTGCAAATTTTCAAACGCATCAACCTGCAACGCCACCCGCCCGGCGGCGTCGGCGGTGAACTGGAAAAAGTCGAGGTCGGCCGTGTTGCCGATCAACCCCGCGATATTAAGACTCTCACCCAAACGCCCGAGTTGTTTCGCCGCGTCGGCGGTGGAGCCGAAGTCGTCGTCCGGCATGAGAACGTCGATCGCGCGGCCGATATTCACCCGGCGATAGAGCGAACTGCTGGCGGAGTCAAAAACGAGGTCGGAGGTGCTGCGGAGTTGCTCGTAGATGGTGTCTTGGGTGATGTTTTGGTAGCCGTTGAACTCCATCGCCTGCCGCACCAGAACGCTGGCCC
The DNA here is from genome assembly GCA_003233175.1 of Planctomycetaceae bacterium. Lineage (GTDB taxonomy): Bacteria > Planctomycetota > Planctomycetia > Pirellulales > Pirellulaceae > SZUA-33. The sequence continues at coordinate 6,446 of QIKY01000110.1, read as the reverse complement.
CCGCCACATACGGCGCCGCCATGCTGGTGCCCGAAGCGAATTCAAAGTCGTTGGGGTCGCCGTCGACTCCGAACACGTAGTCGGGAACGGTGCTCGTGATGCGTTCGCCGGGCGCGAAAAGAGTGCGATCGCTGCGTTGCGAAAAATCGCTCACCCGGCCTTCGGCGTCTACACTGCCCACCGAAACGACCAAGGGGCTCGATGCCGGATAATTCAAACGCGCGGCGTTCTGGGCGTCGAACGAATTGCCCGCCGCCACCGAAATGAAAACGCCATGCTCTTGAAGTTGCGCGAATTCGTCTTCCAGCCGCGCCGAAGGCGGCAGGCCTTCGCCATTCCATTGCACGCCCAACGACATATTGACCGTCGTGATCGGGTTTTCGAATGTGTCTAGATTGTCATGCACCCATTGCAGCGCATTTTCGATCCATTCGAATTGGCCTTCGCCCTGGTCGTTGAAAACGCGTAACGCGACCAAATCGACTTCCGGCGCCACGCCGGTATAGGTGGGGTCGTCGCTGCCGATGATTCCCGCCACGTGCGTTCCATGAAAACCAGCCGGCCCGTCGTCGTAAGGATCGGCGTCGTTCTCTTCCGTAAAATCCCAACCGCCCACAACCCGATACGACTCACCCAAACCGCCGCCCAATGCCGTATGGTCGTACGCGATGCCGCTGTCGATCACGGCCACGGTTTGACCCGCGCCAGTAAAACCGTACAAGTCTCGCACGCCTTCCAGACCGATATCTTGCGTTGCGTTGGCCGCCGGAGCGACATTGGCGGTTTGCTCCTTGAGAAGAGCGTCGTCGAGGTGTTCAACAACCAACTCACCCAGAGGATGCGCGGTGAACACCAGCCGGCTTTCAACTTCTTCGTAGCGCGCGGTGCGCTCGCCGTGGCGGACATTGAAGAGAACATCGTCGGGACGCATACAAACCCTCGGTGCGAATTGGCGAGATAAAATAACAGCGCTCGCGCGGGCGTCCTTTCCGCGAAAGCACTCAAATATAGGTTATACCTCGCGCGGCCAAAAATCTGACGTTCGCATTAGTACGATGCGATGGTGTCAATCCTTGCCGTGCGGAGTATATATACCTCAGACCGCCGAAAAAGCGGCATTCGCATCAACCGGCATGCGAATGCGTCGCACCTTATCGGGCGAAGTATTGAGAAGCCGCGAAATTCGTGTTCGCGGTGAATGTGAGAATACATCCGCCAATCGGCGGAGGCGGGGCGATTGCAACGGTATTGCGTCTGCCGCCTGTTGCGTTTACGCAACAAACCCGTCAGGGGTTCATTGCCAGCGGCGCCACGAAAATTGGTATAAGCGACACAAAAAAACCCAGCCCCACAGAGGGCTGGGTTTCGGGAAAAAGGCATTTCAGATTCGTTGTTTAGGGTCCGCCGGGGTCGGGAGTTCCCTGCTCCACACCTGCGGGCATCCCTCCGTTCACATCGTTCATGTTCACGGAAGTTGGGTCGGAAGTATCTATGTAATCGGGGTCGCTTTCATCTAAACGGCCTTCAGTGAAGCTCGGCCCGCAACCCGCCAGCAGCAACGCGGAAAACGCGCCAGCCAGAAAAAAACGTCGCATTTTGTCTCCCTTTCTCAGTCAAACAGTTAAACAGGGCTGTGTACGCCTTGGCGCTCCCAGCGGCTTGGTTCTACGTATGCGACGGAGAGCCGACTCGCAAACAAGTCAGACCTCCCGCCGCGTTTTTTACGATTGTGCTTCCAACGAATCCGATCTCTCGGTTAGGGAATGTTGGGCGCCGGCTCTTCGCCCTTGAATGTGTTGAGGTGGCTCCAGACACCCGTGTCCAACGTGTTTCCGTTCCATCTACGAACCTCAATGGTTTCGGGAATGAATCGAACGGAGCCATCGACCATGCCGAATTGAGCGCCGCCAGGATGCCAACTGCCAGGGCCAGGCCAATCTGAGTTAATTCCCCAACACGATAAATACGTGGGCTTATAAGCATGGGGCGCGGCCTTCCACCAACTCCAAGAGGGCTGCGGGTTATTCGCGCCATCGGGCGAGGGATAGCCTTGCGTCGTGGTGTTTGAAGTGCCTTGCGAATCGGAATAGGGAGGCGAAACCAAAGCCGGACGAAAAACCGCTTCGGCAGCGCCGCGGCGTGGAACGCCGGTGCCGCCGGTTTGGTGGGGTCCGCCCTTGAAGCCGACCCCGGTTACTTCTCCAATGGCAATCGTGTTTGAGGTGCCGTCGAGAATATCGGAAAATCGAATAGACGATTGAAAAGTGAACACGCCTCCCAACGGGTTGTTGCGCCGGTTCCACCAGTCGAAACCTTCCGCGCCGGCGTAATTGGTAATGCTCATGTCGTGATAGGCGGAAGCCTCTTCTCCGAGAGAAGCATCACTTGGGCAGAGGACCGCACTAATTTTTACTGACCGTATGGTTTGCCCGCTGCTGGTGGTTTGCGCCCAAAGCGGAAGACTAAAGTTAATCTGATCATGCAGCGGACTCTGCTCAATGTAGGGCAGCGTCAGAGCGATCCAGGAATAATTCCGGGGTCGCCAACTACCAGCCACGCCGTCCGCCCAAATAGATTCGGGAGGCAGCGTATTAAATGAAGCGTGGTAATTGTGAAGCGCCAAGCTAAGTTGTTTTACGTTGTTGCCGCAACTCATCCGGCGCGCTGCTTCACGCGCGGCTTGAACCGCCGGCAGCAGCATCGCCACCAAAATACCGATGATGGCGATCACGACCAGCAACTCCACCAGCGTAAAACCAGAACGGCGCCTCTCTTGTCTGTTCATTGTAAGCATCCCATTTTTGGAAGAAGGAAGAATAATAACCACCCAATTGGGCCATGCCTGAAAATGAATCAGGCTGCTGCTGCAATCGCTTGGAAAACCCAGGCTAGTGGTTTGTCACGGATCCGGAACGCGCTAGCGTCCGGTTTTTCCTGTACAACCGTGGGCTAGCGCCCAGCGGCTAATCCTAAAATTCAATGCTGACAGACCACTAGGCGCCGTTCGACGCCTGAAGCACCAAGTGCGTTGAAGTAAGCGGGAAGGCTTGCATTCATTTAAGCCTCGGAAGGCCGTGGTTGGCAAACAGGCGGAGGGGAGGGCTCTGTTTCTATAAGTACACTAGGTGAGAAACATCCCATTTGCAAGAGTTGTTGGGGATGAATCAGGGGGGTTCAGGTCGTTTTTGAGCGGAACATGGCCAAAACCACTTCTTGTAAGGGGGGCTATCGTGGCCATTTGTGGCGCCATTGGTTTCCTTCAATCAATTCGACGGACTGATTGGCGGAAATGTTTTGCAACGTATCGACCGTTCCACTTGACCAACGAATTTCCAGGCGGTCAACTTGCTCTGCATCGCCCAAGCCGATGTATAAGCAACGTTCGTTCGAACAATAAAAACCATCGCCTGATGTCACCTCGAAGATCTGCGTGCGTTTGCCGGTTTGAACGCGAACGCGTGCGCCGCGCGCATCGCGGTTCGATGCCACGCCGTGCAGGCGAACCACCAGCCGATTTCCCAATTCGCGCGTTTCGTTGCTGAGCAGGGCGGCCGGCGCGTCTTGGTGTACGATCACGACGTCGGGGTCTTGGTCTTGATCCCAATCGAGCAATGCCACGGCTCGGCCTAAGCGCCGCCTCTGAAAGTAGGCGCCGCTCTCCTTCGAGACATCGGAAAAACGTAGCGAACCCCGTCCTCGAAACAGCAATGCGGGCATTTTCCACAGTTCGTTACGAAACCGGAAGTCGTCTATGTTTCCATTCGCGACGATTAAATCGAGCATGCCGTCTTGGTCAAAATCGGCGGCTTGCACGCCAAAACCCACTAGCGGTTTCGTGGCGCCGGCCATGCCGGAGCGGCGCGTAACGTCTTGAAAAAAAAGGCCGCCTGCATTTTGGTACAAAGTGTTTGTTTCTTCGCTGAAGTTGGAAACGTAGAGGTCCAACCGGCCATCGTTTTGGAAGTCGGCGCAGGCGATGCCCATGCCGCCTTCCGCTCTGCCGTCGCCGTCGGTGGCGACGCCCGCCAAGGCGCCTACTTCCTGAAACTGTAGCCGACCAGCGGCGCCCACATTGTGAAATAGAAAATTCGGCGCGCCATCGTTGGCTACGTAAATGTCCACTCGGTGGTCGTTGTCCAGATCGGCCAGCACCAGCCCGAGCCCTTTGCCGTCGGATGCAACAATGCCGCAAGACTCGGTAATGTCTTCAAAAAAGCCATTGCCTAAGTTGCGATACAGCCGATCTTGCACGCCATTGAAGTTTTGGGGGTCGCAGGTGGCTATGCGTCCGTCGGAGCCGCGGCACACCTTCAGCGCATCGACATAATTGACAACATACAAATCAAGGTTGCCATCTAAATCAAAATCGGCGAAGCCGACGCTCGACGACCAAGCATCGCCCCCGACGCCGACAATATCTGTTATTTCGGAGAAGGAGCCATCGCCGTTGTTTCGGTAGAAAATGTTTTTTCCATAATTGGCGACCACCAAGTCGGGGTCGCCGTCGTTGTCATAATCGGCGGCGGTGCAGCCTTGGCCGTAACCGGCGCTGCCCAGCCCGGCGAGAGCGGTGACATCGGCGAAACGGCCATCCCCTAAATTGCGGTAAAGCCGATCGGTATGCGTGCGGTCGTGAAGGTCAACCGGCAATGCACAGCCTTGGGTGAAATAGAGATCAGGCCAGCCATCGAGGTCGTAATCCAAAACCGCCACGCCGCCGCCCATGCTTTCCAAGAGGTATTTGAATTCGGTTAGGCCATTGAAATATTGAAAATCAAGGCCGGCCGAGGCGTGGATGTCGCGAAAGCGAATATGCGATGATGGCGATGACGCTACTTGCGAAGCGGCGTCGCTCGGCTGCGAACGAAGGTTTTTTGGTCGAACCTGTTCAAGCAAATGATGTAACTCTTGAGGACTGGCCGCCAGCGCCGGGAGATGCTCTTGGAGTTTGGTGGTGGGCGGCATTGGAGCACGCAGCAGGGCGGCTACGCGTTGAAGCTCCCGGCGCGCGGCGGACGATTGAGGATTCAATACGATCGCCTGCTCAAACCAATAGGCGGCTTCGATGGAACGCTCCAATTCCAACAGCGTTTTGCCGACATCCATCACGATTTCATAAAGCCCCTGCTTATTTCCCGCCTTACGGTTGGGAATGCGCGACGCCTGACGCAAGAGGTTATCGAGAAACCCGGCCCGCCGAAGATGAAAGTTGGCGTTTGCCTCGCCGAGACGGCCCAATGCCGCGCCCAACTGGTGAGCGGTGGTCAGGTCTTCGGGATTCAGAATTGCGGCTTGGGCGAGGCAATCGGCCGCGCGGCGCCAATCGCCCTGAAGTAGCCAATACCTCCCACAGGCTCGCCAAAACCAAAAGCTGGGGCTTTCGAGTGCGCCGACGTCGGCCAAGATATTGGCTGCGGCGCCCATTTTTTCTTGACGCATCAAGATTTCCGCCAACAAACCCACTGCTCGGGGATTGTGTTCGCCTGACGGCAATAGAGTTGTTTTCAGAAGACGACGGGCAACCGTTTCGGCCTCCATGAACTTTTCGTCGTCTAGCAGATATCGGGCCAGTGCGAAGGCGTTCAAGGGAGCGTCGGGTTCGGCGGCTAGGAAGCGCTTCATTTGTCGAATGCCTTCGCCAACATCCGACACGCGTTCGGTGGCAATCGAGTAGAGTACAACCTCTTGCAGTTTCCAGGGACGAAGCAGGCGAATCGCATGGAGCTGCGTGCGTATTTTGTTTCGCCTGATCTGGACCACATACAATTCCAACAGCCGTTCGTGAGTTGGTAGCCGATTAGGGTTCAACTCCGCAGCGCGTAAGAGCGCCTCCTCGCCGCGCGAGGCGAACCCCGTGTCGATCAACACAACTCCTTCCAGATACCGGGCCTTGCTTCCAAGTTGCGCAGGCATATCGGGAACGCGGCGCCAAAAATGAAGTGCAGCGGCATTCTGGCCAAGATCACGCGCTACAAAGCCGCGATAGAGCAGCGCTTCGCCGTGCTCGGGTTTTTTTCGGATTGCCGCATCGAGAAGACGCGCGGCTAAGTCGTACTCACCGCTTTCAATCGCGGAAACGCCCGCCGAGAGAAGTTCGTTGAAGTCGCCTTGGGGCGCGGTCATCCGCCAGAAAAAAGACACTGCCACAAAAAGAGCGAGCATCGCCAACAGGCCCCATAATCGACGACGATTCTTGGCGGCGTTACTCCGAATGCCGGCGCGCGTTGGTTTGGGCTGGCTGGAATTCTTGTGACGTAAATTCGCCTTTTCTCGCCGATTATTTTTCAAAGCACCACTCCCCGCCCGTGAAATTCGCAACCAAAATTACCCCGCTACAGTATGGGAGTCCACTGGACTGTTGTTTATACATAAGTCATTCGACAACCCGCCAGATATTTTCACCCGGGACGCCAGCGTCGCGCCATCGATTGAAGCAAGAAGGCGTT
>QIKY01000250.1 GCA_003233175.1 Planctomycetaceae bacterium | reverse complement strand
GAGAATCTGGTCAACAACGGCCCGTTCAATATGCAGTTTCGCCGACTGCGTGATCGCGTGCGTTTGGTGAAGAACCCGGAGTATTGGAACGCCGAGAACGTGGCGTTGGAAGTGATCGACGCCTTGGCCGTTCCCATGGAAAGCACCAGCCTGAACATGTATTTGACGGGCCAGATTGAGTGGTCGACCACGGCGCCGTCGTCTATCATGCCGGAGCTTTCAAAACGCGACGACTTCGTTCGCGCGCCGATGCTCACCACGTATTTTTATCGCCTTAATGTGAATCGTCCGCCGCTCGACAACCCACTGGTGCGCAAAGCGCTCAACCGCGCGATCGATAAGAGCATTATCTGCGAGAAGGTGACCAAGGGCGGGCAAATTCCCGCACGCAGTTTCGTGCCGCCCGGCTTGGCCGGCTTCAAAAGTGGTTTGGCCGGTGATTTTAATCCCGAAGAAGCCCGAAAACTCTTGGCGGAGGCTGGCTACCCCGGCGGGCGCGGCTTGCGAAAAATTCAGATCGTGTACAACACCCTGGAAGGCCACAAGATGATCGCGGAAGTGATCGCCCAACAATGGCACAAACATTTGAACGTTGAAGTCGAACTGCGGAATCTGGAATGGGGCGTGTTCCTCAATACGCTCCACCAAGTCGAATACGATGTCGCCCGCTCGGCATGGATCGCCGATTACCCCGATCCCAATACTTTTCTCGACATGTTCGTCACCGATGGCGGCAACAACGAAACGGGTTTCGCCAACCCGAAATACGACCAACTCATTGCCGACGCCGCCTCGGAGCCCAACGCCAAAAAACGAATGGAAATCCTTCACGAAGCCGAAGTGCTCCTCATGGATGAACTGCCCATCATTCCGATTTATTTCTATGTGTCGGTGAACATGGTGAGTCCTCGCGTGAAGAATTTCACGGCCAATCTGCAAGATGTCCATCCCTTGCACCTCCTTCGAATTGATAAGTCGAAATGAGTTGTATTTCATAAATTCCTCCTGGAGGCTCCGTAGTGGTCGCCTTTTTGTTCAAACGCTTTCTCTGGATGGTGCTCACGCTCTGGATCGTGTTCACGGTCACGTTTTTTCTCATGCGCGCCGTTCCGGGCGGGCCGTTCGACGGAGAAAAACAGCTTTCTCCGGCCATTAAACGCAACATCGAAAAACGGTATCATTTCGACGACCCCCTGGCGGTGCAGTACCTTGATAACCTACGCCGCGCCGCGATGTTTGATTTCGGCCCCAGCCTCAAGCTGGAAGACTACACGGTCAACGAAGTGATTGCCGAAGGCTTCCCGATTTCCGCTTCCTTGGGCATCTTCGCGATGGTGTTCGCCCTCACGCTGGGCACAACCGCCGGTATTGTTTCGGCGATCAAGCGGCATTCGGCGTACGACGTCGGTTTCATGATTTTGGCCACGGTGGGCGTGGCGGTGCCGAATTTCGTGCTGGCCAGTTTGGCTGTGGTGGTGTTCGTGTTTCAGGTGCATCTCTTTCCCGCCGCCGGTTGGGGAACGGTGAGCCAACTGATTCTGCCGGCGCTCTGCTTGGGCGCTCCGTTCGCCGGTTACATCGCCCGCCTGACGCGCACCGGCATGCTGGAGGTGATGGGGCTGGACTACATCCGAACCGCGTACGCCAAGGGTTTGAGCCATCGGCGGGTGGTGTTGCGTCATGCGCTCAAGGGCGCGATCACTCCGGTGATTTCTTATTTGGGTCCCGCGACCGCCGGCATTCTCACCGGCTCCCTGGTGTTGGAGCGGATTTTCGCCATACCGGGCATGGGCAGCCATTTTATTGAAGCCGCCACCCAACGCGACTACCCGCTGGCCATGGGAGTGACGCTGGTTTATACGTTTCTGTTGTTCTTCATGAACACGCTGGTCGACGTCTCGTATGCGTTGATCGACCCTCGCATCAAATTAGGTTAGCGCATGAGTGCAGGTTCACAAACAAGCAAAAACACCGATCACGATCAGACCGCCCAGCATCGGCGGCGGTACGAGGAACTGCTGCGCGAAGCGGAAAGCATCAAGGGCGTATCGCTCTGGCAAGACGCCTGGAGGCGGCTGCGCCGCAATCGCGCGGCGATGATCTCGCTCGGTTTTTTGGTGTTGATGTCGATCTCGGCCGTGCTCACGCCCTTGGCGCCGCTGCAATCGCCGATGGCTTCCGATCTCAAAAACAGGCAGCTCAAACCTCCCACGCTCGCAGCGCAAACGCTCACCGTCGGCGAGCAGAGCCTGACCGAAGCCCTGCAAAAATTCCGAGCGGAAATCAACGCACTCAAGCAAAAAATAGCTTCCGCCGAAGGGGAGCAAAAAGCCGCGCTGATCAAAGACGTTGCCGAGCGGGAACGAAGAAACCATCCTTACGCGGCGCTCTGGCATCATCCTGGGTTCATCACTTCGCGGCTGATCGACCTGCGCGTGATGCTGTTCGGCAACTACAGCATTCCCTCGGTCTGCGGCTCCGACGGACTCGGCCGCGACGTATTAAGCCGCTTGTTTTGGGGCGCGCGGGTTTCGTTGATCGTGGGAATTGTGGGCACGGCGGTGTCGTTGCTGATTGGCGTCAGTTACGGCGCCACGGCCGGCTACTGCGGCGGCTGGGTCGATAACGCCATGATGCGTTTTGTCGATGTGCTGTACTCCGTGCCATTTATTTTCGTGGTCATTTTCCTGATCACGATTCTCAGCCAAGACGACATCAAACGCGAGTACCTCGAACCGTACGGCATTAATCAGATCATGATTTTTTATGTCGTGATCGGCGCCATTTATTGGCTCACGATGTCGCGCGTGGTGCGCGGGCAGGTGATGTCGCTCAAGCATGAACAGTTTGTCGACGCCGCCCGCACCACCGGAGCGGGCGGCATGAGAATCATCTTCCGGCATCTGGTGCCGAACGTGATGGGCGTCGTGATCGTGTACCTTTCGCTCACGATTCCCGCCGTCATGCTATTCGAGGCCTTCCTGAGTTTTCTGGGGCTGGGCGTTTCGCCGCCCGATGTTTCCTGGGGCCTGCTGATCAACGAAGGCGTGCAAGTCATTACGCCCATACGAACCTTCTGGTGGCTGGTGCTGTTTCCCGGCCTCACGCTCACGTTAACCCTCTTCGCCTTGAACTTCCTCGGCGACGGCCTGCGCGACGCGCTCGATCCTCGCATGAAAAACCGATGATGAACTCCCCGGACCAACATCAATCGCCCAAGCAACATCTTTTGGAAGTCGACGATCTACAGGTCGATTTCAAAACCGACGACGGTCTGGTGCAGGCCGTGCGCGGCGTCTCGTTTCATCTCGATCGCGGTGAAACGCTGGGCATCGTGGGGGAATCGGGGTCGGGGAAGTCGGTCACGAATTTGGCCCTCATGGGCTTGGTGCCGCGTCCTCCGGGTATTGTGAAAAGCGGCCGCGCTCTGCTCGACGGCCAAGACCTGTTGCAAATGTCGGACGACGCCCTGACCGCCGTTCGCGGCGCCAAAATCGCGATGATCTTCCAAGACCCCATGACCGCGCTCAATCCGTTCCTCACCGTTGAGGAACAATTGACCGAAATGACGATCTTGCATTTGAAGCACACGCCCGCCCAAGCGCGCGACCACGCCGTGAGCATGTTGGAGCAGGTGGGCATTCCCGGCGCCGCGCGCCGCATGCGAGATTACCCGCACCATTTCTCCGGCGGCATGCGCCAACGCGTGATGATCGCGATGGCCCTCTCCTGCGAACCCGATGTGCTGATTGCCGACGAACCCACCACCGCGCTTGATGTAACCATTCAAGCCCAGATTCTCGACCTAATGGCCGAACTGCAAGCCGAACATCAGACCGCCGTCATTCTCATCACACACGATCTGGGCGTGGTGGCCAGTGTCTGCGATCGTGTGATGGTAATGTACGGCGGAAAAATCGTCGAAGAGGCCGACGCCCCTTCGCTGTTCGCCAACCCCCGACATCCCTACACCATGGGGCTGCTGCAATCAGTGCCGCGGCTTGACCGGCCGCACGGCGTTTCGCTCTCGGCTATTGAAGGCCAAACGCCCGATTTGGCGCACCTGCCGCCCGGCTGCTCGTTCGCGCCCCGCTGCCCGTACGCCCTGGAAAAATGCACCGAAGAAGCTCCTCCGTTAACCGACCGCATCGACCAAGGCCGCTTCGCCTGCTTCGTGAACGTGGACGACAGCGAACCTAAAAAATTTGCCGCGAAGCAAGCCTAAGAACCGTTCGAGAAATAATGGTCTGATTTGCACGGGAAGAAGAAATTTATCAATAGTTATTTTTCATTAGTCATTTGTCATTGCAGAAAGAGAAACAAAGATGCGAGCAAA
>QIKY01000049.1 GCA_003233175.1 Planctomycetaceae bacterium | reverse complement strand
CGATTGAAAAGGGGCTGGTCGATTTTTGCCAGGAGGAGGTCGATGCGGCCTTCACCACAGCGGTGCTATCTCAGGCGTCGCCCGGTCCGCGAGAAGTGAAAATCATTTATTCGCCGCTGCATGGCGTGGGCGAGTCGGCGGTTTGCCCGGTGTTGGCGGCCGACGGCTTTGAAGACGTTGAAGTTTTTGGCCCCCACGCGGAACCCAACGGCGACTTTCCCAATGTGCCAAATCATGTATCGAACCCGGAGAATCCGGCCGTGTTCGACGCCATCATTTCCCGAGCGCGCGAAACCGGCGCCGAACTGATTCTGGCCACCGACCCCGATTGTGATCGCCTGGGCTGCGCCGCGCCGTTAACATCCGACGTCGGCGGCGCGTGGCGTGCATTCACCGGTAATCAAATCGCGGTGCTGTTGGCCGACTACGTTCTGGAGCAGCGCCGCGGCAGCCTGAGCCGCGAACATTATTTGGTCACGACGCTGGTCAGCACTGGCATGCTGCGCCGCATCGGAGATTCCTACGGCGTGACCACCTACGACGATTTACTGGTCGGCTTCAAATGGATCGCCAAGAAAATGGACGAAGCCGGTCCTGGGAAATTTGTCTTTGGGGCGGAGGAGTCGCACGGTTATTTGGTCGGCCAATACGCCCGCGATAAAGACGCCGCCGTGGCCTGCATGCTGATGGCGGAACTAGCCGCCACGGTGAAGAACGCCGGGCAATCGTTGCACGAAAAGCTAGATTCGCTCTATTGGCAGCACGGTTATCATGCCGAGCGATTGTTGAACCAGCAGATGGAAGGCTCCGAAGGCATGCAAAAAATGCAAACGCTGATGAGCCGCTTTCGCAGCCAGCCGCCGGAATCGCTGGGCGGCTTGAAAGTGGCCGCCGTGCGAGATTATCAAAACAGCCAAATCACTCGCGGCGGCGCGGCGCCGGAACCGTTGGTTGGCCCGGTGAACGATCTCGTGATTCTCGATTTGGCCGAAGCCGGGAACTACGTCGCGGTGCGGCCTTCCGGCACCGAACCCAAGGTGAAGTTCTACATGTTCACCTACACGCCCGCCGAAATGTTGGCCGATCTCGACCAAACCCGCGAAGCAATGGACGCCCGCCTCAACGCCTTCGAACAAGACCTGAAGCAAGTCGCCGCATCCATCTAAGCCGCCCACCGTTGGAGTTCAGCCTTCAGGCTGCTTGCAGGACGAAAAAGGCGCTATTTTCAACCGTGAGCGTTAGTAGGCCAGCGACGTGAAAGATCGCGTCGCACCGGAAGATATTTCCGAGTTGAACGGCGACCAGTGAATTATTGTGAATGGGTGCCGCTCTGGGCGGGCCCTATGAAAATGACGCTCGACTTTTGGGGGAAATCATGCGCCGTCAAAATTTGTGCCTTGTGGTTATAGCGGCTTGCACGAAACAGGGCGTCCATTAGACAACGAGGCCGACGGAAACGTCACTTGAACGTGGTCGGCCATCGTGTTGACCCGCCGCTTGGATGGGTTTGTCTTGATCTTTCCCGATTTTTCCAATGCCAGCAGCACCGCTTTGTAGTTCTTGAGTAAGTAGGGTCGGCCAACGTGGTGGGTGTCAAAGAGTTGCCGCACTGTCATGGTTCGCCCAGCAAACCCCTCCAAGAGCATCTGCTCCAGATCATCGAGCGGTCGCGTCAGTTCGAACAGCAAGCGATATTTGCGATCCGCAGGGCAGTAGCTAAATGACGGCACGTGTTGGTCTGCCTTCGAACTCTCCCGGGCCATGACGCCTTTCATGATTTCGTAGCCTCGCACGTGTTTGCTGACGAAAATCAGATAGTGGCTTGTTCGGGTTCCCACGTCGTTAAGAAAACAGAATGGCAGAACATATTTTCCCCCAAGATCTTGTAGGGCCTCAGCTAGTTCTTCAACGATGGCTGTTTCTCGTTCGTCAGACGCACGCCCCTGGAGTGAATATCGTAACTTGTTGGCGCGGTCCTTTCCAAACAGGCAGTCCATATGCTCATTAACTGCTTCGTTCGGAAGTCCCATGTTGATGCGGTTGTAATTGAAGAAAAAAATGCAATCGCATCCCCAATTTTTCAACACCGAATTGATCAACCGAAGCGAGAGCCCCTTGTATCCCCAGGGATCGACAAAGAACAAAGTCGGAACCAACGACATCTGCTCAAACTGCCTTACGATCTCGTCGCCAACTTCGTAGTTGAATACTTGGGGCTTGTGCCGAAGACTGTCGATCCCTTCAAGCGACGAAATAGCATTCTCCAAAGAGCTTGAGTGATCGCTGTTCGTATCGTTAAACACTGTCACTAACATATCTCGCATGTTCGGGTCGGCGATCGCACGCTCCAGAATCTGTAGCGGCGTCGACAGCGTTCCGTCGGTGTACCGGCCAGGTCCAGCAAACAAGTCAATATACGCAACTCGGTGATCGCGGCCCTTCTTGGCGACCGGTATGATGACTTTGGCCCACGCCCAGAAGTACTTAGCGACGATCGCAGCCTTGACGCGGGATTGCTCGCTGGATTGGTCAAAGAATGAACTCATCGGTTCAGAGGCTCCTACGCGGCTTGCGTGCGACGCGATGTTTCGACCGGCCACGCTTCCGCGAATTCCGAGGCGAGCAGTTTTCGTTTCGCAAGACTTGGCACATCGTTTCGCATGGGCGTCGGAAAACCATCATAGGTCCGTCCGTTCAACTTTCGTCCAGCCGCACTCTTGCGGACGCCGCCCCACTGTTTGAAAAAGAAAGGAACCCGATACTTTTTGCATTGACGCCGAATATTGATGACCCAATCGGACTTCATCGGCCTCGCACCATGACCGCTTTCACCTCCCACAATCACCCAGTCAATGCCCCCTAGATTAATATCTCCCAAGTCTTCGAGCAGCGGCTCGACAGACAAAAACGTCATCGCAGCGTGCGAGTCTCGCAAGTACTTGATTCGCGGAAGGCCATGCTTTTGGTTTTCCACGCTGACGCCCCACCAAATATGGGGCAGGTCGGCTGCGAACCGAAGTCTCGTTTGGAGAAGGTCGCGCAGGCGTTCGGATCGTTTGGTGAGCACTTGAAAAACGTGCCAGTCGGCCGTCGCCATGACTCTCGCCACCAGTTCGATGTATTCGTCTGAAACGTCCTTATGAAAAAGGTCGCTCATGGAATTGACGAACACCATCCGTTGCTTTGACCAAGTGATCGGCTCAGCGAGTTTTTCGGGAACAAGTCGGAGATCGAAGCCTTGCTCGTAAGGATGGCCAGGGACACCTCGAAACCGCTCCGAAAATGTTTCTGCGTAACAGTGGGCGCAGCCAGGACTAATCTTGGTGCAACCCCGGATGGGATTCCAAGTCGCATCGGTCCACTCGATCTTGGAATTAGAACTCATCGTTTCACCTTAGTAGTAGTGTAGTGAACAAACGTTCTGCATGACAAGCGTTTGAGTCGTTTTCTGGCTAATTGTTAGCGACTTTCCGCAAATGCGCCCAGATCAATTTGGTTGCAACGGACCTTAGACGTTAGATAGCCCACTCACTCTGCAGTTTCCGCCACATCGATCCTGATCCTGCGCCCCGCGTTTAAGGGCTGATGTGATGGCGCCGGCAACTTTGTCAAGAATGTTCGAATATTTCGCTGGGCAGTGCAGGAACTTGTGATGGCAACCCACCGGCCCCGTGAATGGTTACGTTCTTTCCTTGATCGGACGCGCCCGCGCAAAACGCAGTCGCCTTCGGCTTGCCGTTAAACGAGCCATTGCCAGCCGCGTGAAGTATACCGGCTGGAAATGAGGTACCATGAGTAGTATGAAAGTATCCTTATCCGACGAACAGCGGCGGGCCCTTGATCAACAACCCGAAGGCATCGAAGTTGAAGATGCGCAAACGCAAAAAGTGTACTTCCTCACCGACGCCGCATGGCGCCATCGAGCGATGGCGGCGTTGAAACGGCAGGAAGACCTTGCCGCGATTCAGGCTGGAATCGATGACATGGAAGCCGGGCGCGTGACGCCGCTCGAAGAAGCAGACCAGCAGATTCGCAAGGAGCTTGGACTTAGCACCTGTCCAAAATCTATTCCATGCATAGGGTGATATGGAATTCTTATCAAGCCGGAGGCTTGGCAGCCATTAGCCGGTGGCTGAGCGGAGCGACGCCACCGGTTGCCAGCGTGGCAAGCGCGATGCATCCCGGCGGGATGCCAGACGGAGCAGTTTGAGAAACGCCCCCAACCAACGTCGTCATTACCGCCGCCCAAGCCGGAGCGCTGCTGGCATCCCGCCGGGATGCGGAATGTCGAGACCTCGATCCTCCGGTGGTGTTCGCTGCGCTCGACCACCGGCTAATGGCTATTTATCCTTCCAGGATAAAAAATCAAGGATGCCGGTCCTTC
>QIKY01000125.1 GCA_003233175.1 Planctomycetaceae bacterium | reverse complement strand
GAAAAATAACTATTGATAAATTCGGCTCTTCCTTGCCCATGAAAACCAGTCAATCCCATGAAAACCAGTCAATTATTTCTCGAACGGTACTAAAGCATGAACTCCAACGGCGCGGCGGCGCGGATCAAGGGACAAAGCCCCCCCTTTGTGGTGTAATGCATATCCCCCGCAGAATGCGAGCCGTTTTTTATTGACAATTGGGGCCCTCAGCCAGTAAAGTTAAAGAGTGGAGCGGTTTTCGTTCCAATGGGCCTTTTGTGGCCGCTTTTCTTGCCGTGTTTTCCGGCGACATTTAATTCCCGTAGCGTTCTTGCTGCGTTTTTCCCGCCAAGGGAACAATGCAGGACAGAGGAAAGAGAATGGCTAAGAAGCAAGCCGTCTGGGGTATCGATATTGGTCAATGCGCGCTCAAGGCGTTGCGTTGTACGCTCAACGATGAAGGCGAAGTGGTTGCCGACGCGTTCGATTTCATTGAGTATCCCAAGATTCTCACCCAACCCGACGCCGACCCCGAAGCACTGGTGAAGGAAGCGCTCCAGCAGTTTCTTTCCCGCAACGTGGTCAAGGGTGATAAAGTCGCGATCGCGGCGGGCGGGCAAAGCGGGTTATCTCGCTTTATCAAGCTGCCTCCGGTGCAATCGAAGAAGGTTCCCGACCTTGTCAAATACGAGGCCAAACAGCAAATACCGTTCGACCTGGAGGAGGTCGTGTGGGATTTTCAAGTGCTGCCGGGGGCCATTGAAGAGGAGGGTTTTGCGTTGGAGGCGGAGGTGGGTCTGTTCGCCATGAAACGCGAGCAGGTTTTCAAGGCGATTGCGTCGTACTTGCAGGCGGAAATCGAGCTGGACATCGTGCAGCTCACGCCGCTGTGCTTGTTTAATTTCGCCACCTACGACTTTTTGCCGGAAGTCGATGTTTTTGATCCTGACGACCAACCCGATTCCGTCGTTCTTTTATCGATGGGCACCGAAACAACCGACCTAGTCATCACCAACGGCTACCGCGTTTGGCAGCGCAGTATTCCCTTGGGCGGCAACCATTTCACCAAGCAATTGAGCAAGGAGTTGAAGCTCACCTTTGCCAACGCCGAGCATTTGAAACGGAACTTCGCCGAAGCGGAAGATAAACAAGCCGTGGTCCGCGCCATGGGGCGTGTTTTTGGCGACCTGATCACGGAGGTCACGCGGTCGATCAGTTTCTTCAGGAACAACGAGCGCGAGGCGAAAATCACTGAAATCCACCTCTTGGGCAGCGCCGCCAAACTGCCGGGTCTGTCAGATTACGTGCAAGCCAAGCTCGACATGCCGGTTCATGCGGTCGACAAGTTCAAGCGGCTCCAAGGCGAAGAGATTACCTCCTCCCAAGCGTTCCAGGAAAACGCCTTGACGTTTGGCGTCTGTTACGGCTTGGCCTTGCAAGGTTTGGGCAAAGGTCGCCTTTCGACCAACTTGGTTCCGCGTGAATTGCTCATCACCCGCATGATTCGGGCGAAAAAACCCTGGGCTTTGGTGAGCGTGGGCGCGCTGTTGCTTGCACTATCGGTCAACTTTGTATATCGGTACTCCCACTACGCCGTCGTCACGCCCGACCGGCAGGTGAACGGCGTCGACTGGGCGTCGGCGGAGGCGGCGATTAAAACCGTTTCCGATAAGAGTTCTAGTTATCAAACCGCCGACGCCGCGAGCGTCGCCCAAATGTCGTTGGCGCGCGCCTTGGGCGAGGAAGTCATGGGCAATTCCGATGGCCGCTTGTTATGGATGGAGTTGCTCCGGGCAATCAACGCTGCTTTGCCGCGAGACCCTGAACTCCAGCCGGGCGAAGTTCCGAATCCCTTGGAAAAACCGTTCTTCCTGCAACCACAACTTCATATCGAATATGTCGAAACGCAATTTTATCCTGATTTGAGCACGTGGTTCACCGCCAGCGTGCGAAATGCGTACATCACCGGCAAGGTGCCCGACGCGCAGAAGGCGGCGGCCGATGCAGAAGAGGCGGCCGGCGCCGGGGAAACCGCGGAGGAACCGGCTGCCGAAGAAGAAGAGTCCAACATCATACAAATAGATCTGGGCGGTGACGGCGGTGAAACATCGGGCGACGGTCCTAGCGGCCCCGGCTGGGTGATCGAATTGAAGGGTTATCATTATTTCAACGCTAATCGAGCCGAAGAAGGCGGTACGCATGTGCGCAAAACGCTGTTGAAAAATCTAGAAGATGGGTTCGTCATGCTGCCGGGCGGTCCTGGGCAACCGCTGATTCGTTTCACGATGAAGGAGCTTGGCATTCAGTACCCCACCTTGGTGAAAGACTCTCCCCTGAACCGCGATTATCGCGTGCCGAACCCGAACGCAACGCCGGTGGCGGGCGGCGCCGGCGCCGGGGCGGCGGGCAATTTCGGCGGGGCGGCGGGCAATTTCGGCGGCGGGGAGGGATCCTTTGGCGCAGTGGGCGGCGGCGCGCCGCAGCCGGCCAAGCCGGACGATAATCCTGACGCAACCGATGAGCCGGTTGATTTCCCCGCGCCCCGTTACGAGTTTGTGGTTCAGTTTTGTTGGCAGGAGACACGGCTCAGCGTGCGGCTCAAGCGGAAGCAGGCGGAGTTGGAAGAAAAACTCGCCGCTCAGGAAGCCGGGGCGGGCGGGGCGTCTGTCGATGAAGAAGATACGTCGGAAGCAGCCGTAACAGAAGAAGCCGTAACAGAAGCAGCGGATACGCCCGAGGGCGTTCCGGATGGCGCCGCTCAAAATGGAGGCAACTGATCATGGATCAAGTCAAAAAAATCCTTGCCGTGATGAAACAACAGCATTTCTGGATTCTCTGCGGCGTGATTTCGATCGTCGGTTTGGGGAGTTGGTACGCCACGGCTGCTAAGTTGAAATCAGAGACCGACGCCAACCGCAGCCAGATCGAAAGCGCCTACGGTAAGGGGAATGCCGTCGCCACGACGGAGAACCATCCCAACGACACGATGGAAGAAAAGATGGCGCGTCGAACGCTCGCCTTGCAGAAAGATGTTGTCGCCGTGTGGGACAAACAATACCAATATCAAGTGACCTCGACGTTGGTCTGGCCCGACGAACTCACCGATCAATTTCGAGCTGCGGTGGATAGCCTGCGGCCGATCGAAAAAACCGTTCCCTTTCCCACTCCCTCGGAACAGGAACTGTACCAGGGCCTTCGTGAACAATATCGCGATTACATCAAGGAAGAACTTCCCAAGTTAGCCGAGATAATCGGCGCGCATTGGTCGGCCAAGGCCGGCGCTGGAATGGGCGGCATGGAAGGCGGCGGCGAGTTCGGTGGCGGTGGTGGTGGTGCTTTTGGAGGGATGGCCGGCGGCGCCGGAATGGCGATGGCGGGCCGCGCCGGAATGGGGGGCGAACAAAACTCCGTCATGCTAGAGCAGCCGCCGGTCGTTATGTGGGATTCCTCCAATCAGGGCGAGATTCTCTCCCGCGTCAGTTGGCAAACCGCCCCTTCCACACTAGAAGTGCTTTACGCCCAGGAAGATCTGTGGGTTTACAAAGCGCTCATGAACATTATTAAAAAAACAAACGCCGGCGCCGACTCCGCCCACAAAGCGGCCATCAAACGCATACAGTCGATCAGTATCGGTCGCGCGGCCGTAGGGAAATCTGGAAGTATTGGCGCCGGGGCGGGCGGCGGAGCGGCGGGTGGCGATGGAATGTCGGGAATGATGGGAATGGGCGCCGGCATGGATAGCGGCGGCATGGAAAGTATGATGGCGGCCATGGGGGGAGGCGGCGGAGGCGGAGCGGAAGCCGGCGGCTCCAAGGTGGTTTCGCGAGATCCTGCGGAAGGACGCTACGTCGATAACCAATACGAGCCCCTGCCGGCTGACACGTTACGCAGCGATGCTGTAACGACCGACCCTGAAAAAGTATACTTGGCCGTCGCCAAGCGAATTCCTGTTCGCATCCGCTGTATCATGGACCAACGCCGCTTGCATAATTTTCTCGCTGAGTGTGCGAACTCGCCACTCACTGTGGAAATCCGCCAAGTGCGCATCAATCGTGGCGTCTCTGGCGGAGGGCTTGGCGGGGGTGGCGGCGCTTTCGGTGGCGGGGGTGGCGGCGCTTTCGGTGGCGGCGGCGGCGAGGCCGGTATGGCGGGCATGGCGGGCGGAATGGGAGCCTTCGGCGGAGGCGGAATGTCAGCACAGGCCAAGCCGCTAGGCCCATCGCCCTACGAGATTCCCTTCGAGTTTTATGGCATCATTCACATTTACAATCCTGTAAACAAAGATGCGATTACCGTAGATGTTTCCACGTCGGCCGAAGGCGAGAAATCGGCGGAAGCAGAAGCAGATACGGCCGCTGCGGAAACAGCGACTGGCGCGCCGGCAGGATAGAAACCCTATCGGGTTGGCGTGTTTTG
>QIKY01000079.1 GCA_003233175.1 Planctomycetaceae bacterium | reverse complement strand
TCGTCGAAGTTGGACTTTCGCACTTCGATTTCACGAATCTTGGATTTTCGTTTCAAGTACTCGGCGATTTTAACCCGATCAAAACCTTCCCCTTCTCGGCGCGTAAACATGCAGATGTCATATGCGTCTTGCCAGCGGTAACGATTGCGAATTTTTTGCTGCAATAGAGATCGTAGTTTCTCCGCCAAAATATCTTCCAGTGAACAGACCAGCAACCCTGGAACACCGGCCCATTTTGCCGTGCCGCAGACAAGATCGTTCAAGCTGACTTCCAGCGGAATTACTGTCGTAATTTTATGATGGCTCTCAAAGTTATTGAAGTAACGGTCTCCTGGAAACTGGTAGCCCACTCCAATGTCATAAGTTGGACGGGTGGCGTCTGGGTTTTTCGGATTCCGTTTCACGCGCTGGCACTTTGCCTTCACATTAAAACGGCGATGAGCGAAGGCGCACGCTTTGTCAAATATGCCTCTTATTGCATCGGCGTCATCTGGTATGACCTTGGTGTTGGCGCTCCCTTGATCGGCTGTGAAGTCCAGATCCAGAGTGCTGCGAGGGCTTTGATAAGCAAAACGCAACGCGTTCCCGCCTTTGAGCGATAGGTTTTCTCTCGTGACGCCATCAGCCGCAATGCAGTTCAAGATGACGAACTCCATGAAGCGTTTTCTGGCTTCGTCCGTGGTTGCTTCGTTGACACGACTCCAGGAGGCAAGCTCCGCCAAGGTAGATGGGTACAACAAGCCTGTCATTCGTCTTCGCTGAGTTCAGAGAGAGTGGCGTCGGAAACGTTGATCGAAAGGCTCCAACGCTCGGAAAATGTTGGCGAAAATTCCAGGCTCGCAAAGAGTTTGGCGGAACTGCCTCGCACGCTTTTTCCGGCCCATTCTTGTAAGGCGGGATCATCGTCCAACCCAAGTTTCTCCAGCAGGAAACCGACCCTCTGCCTGAGCAATGTCTGATCAAACCGCCTGACGTAATCGATCAAAACATCGAGCCGAATCGCCGGTTTCGCACGTCTCCAAATACGAAGAACTTCGGTAACGCCTCCGCATCTGTCAGGAAATCGAAGGGCGTCGAGTAATGTTCTTTCCAAGTCGGTGATGTAAATCGGATATCCTTGCGCGAAGCCCGTTATACCGCCGAAATCCCATTCGGGTTTTGCACCATGCCAATTGATTTTAACGCTTTGGCGAATCGAAGCAGGCTTTCTTTGGCGGGGCGCCGGTATGTCCGCCCAATCTTCAGGCGTTGTGCCCAATGGCGATCGGATCGACGACTTCGGAAAATGCGTGAGATGGAATTCCTTGGGAATTTCGTACGTCAGGTTATGGTAGGCGACCGCCGTGAAATGGCTGAACACGGCGGTTGGATTCGCCTCCTGGATAATAGCCTCGTCCGGAGATGAAAGCACCGAAGCATAAGGAACCGTGATTCGGTAAACACCAGAGACGCCCGCGATGGATTGCATGTCGCCAGCCGCTTGCAGCTTTTTGATAAGCTGGTTTGTCTTCGCGGCGTTCGGCAGGGCGAAGGCGCCTGCGCGAGCGACTCGCATGTAGAGGATGTGTATCCGCCAATATGCTGCGACGGCGCGGCGGTCCTGCGCCAGAAGCTCCAATATTTGCGACGCTATTGTGGATCTAGCCATGTAAGTAACGCACGCGGCTCGAAAGGTATCTCGACTGAAGCGACAATGCATGCCGAAAACAGTAAAGGCATTACATCAACGGTAACCGATAATGTCCTGAGGACATTATCGGTTACCGTGTTGCATTTGTCAAGACATAATCCCAATATATTGTCCTAGAAAACCATGACGATGGGTGCAATTAGGCGGATTTGGGGGAGCTTGCCACATCCGCCCTTTGCCGGAAAACCGGAGGAGTACCTGCCCACCCCTCGCAACTTATCACGATGTTCCGCTCATTTGGCCTCTCCGCCATCGAAACCCGTGTGTGTCAGAGCCGCTCGCATAAAGGCGTGGAAGTCTGGAGATAAACTCGCCGATACAGTATTCCAGCGGGTATACGGCCGAACAGAACGGAGTTTCAGCATGTCTTTTTCATTCCAAGAAGGAACGCGGGCGTTTGATCTACGAAACGCGTCGTTCCTGGCGGAAATGGCGGAAGCCGTTTACGAACCGGCTGAAAAGCTCGAACGGCTGGCTCGGAGCGACTGGGATTTCACGAATTTTTCCTTTATCGACGCCAACGATACGCAGTGTCTGGTGGCGAACAACCGCCGTATGAGCGTGGTCGCCTTTCGAGGCACTGAAACGAAACTCTCCGACTGGCATACCGATGCCCATGTCGAACTCGTTCCGGGACCGCTGGGCGGCAAGGTGCATGCCGGTTTTTACGACGCTCTGGGGCATGTGTGGCGAGAAATCGAACAGCAACTCGACCGCTTCGACCCGCAACAAAAAACGCCGCTTTGGGTCACCGGACACAGCCTCGGCGGGGCGCTCGGCGTATTGGCGGTAGCGCGTTGGATCGATTCCGGCAGGGCGGTCGCGGGGCTCTATTCTTTTGGACAGCCCCGCGCCGGTGACCGCACCTTCGCCCGCAACTTCAATTTTGCCTTCAAACCGTTCGCGTTTCGGTTTGTCAACAACGATGATCTGGTCACCCGTTCGCCGCCGCAACTCCTTGGCTACAGCCATCAGGGAACACTCAAATACATCGACGCGGACGGGCGTCTGCAGGATGGCATCGAATGGTGGAATCTTTTTCTCGACCGCTGGAAAGGCCGAATCGAAAGCCTCTTCCTCGACGCCGACAACTCCCTCGCCGACCACAGCATGATCATCTATGGAAACCGTCTGAAAAAAGTCCTTGCTCAGATCCAGCCGCCAATGCCCGACCGGTTGGTCCGGCCTCGCCGCAGAGTGGCGTAACCAGGGTGCGGCCTGAATACTGGTCTCGATACGTTCGCCAACCCGAACGATTTTTAAGCCTCGTTGGCGACACTCGTTGCTCAAGCGGTCCTAAGAACTCCTAACATAACCCCTGTTTGGCGTTTCACACACGGAGATTGACGCTGGCCGACTAAGTTGTGTTAGAAGGTATAAGTGCTAAAATCCAGCACATTCTTAAAGCGCAATATCCAACTTGGCAAAACACAACAAAGCAGACTTGCCCGATGGTGCATTGGTCGTTGGAGCCGATTTTCGAAAGCTACCTTCTGGTGGGCGTGGTGGCGTTGGCCTTGTTCGGTTCTCTCTGGGTGCGGCCGACCAGCGGCGAATTGACGTCGCGACGGCAAGCCCTGTTGCTGGGCCTGAGAGCGGCCGT
Source organism: Planctomycetaceae bacterium (assembly GCA_003233175.1). Lineage (GTDB taxonomy): Bacteria > Planctomycetota > Planctomycetia > Pirellulales > Pirellulaceae > SZUA-33. The sequence goes on along the minus strand of QIKY01000079.1, from coordinate 1,110 downwards.
CATTCTGTTGGTGCTGTTGGCGATGTTGGGTCCGACGGTCGTTCATTCGGTAAGCGAGCCGCGTCGTTCGACCTTGGTGCTGCTGCTCGACACCAGCCGTAGTATGCAATTGCCGAATGAATCGGGCGGCGTTTCTCGTTGGCAGGCGCAACGTACGCTACTGGAAAATGCGCAGCCGTTGTTGGCCGACTTCCAGGAGAATACTGATATCAAGGTGTTCGGCTACGACTCCAGCCTGCATCCTTTGGCTTGGAATGCAGACGGCGTCGCCTTGCCCGACCTGCCCACCGGCCAGCAGACCGACCTAGGCGGAGCGATTCACGCCGTCGTGCAGCGGGAGTTGGGCAAACGCCTGACCGGCATCATTCTTTTGGGCGACGGCGCGCAAACGGCGCTGGCGCCCAACTTCGAGGTGCATCAGGCCGGCCGGGAGTTGGAGCGCATGCAGTATCCGCTGTATACCGTGGCTTTTGGGCCGGTGGGCGCGGAGGCGGAGTCGCGAGACGTGGCCATCGAAAACCTGCAAGATCAATACTCGGTGTTCGTCAAGAACGAACTCTCATTAACCGCCATGTTGCGTGCGCGCGGTTATGCGAACCAGGAATTGCTCGTGCAGTTGGTGGTCGAAGGCAAAACCGGCGCCGGCGAGATTGTGGCCGAGAAACGCATTCTCGCGCCCGACCAAGGCGCGCAAACGCCGGTGCATTTTCAGTACGCGCCGCCGGAAGCCGGGCAGTTCAAACTCACGGTGCGCGTGGCCGAACAGCCGGGAGAATTGGTCACGAAAAACAATCGGCTCAGCGCGTTTTTGACCGTGCGTGAAGGCGGCATCAAGGTTTTCTATCTTTTTGGCGACCTGACCTACGAACAGGAATTCCTCCGCCGCCGACTTGACCAATCGCCCGATATCGAACTCGACTCCCGCTGGATACAAAAAAGATTGCGCTCCGACTGGCCGGTCGACCTCACCGACGTTTTTCAAGATAAGCAATACGACGCCTTCATCATCGGCGATGTCGATTCATCCGCGCTTTACGAGAAAAACGGCGCGTCGAAAAATCTCGAAGCCCTGGCCGCGGCGGTCTCTCGCGGCAAAGGGCTGCTGCTGCT
>QIKY01000384.1 GCA_003233175.1 Planctomycetaceae bacterium | reverse complement strand
CGATTTGGCGGCCCCGGCCGACGCCGAAGCAGGCGGTCGACCATTCGCCCACGCCATCCAGCGTGAGGAGGGCGGCTTCTTCAAACGGCGATGGAAAAAAGGCGCTGGCGGCGTGCGATTGATGGTGCTCGGTGAAAACGTATCGCCCGGAGTAGCGGCCGTGCAGCCCCTGGCTCATTTCTCGCGGTAGATGGAGTTTCTGTTTCAGCCACAACGGCAGGGCTTGCCGGAAGGAGCGGTAGCCGGCCGGCGCGAATGCCAGATACGTTTCCAACAGCCGCTCGAATTTAGTGAGGGGCTTGTCGTAAAAGCCGACGTACGCCAATTGTTCGGGGGCGATGCCGGCTCGTTCGAGACAAAAATCGACCGCGTTTTGGGGGAAAGCGTGGTCGTGTTTTTTTCGCGTTTTTTTCGCGTGAAACGCTCTTCCTGCGCCGCGGCGACGATTTCGCCGTCCACCACCAGCGCAGCGGCGGAGTCGTGGTAGAAAGCCGATATGCCGAGTATGGCTTTCATGTTTTATCTATTCCGCTCGCACGCGCTGCCCCAACCGCGAAGCCAAACGCCGCAGCGCCACGCTCGAATCGTCGTCTTGAAGATGGACCTGAATCAGGCTCAGTTGTTTGTCGTCGGCCCAAGCCTGCACGAGCGCTCGCTCGAATTCCTCTTCGGTGCGAACCTCATACCCGACGCCGCCCCCCAGCACTTCGGGCAACTTGCTGTAACGCCAAGGATGGATTTCATTGTACTCCCATTGGCCGGGGTGCAAAATCCGCTCGGTGCCGTAGCCATGGTTATCGAGCACTACGATGATCGGCGTGCAACCGTAGCGAAGCAGCGACGACATTTCCATGCCGGTCATTTGAAAGGCGCCATCGCCAACGATCGCCACCACGCGCTGCTCCGGGCGGGCGATTTGCGCCCCGAGCGCGGCGGGAATCGAAAACCCCATCGACGTATAATAAGCCGGACTGAGAAAATCGCCCCGGCCGGGAACCGTTAGCTCCGTGGCGCCGAACAACGCATCGCCGATATCCGCGATCACGATGGTGTCGTCGTCCAACTGCTCGTTCAGGCGAGCGTACATGCGGGTGATGGAAATGGGCGTTTTGGGCTTAGCCCGCCACGGCTCCGCGTTTTCACCCGACGCTGCAGCCCGAGCCGCCGGCAAGGAACGCCGCGAAGAAGAGTTGCGCTGCAATTTCGACAAGCGTTGAATCAGCGCTCGCAGAAAATCCTCCAACACAACGCCATGGTAGTGATGGTGGTGGATTCGCAGTTCCTCGCTGGTGGCGTAAATGCAACGATTCGCGTCAAGATTCGCGGTGTAAATACCAAGATTGATGTCGGTCATGAAGGCGCCCAACAGCAACACGCAGTCGCTGTCTTCGACGAACTCCGTCACGGCGTCGTCGCCCAACGCACCTTCATACAAGCCGACATACAAAGGATGCGTTTCACAAACAACGCTCTTGCCCAGCAGCGTGGAGGCCACCGGTATTTTCGATTGCTCCAGCAGCTCCAGCAGTTGGTCTTGCAGGCCGAAACGTTGGATTTCGACGCCCGCCAACACCACCGGTTTTTCGGCGGAGGCCAGCAACGCCGCTGCTTCGTCGGCCGCTTCCGCCAAGGCGGTGGCGTCGCTTTGCGGCGGTATAGGCCGAAAGCCATGACTTATATGGGGTATGACGTCGACCATGTCTCGCGGAAGTTCAAGATACACCGGCCGTTTGAAACGCGCCGCGGCATCGAGCACGCGATCAATTTCGTTAAACGCCGTGACCGGGTCGTGCAATTCCGAACCCGCGACGCACAACTTTTCAAAGACTTCGTACTGCGTGCGAAAGTCTCGAATCTTATGATGCAAGAGCGGATTGCCCGCTCGCTCATTCATTCCGGGCGAACCGGAAATCAAGACCACCGGCGACTTTTCCGCATAAGCGCCGGCGATTGAATTGCAGGTGCTCAAACCGCCCACGCCATAAGTCACACACACGGCGCCCATGCCGTTGAGGCGGGCGTAGGCATCGGCCGCGAAACCGGCGCAATCTTCCCGCGTGCAGCCGATGGTGCGAATCGGGCTCTGCTCCAACTGGCTGTAGAACGTCAGCACGTAGTCGCCGGGAATGCCGAACAGATCGTACACGCCGTAGTCTTGCAAGCGGTCGATCAAATACTGGCCAATCGACTTGCCGGTTGCATCGTCTGGAAAGCCGGGGCCCGACGAACCGCCAGCGGGACTCCGAGATGGAGATTTCGCGTGCGAGGAATGTGGGTCCTGCATGGGCGCCGCCTTTAGTCAATGGTTATGAAACTTCTACTGAATCGTATCCTTTGTCCAGTGGAAAGTCCCCCCCCGCGTGTGGGCCGACAGCAGTACCTTTGCCGCCCACCGTTGGAGTGTACGCTTCAGCGTGTTTCGTCTTGGCCGCACTGAAGCGTACACTCCAACGGTGTTTGGCGTCATTTGCCCTTTTCAAAATCCCGCCGCCGCCGCACCCAAAGAGCAAACGCCCACACCCCCAAAAAGATAGACATGCTCGCCAGAATAATCAGCGATTTTACAACCGCCAGCCGTTGTCCATAAACGATGGGGCCCGCCGCGATCACCGAACACCAAACCACCACGGCGAGCATCGCCCAAAGAACCGTTGGCCGCCGCTGTGTTCGTAGAGGCGACTCTTTCGGCTTTGCGGGCGCGGGCGACTCCGTGGGCGTGGTTTTTTTCATGACGAAATTCCGTAATATCCTTGCGTGGGCAGCCCTGTTTTCCGCTCGACCTGCTCCACCCAAAGGTCGACTTCCCGGTCTGGCAGCGGCGCGACAAAACTCTCCGCCGGGCGGCGCGCCACGGTGTAAATTTGCACCAGTTTGATCCGACCGCCCGCTTCAAGAACATCGAGCAGACGGCCGCAATACGCTTGGAGTTCGTCGGCGCTGGGCGAAACATTCTCGATCTGCATGAAGAGCGATTGAATCACGAGCGGCCGCTGTTTGGCCGCCGCGGTTATGTTATCCAACACTTGCTGGAAGGAGATTTTGGTGCGGTCGACGCGAGCGAAATACTCGGGAGTTCCGGCGTCGAGCTTGGCCCAGATTTCGCCTTGGTTTTGATCCAGCAATCGCAGACCGCGCTGAACAGGCGCCCGGTGAAACATGCTGGCGTTGCTGATCAGCACCATTTTGACAGCGTGCAACTGGCGGCGGCGTTTAATTTCCGCGCACATGCGGATGATGTCGTCAAAATTCTGGTAGGTGGTCGGTTCGCCGTCGCCGGAGAAGGCGATGTCGTTCAGCCGCCGCAGCAGCGCTGGCGTGCTGGAAAACTGTTCGCTTTCGAACAACCGGCCGTCGACGATCAAGGCCAGCGCTTCGTCCAGCTCTTGGGCCAACTGCTGCATCGCGACGAACCGCGTTTCGCTTTGTGTGCTGCGGTCGACCTGGCAATAGATGCAATCGAAGTTGCAGACCTTGTCGGGGTTCAGGTTCACTCCCAGGGAGATCCCGCCGGCGCGCCGACTCAACACCGGATACACAAACCGGTTGTTCTCGAACAACCTCGCGTGTTGCCGGTAAAGTTGGTCAGACGCCATACTTCTAGCTTGCCTGCGTTACAGTCAGGCAGCGCAATTCGGAGAATTCGTCCAGCGAGACCGTTGTTAATTCGCCGCTTTCCCGCCGCAGCACGATCAGGTCGCTAAAGACTTTGTCGTCGTGGTTCCGCCGATGATGCAAGCCGTGGCGGCGGCGCTCCTTGCGGACCACGGTTCCCGTGGTGGTGGTCAGCCAGCGTTTGAAGCCGATTTTTACTTCGTGCTTCAACTCGACTTCGTCGCCCGGCAGCAACAGATTGTAAACTTCGAGTGTTTTTTGGTGGTTCATTTTCTTTGGCGTCTCCCGTTGGCGTACGCCTGGGGCAAATCAAAAACGGCGATCTTGCCGAGAGGCTTTTTTGTATGACGGCCTTCCAAGGCCGTCAAGTGACGCCTTTCTAAATCTGATCGACGGCCTTGGAAGGCCATCGTACAGGGCGTCTCGGAAAAATCGCAGCCTCTCCGGAATCAGATCATTTTCGTTCAAACTTCCTTGCTATCGATCCACGACATCAGCCCTCGCAGGCGACGGCCGACTTTTTCGATTTGCAGTTCTCGGTTTAATCGTCGGACCGCCTTGAACGCCGGCGCGCCCGCTTTGTTTTCGAGAATCCATTCCTTGGCGAACTGCCCGGTTTGAATCTCGGTTAAAATACGTTTCATTTCGGCGCGGGTTTCGTCGGTCACGATACGAGGACCTCGTGTGTAGTCTCCGAATTCCGCCGTGTTCGATACGCTGTACCGCATGTAGTTCAAGCCGCCCTGATAGAATAGGTCGACGATCAACTTCAATTCGTGCATGCACTCGAAGTAGGCCATTTCCGGTTGGTAGCCCGCTTCGACCAGCGTATCGAAACCCGCCTTGACCAGTTCGCTGACGCCGCCGCAAAGCACTACTTGCTCGCCAAACAAATCGGTTTCGGTTTCTTCGGCAAACGTTGTTTCGATGACGCCGCCGCGCGTGCCGCCGACGCCCTTGGCGTACGCCAGACCGATGTTGAGTGTTTGCTCATTGGCGCCTTCGCCCACCGCCACCAGACACGGCACGCCGCCGCCAGCCACAAATTCGCTACGCACCAAATGACCAGGACCCTTGGGCGCCACTAGCAGGGTGTCAACTCCTTGAGGAGCGACCACTTGGTACCACTTGGTCGAAATGGACGTTGAATCCGTGGGAGCACATCAGGATATTGCCGGGCTCAAGGTTTCCCCGGATTTTGTCACGATAAAGATCGGCCTGCACTTCATCAGGCAGAAGGATGTTGACGATATCGGCCTTTTTCGTGGCTTCCTCGATCGACATCGGCTCAAAGCCGTGGCTCACGGCCAAGTCGTGATTGGCGCTGCCGGGGCGTTGCCCCACCACGACATTGCAGCCGCTGTCTTTCAGGTTCTGCGCCTGGGCGTGGCCTTGTGAGCCGTAACCCAAAATGGCGATGGTTTTGTTTTTCAGGAGGGCGAGATCAGCATCGCTGTCGTAATAAATTTTCGCGGGCATGGTGCTTTAATACTGTGCTTTAATGTTGGGCTTTAATAATGTGTCTTAAACAAAACGTGAAAAACCTGCCGTGGCCCGCCGTTTAGGACCGTTCGCTCAATTACTGTTATACGATGGCCTTGGAAGGCCATCGTGCAAGTAAAATCGGGCAATTATTTCTCGAACGATCCTTACTTTTGCGAACTTGGCGCCGGCTGTTCGACAGCCACCGCTTCGGACGAAACCTTCTCGTCGAAATTGCCTCGAACCATCGCGATTCGTCC
>QIKY01000060.1 GCA_003233175.1 Planctomycetaceae bacterium | reverse complement strand
GGGTGACGAACAAAGATTCGGTCGGCGCCGTCACGCAAGTCGTCGAATACACGTACGACGTTTTTAATCGTCGCATTGAAAAAGCGGTTGACGTAACTTCGCCGTTCGATCTACAAGATGCGGCGCTGGAAAGTTACATTTACGACGACGCCAGCGGCATCTCCTCCGCTTCCGGCGGCAACGTCATTCTCGATTTCGTCGACGCCGATGGCCCAGCCGGTCCCGCCGCGAACACACTTACCACCCGCCGGAAGCAAGTCTCGGCCGACATTTCGCCAATCAAGGTCGTCTAACACCAACTTCCCGCCAAACTTACGCTTGGTTTCAGTTTTTTGACCACACGGGGCGGTGTGATGGCGAAACGACGACGACTTGACGCGGCGCGAAGCGCGCAAAGAGCACCGCAACGGCTTCCCGACCATCGGTCCGGAAAACGGTTATTCTATCGGCTGCTGAGAGAGCGCGTTTTTCTACGCGCTGGGCACGACGTTCACACGGCGTCCCTTGCGGTCGAACATGACATGGCCTTCGGTCAGGGCGAAGAGCGTGTAGTCTTTGCCTTGGCCGACATTTTTACCAGCGTGGAACTTATTGCCCACCTGGCGGACAATAATATTACCAGCGATTACGCTTTCGCCGCCATATTTCTTCACGCCACGTCGTTGTGCGTTTGAATCGCGGCCGTTCCGACTGGAGCCTTGGCCCTTCTTATGTGCCATCGAATCTCAATTCCCTGTTAGCATCAACCGGTTAATAACGCCGTTTGGCAACAGCATTGTTGTGAACGGCCCTATACGACCGAAGAACCGGACACTTTAGCGGTAAATCCAGCGATAATCAACCCGTTCCGGAACATCGTATATTTTGAGCAGACGCGCGAGGTCGGTTTCTCCTTCGGCGGGAATTCCATAGCGAATTTCTTCTTCGTGTTCCTTAACGCTGTCGCCTGGCCGCCAAAAATTGAGCTGTAGCGTTTTACGCGTGATTTTGCGGCCGGCGCCGGGAGGATCGGTTCCCTGGTAATCGTCGGGATCGGTCCATTGATAGGCGTTGGTCAGCCCTTGAATATAAACCGATAAAAAGTCGATGCGAGGGTCTACGTTTTCCCAAGTCACGACTCCCCAAACGCTGGTGTCGATCGGGCCACGGCTGACCGGTATCGCGACGCGGGAAATTTGCACGCTGTCGAGAAGTTGAATCCTGGCGTCTTGCCGCCGCTTAATCAGGGGCATCGCCGACGGTATGACTCGATCAAGATACGACTTGCCGAATTCGGGGCTGTGCAACACAAAGCTGCCGAAAAACCGCTGCGAGTGATCGACATAGCCGGTTTCAAAGACACCCTCCGGCTCTTTCTTCACCGAACTCAAATGCCGCCCGCGATTGGTGAGCCGGTAAACCATGTACCAAATCAGTTTACGCTCCATCACGCCGTTGGGCTGCGGAACATCAACCCAGACCATGCGCAGCGGTTTGAAGGCAAACTCCAAATTCCAAACCTTGTTGCGACGAATCGTGACCGTTCGCGCCATTTCCAGCAGCGTTTCAGCTTTGGGGGTGTAGTTCGGGGTCCAATCCAAATTCGGTATGCGGGCCGTAATTTCGATCAACTCCCGTGGACCGGAAAAAGCTTCGCCATTTTCGGGCCGCGGAGGGATTATAGTCAGCACGCCAGGACCAAGCCGGGCCAACCGGGCCGATGGAGGCGGGGCCGCCGGTGATTGCGCAACTACGCTCGACAAAAAAACGCCGAACAGGATATGTGCCGTGAGCAAGATGGCGCCCACCACCATCGGCGAACGCCGCAACGGGAAGATTTGCATGAAAGGGCCGGTATGGAAAGGGCTGAATATGGAAGAAACGCGCCTTCAATCAGATCAAACAGGAACGCCCTATTGGCGTCGACCGCCCGAATGGTGTGAATCGCCCGGAAAGTGTGAAACTGACTGTCACGCAAGGCAAAAAACGCCGCTCGCGCAGAGAAGGCCGATAAAACGCAATCTTCAGTATAGATACCCCAGGTTCATAGGGTCAAGAAACTCTTTGGTTCGAACCACGATATTTTTGCCTCGCCGCCCACAAAGCACCATCACACAGAGGGTGCTTCCGCCACTAAAAAGGGGGTGCTGACTGTGCGATTTGCCGATACCCGCCGTACCATGACCTTGGAAGGCCAACGTACAAAAAACGCAGCCGTTCACGGGTGTTGCTATGTGGGATAGATTGCTGTCGCAAATTCCCGCAGCGCCGCGAACGGTTAGAAAGAATGGATAGGAAGACGAGAGGTAACTATCCATTCGTGGTTGCAAAAAGCGGAAAGACTATGCGGCATGCAGAACCGACGTGACGGCGAAGGCTCCCCTTTCAGAGCATCTTAGCATTGGCGATGATCAAGCAGTGAATGTTTTTTCCCCCGCTCGCGATTCGTGGACAACTCCGCCTATCGGTGATCGCAAGTTGGGTTGCGGCCCATCGCCGGCGCTGTGCCTTTGCGTTCCTTGCGTTGCAATGTCGACGCGGAAACCGCCGAGTCGTCTCTGGAGTGCCGCCCAGGGCGCGTCGAATTGCGATAGTAATCTGTCCGACAATTCAAAGCACGCGAACGCCAACATTCGCGGGCGCTCTCGGCAAAGTGTATAAAGGAATAGAGTTTGGTTTTCTTCCTTGACGCCACCGGAGTGATTTTTCCATGACCTTGAAAACAACACCTTTTCTCGCCTTGCTGTTGCTGGCTTCCGCCGCGACTTTTGCTAGGCCCCAGGTTTGCAGCGCCGATGTCAAACTTCCCGCAATCATCGGCGACCACATGGTTTTGCAGCAGGGCCAGCCGAATCGTATCTGGGGCTGGGCCGACGCCGGCGAGAAAGTGACGGTTTCACTGGGTGATCAAAAGCACGCCGCCACCGCCGATAACAACGGCCGTTGGCTGGTGACGCTGGCGTCGCTCCCGGCGGGCGGCCCTCATCAAATGAACATTCAGGGCAAGAACGCCTTGACGGTACACGATGTATTGGTGGGCGAGGTTTGGGTTTGCTCGGGCCAATCAAACATGGCGTTTTCCGTTACTTCGGCCAACGACCCCGATCTTGAAACCAGAACCGCCAACTACCCGCAAATTCGTTTGATCAGCGTTCCGCGAGTCGGCACGCAAGAGCCGCAAGACGACTTCAAGGGGCAGTGGAGCGTTTGCACGCCGCAATCGGTGGGAAGTTTTTCGGCGGTCGGCTACTTTTTCGGTCGTACGTTGCACCAAGTGCTCAAGGTTCCGGTCGGTTTGATCGATAATTCCTGGGGCGGCTCCTCCTGCGAAGCCTGGGTGAATCGCGACCTACTCGCCGCCGACCAGCGTTACGCGCCGCTGCTTGCGCGTTGGGCCGATTTGGAAAAAAACTACGACTATGAAAAAGCGCTGGCCGCTTACCAAAAAAGACTAGCGGACTGGAAACAAAAAGTCGCCCAAGCGAAGAAAGCCGGGAAAGCAGCGCCGCGGCGTCCTCGCGCGCCGCAAAATCAACTGGCGGGGCAGCATCGTCCGGCGAACCTTTATAATGGCGTGCTCAAGCCGATCATCGGCTACGGCATACGCGGCGCCATTTGGTATCAAGGGGAATCGAACGCCGGTCGGGCTTATCAATACCGCCACCTCTTCCCGTTGATGATCCAAAATTGGCGAGACGATTGGGGCCAGGGTGATTTTCCGTTTTACTGGGTGCAGTTGGCCGATTTTCGCCCCGAACAGGCCGAGCCCACGGACAGCACTTGGGCGGAATTGCGCGAGGCGCAAACACGCACCATGGCCGCTCTGCCGAACACCGGCGAAGCGGTAATCATCCGACTCGGCGAAGCGGCTGATATCCATCCCAAGAACAAGCAAGATGTCGCGAAGCGGTTAGCACGCTGGGCGCTGGCCCAGGATTACGGCGTCAAGATCGTTTACCGCAGTCCTATTTACGCCTCCGCCGAAACCAAGGACGGCCGCATGGTGCTCAGCTTCGAGCATGTTGGCGGCGGGTTGGATACGTTTGACGTCACGCAGCCGATCGGTTTTTCGATTGCCGGAAAAGATCAGAAATTTGTCTGGGCTCAAGCCAAAATCGTGGGCAAAAACAAAATCGAAGTCTGGAGCGATGAAGTCGCCAACCCAGCGGCGGTGCGTTACGCCTGGGCCGACAACCCGGTTTGCAATGTGCAAAATCGGGAAGGTTTGCCGCTCACGCCCTTTCGCACCGACGATTGGCCCGGCGTGACGGTGAACGCCGTTAAGTAGCTGTTTGGTCCGACATGGAAAAATACGTCACCCGATGTTACGCGGAAAAGCCCGGCTTTTTGAAAAAGCCGGGCTTTAACTACTCAGCGATGATCGCACGATGCTTTTTGCGAGAACCACGAATGGACACAAATTCACACGAATGAATTTCAACGGGCTCTCAGGTT
>QIKY01000034.1 GCA_003233175.1 Planctomycetaceae bacterium | reverse complement strand
GGCGAGCAGCAGCGCGATGCAGCCGAACATGCGGTAAGGTTTCATGAAATTGAACTCCCTGTTGTTGTTATTCACTCTATTGTGGTTCATTCGTTAGGCGATTTCCTTGCCGGCGCCGCCCGGTGTTTCGTAGCCGCCTCGCGCGGCGTCTTCCCTTTTTTAGGACCTTTGAGAATAAAATCGATCCTGCGTTTCAATCGCGTGAAGCGTTGTTCGCCCACGATGCCCCGCAGTTCGACTTGTAAATCGCGATAGTTATTCAAGAGGTTCTTTTGCAGGTCGATGATTTCCTGGTGCAACCGCGCGATGTGCGTTTCATCGAGCGTGAATTGGGAATAAGCCTGAATTGGGAATAAGCCTGCATCAGCTCTTGTTGGCGGTCGTTCAACACGGTTTTCAATTCGGTGTTGCGGCCTTGCGTGCGGCGAATGATCCGCCGAAGTTTGGTGATTTGCGTTTTGGTCAACGGCGTTGGGCGTTCGCCTTCGGCGCGATCTGGCTGCACGCGATCATTCGCCTTCGCTGCGGCCGCCCTTGGCGGGATTACTGGTCCGGCAAGTAACAAACAAAGTAACATCGAGGCCATTACTCTTGCTCCCGTGTTGCGCCCAGCGAGTCGAGATAACGCAGCAAGGCCCGTGGTTCATTTTCTAGTGTTTCGAGTTGTGCGACGGGTGAGAAATCGCTCTGGTATACGGAAGCGAAGGCTGCAAAACCTTCGCTGGCGTTGGCGGAATCGGCCGGCGTTTGCTCTTGGGCTACGAAATTCGACCGCCGTGAATCTTGAACCCCATTGCGTATTTCAAACGCGTTGCGTAATTGCCATCCGGCCGAGAGTAGTAAGAACAGCGATGCGGCCAACGCCGCTCGCGCCGCGACCCGCCGCCGCCGCACCTTGGCGAACACACGCCGCTCGAATGGATAGTTTACCGCCGCCAATACCGGCTGCCCCAGCAACAACTTCCGGATGCGCGCGTCCGTTGGTTGTTCGTCGGCATCATCCGGCGGTGTGTGTTGGTGGTTTGCGCCGTGGTGGTTTGCCTTGTGCTTGTTATTGGTCATCTTCCGCCTCCAACTGTTTGGCCAGCCGCCGCCGCAGCCGCGAAAGCCGCATCTTCATGGCGTCGCGCGATGTTTCGAGAATGGTTGCTATTTCGGCCAATGTCCGACCTTCGTAATAATACAGATGGACCAACGCCCGATCTTCCTCCGGCAAGCCTTGCAGAGCCGCGTTCACTTGGCCCACGCGCCGCTGTTGCGTTTCCGTTTCGACCATTTCCTCCAACGGTCCGGGTTGCTGGTCGTGCTCCGTGTTTCGAGAACCGGCGAGCAGCCGCTTCCACCAACGTTGCCGCCCCCGCGCCAAATCGAGCAGCGCCCGGTGGGCGATGCGGAAGATCCAGGCTTCTGCGTCGCCGCCTGCGCGGTGTTGCCGGCATTTGTTCCAGACCCGATAAAAGCAGTCGACCGTGGCCTCTTCCGCCAAGGAGGCGTCTACGCAACGTGAATTGAAAAACACGCGTTTGATAAAGCTGCATCAAATCGCCCAAGGCAGATTCATCGCCCTGTTGGCAACGCCGCAGCAATTGTTCCGCTTCGGACGACGTTTCCACCTGAGTCGATTCTCCACCTACTTTTATGAATGACGCCGCTCGAACCGCTTCGGTAACATGATTGCGAGCGTTTTTTCTGAAATCGCCTAGCCAGGATTATTCATCAGCCGCCACGCGCTAGCGTCCGGTTCCGGTTGTTGCAATTCCCCACAGAACCGGACGCTAGCGCGTGGCGGCTGATGTGCGCGGCGTTTTGGGTAGGATAACCGCAAAGTTGTTTCATATCACTACTTGCAGTGATCAGAGTCGATCTCGTGAATAATCCTGGCTAGGTCGAGATGGCTCCATGAAAGGCGCCGCGCCGTTGTGATATAATTGACGCTTCCGACTCAAGATCCTCACGGAGCGACACACCCCCATGCTTGCTTGGTTATTTCTCACGCGGCGTTTCTCTCTTCTGTTGGCGTTTGCATGTTGCTTGGCCTCTTGCCTGGCGGGGGCTGGGCCGCTCGCCGCACAAGACGAAGATGATGATGACGACGGCTTGCGTCCGGGGCTGCTTGCGCGTTATGCGGCTTCTGGTGCTGAGGCCGTTCGCATCGACCGGGAATTGGCGTTCGATTGGGGCGCCCGCCTGCCAGACCGCCGCTTGGCGAAAGGGCCGTTCCGGGTGGAGTGGCGCGGGTATTTGATGTCGCAAAATGTCGGCGGGTATCGCCTATCGGTTTATCTGTCGGGCAAGGTCCGGCTGGAATTGGCGGGGGAAGTTGTCTTGGAAGGGGAGCGGCGCCAGCCGGGATGGCTGCAAAGCGATTTGCTGCCGCTGCAATTCGACTGGCACGCATTGAAAATCGAATACTCCAGCAATAGCAGTTCTGATAGCAACAGTTCTGGCGATAACAATTCCGACGCCCGAACGCCATCGCGATTCGCTTTGTTTTGGTCGGGGCCAAAATTCCAACGAGAGCCGATTCCTTGGCGAAACCTGTACCACGACGCCCAGACGTCGTCCGAAAGCAACGTCGAACAAGGCGCTTTTGAACAAGGCGCCTTGCTTGCTCGCGCGTTGCGCTGCGAGGCGTGTCATCGGACCATAACGGGTTATGATGTTCCAACGACGCTGGCGGGACCGGCGCTCGATCGGTTGCGAGAGAATATGTCGCCGGCGTGGGTGACCGCCCGGTTGTCGAATAAAGACAATGTTTTAGATCAAGACAATGCTTCAAACAAAGACAATGCTTCAAACAAAGACCATGCCTCAGAATCGGCTACGCGGCGGATGCCGCATTTCGAACTTTCTCCCTCCGACGCGGCGGCCATCACGGCGTATCTGTTTTCGGCCGGCAAGCACCAAGCGCCCAAGAAGCAGAAACTGAAAGGCAAGCGGGAAGAAGGTGAAAAACTCTTTCTCGGCATGGGCTGTCTGGCTTGCCATCAACAGGGCGAACTCGGAAATGCGGGACTCTTCGGCGGAGGCGATCTGACCCGCGTGGCTGAGAAGCGGCCGGCCGGTTTTTTCCAACGCTGGCTGCAAGATCCGGCAACCATCAACCGTGATCATCGCATGCCGATTTTTGAGATGAACTCCAAGGAGCGCACGAATCTGGCGGCCTATTTGCGTTCGTTGGGCGAGACGCCAAAAAAGGCGAGGATTCCCGCCAATAAATCGGTGCTGCGCCGCGGCGCCGAACTGGTGGCCGAGAATCGTTGCGACGCTTGCCACCAACTGCCCGAACCGGTGAAAATGCCGCCGCTTGAAACGCTGACCGCGTCGCTCAAGACGGCGAATTGGGCGGCGAGTTGTTTGACGGACGCTGCGGGGCGTCCTCACTACCGATTATCGCCCAGCGAGCAAAAATCCTTACAGACTTACTTCGCGTCTGTTGCCAGTGAGACGCCGGAAGCCGACCTCATGTCGCGGGGACGCCTACTGCTGGCGGAGCAGAACTGCCTGGCGTGCCACGCGCGCAACGCCAACCAAGGCATCGCGCCGAGTTTGCTGAAACTCGGCGCGGCGCATCCTGATTTGGCGCCTCAGATTCCCGCCCTCACACCGCCGGCGCTCAATAGCATCGGCGATAAATTGAAAAACGAAGCGTTTGACGCCATCCTCCAGCGAAAAAATCCAGTGCATCGTCCTTGGCTGGCGGTGCGCATGCCGCGTTTTCATCTTTCGCCCGAAGAGCGCGACGTGCTGACGAAATTCTTCGTCGCGGCCGATCGTATTCCCAAATACCAAACGCCGGAGGACGCGGGGGAATTTGATGTCCGGGAACTGAATGCCGCCGGCAAGCGGTTGGTCACGACCAGCGGCTTCGGTTGCACCAGTTGCCATCAGGTCGGAAAGATGATTCCACCCAAGGCGCCGTTGGCGGCGAAGGGGCCGAATTTATCGGAGATGCAGCGTAGAATACGCCAACCTTGGTTCGACCGCTGGGTGCGGAACCCGGCTCGCATCACGCCAAAAATGGAAATGCCGGCGGTGCAGGTCGCGGTGCGAGGTTTGCTCGACGACCACCTCGATGCACAAATCGCTTCGGTTTGGCGGGTGCTCAACCAGCCCGGTTTTCAGCCGCCGTTGCCCGACCCGGTGCGCGTGTTGCGGCGCACTGGAGTGCGCGCAGACCACCAACGCGCCGTGATCGGCACAGACGTCATCCTGCACGATGGCGCCACGCTCGTGAAACCGTTTTTGGCCGGCTTGCCGAACCGGCATTCGCTGTTGTTCGATCTAGCCGCGCATCGCACCGCCGCTTGGTGGATCGGCGACGCCGCCAACCAGCAGACAAAAGGAAAAAGTTGGTTTTGGGAGTCGGCCGGCGTGGCCCTCTTCTCCAACAAGACCAACCTTTCAGACCTCGCCCTAACGGTGGCCGGCAAAACAATCGAACCCGCGATACAGGGGCAGTTTGTCACGGAGCTGGATTCTTGGCGGCATGTCGAGGGTGGCGTCGCGTTTTCGTATCGGCTGCGATATCTTCTCGACGGGAAAAACGCCACGCAGCTTTACATCACCCAACGTTGGACCAACATCGGTTTCCCGGGAGAGAAACAAGCCACGGGATTGCGCCGAAAAATCACGATTAGCGGCGCGCCGGCGAGCGTGGGAATAGTGTGGCGCGTGGCGCCGAAACCCTCGGGCGGGGCGAAACTCCAGTTAGCCAATGGTAATCGCCGCGTGATGTTTCCCGATGGCGGACGTGTGCAGGTCGTGGCGCCCGCTTCGGCCACGTTAGACACCGATGGCGCGCTGCGTTTTTCCGTCAACGAGAATTCCAGCGACAACACCAACGTCGGCGATAACAGCACGAAGTCAGTCATCATCGAACTTGCCTATCTGACCGATTTGCCGGTCGACCAATACTTGCTTGTGGCGCCGAAGCCGCCCGCGCCGAAAGTCGTGGCCTTGGAGGTCGCGCCAGGATTCATCAGCACGCAACTGCCGCTGGCCGATGTGATGATGCCGACCAAACTCGCTTGGCGTCCCGACGGAACCTTGGTGATCTGTTCGCTCAAGGGCCGCGTTTCGCTCGCGCGAGACACCAACCACGATGGCCTGGAAGACGAATTGCAGGTTTTCAGCGACGACCTTGCCGCGCCGTTCGGAGTGCAAGCCACGAGCGAGTACATCGACGTGGCCAATAAATTCGCGCTGCTGCGTTTGTTCGACGACAACCACGATGGCCGCGCCGACCGAACCCAGGTGCTGGCTTCCGGCTGGGGCCACACCACCGACTACCACGATTGGACGATCGGCCTGCCGCGCGATGATCGCGGCGGATATTACTTGGCGTTTCCCTGCCAGCAAGACGAACGTTCGCTAGCCGCCGCCCGGTTTCGAGGGCAGGTGGTGCATTTAACGCCGCGCACGCCGACCCGAGAAAATCCTCGCCTGTTCACGATCGAACCGGTCACCGCCGGCCACCGTTTTCCGATTGGCATCGCGCGAAACAAAGCCGGAGATCTGTTCGTCACCGACAACCAAGGCAACTACAATCCGTTCAACGAATTGAACCACATCGTGCCCGGAAAAAGCTACGGCTTCATCAACAAAATCGACCGCAAACCCGGTTTCCATCCTCCGCTGACGCCGCCCGCGATCGATATCCCCCACCCCTGGACCCGTAGCGTGAACGGCATTTGCTTCTTGGAAACGCCCGCCGCCCTGCGGCAAAAAATCAAACGCGATATTTTTGGTCCTTTCGAGGGGCATTTGGTCGGCTGCGAAATGAATAACCGCAAGCTGATCCGCATGAGCTTCCAGCGAGTGGGCGATACGATTCAAGGCGCGGCGTATCCTTTTTCCTACGAGACGCCTCCCCAAGGGCCGACGTTTTTGGGTCCCTTGAGTTGTGCGGTTTCACCTGATGGCGATTTGTACGTGGGCTCGTTGTTGGATAGCGGTTGGGGCGGCGGCAACAACATCGGCGGCATTGTACGCATGCGGCCTCAGTTCAATAAATTACCGACCGGAATCGCCGAAGTGCGCGCCTATGCCGACGCCGCCGCCAGCGGTTTTGCCATCAAACTCACGGGCGCCGTGTCGGCCGAAAACGCGGAAAACTTGGCGAACTATTCCGTCAGTTCCTACACGCGAACATCAACTCCGGCTTATGGCGGCGACGACCAGCATCGCCGCATTGAGAAAATCGAACAGGCGTCGCTCTCGGCCGACGGTAAAACCATTCGGCTGCGACTGGCATCGTTTCGA
>QIKY01000111.1 GCA_003233175.1 Planctomycetaceae bacterium | reverse complement strand
TTGGAGTTGTTCCCAAGACAGACAGATCAACTCTTTATTGCGCGGTCTAATGGTGGGAAACTACGCGCTTTAAGTTGAAAAAAGAACCTACTAGCAATAGGGGGGGGCAAGCTATCTTCGTGTTGCGTTTGAAGTTTAGGCATGGTTCTTATGCTCTATATTTAAGATAGGAAAGATAGGTAGCAAGGATTGGGCGAGCGTTAGGTTGGGCTGATGTTAAAATGGGGTGTCTGCCGATGGCGTGTTTTCTGAGATATGGCCTGGGGTGGCACTGACAGAACTGACAAAAGGGGTACTACAGAGGGGTTTTGTCAGTTTTGTCAGTTCGTCACTAGGGGCTTTCTTGAAAAACACGGGGTTGATGAGGTAAGTAATGGTGGGCCTGCCGACCGTCGGCAATTGCTCGGCTCGAAGCCAATTAAGTTCAATCAGCAAGTCGACGCCGATCTGTGCTTCCTCTTTATTCGCCAGCCCCGCCCAGCACGGCCGGTACACATCCCGAAGCGTGAAGTTATCGGCCAAACTGCCATCGGCAATTTTTTTCGCCAGAGCATGAGCGGCCGAGATATCAGGACGGACAGCCAGCCCGTAAATTCGCCGTGCGTGCGATTCCAAGACTTCGCCCCAACGAATCGCCTTCGATAGCGGCTCGGCTGGTATCGGCCCGCTGCCGCCGTCGGCAAGGTGAATGAGAAGTGCTAATGTGGGGATTAAGCTACGATACTTGGCAAGGTGACTCTCGAGCGCCGGGGCCATTTCATCGCTGCGTATCCGCCGCTCAAGGCCAGCACGCCATTCATCAAAGCGTTGTTGCGCGTCATCATCGAATCGAAGATATGGTGTGTCGCCATCTTCATCGGCAACGGCGCCGACGGTCGCGGGGTCTAGATTGTTCAACATTTGAACGGTCGCCCACACTCTATTTTTTGCGTCGGTATCCGGCCAACGGTCAACATTCTGCCACTTTTTTACGTGGTCCGGCCAGACGGCCAGTTGAAACCGCTGAATCAGGCCGTCGTCACCAGAGCCGCCCTTAACGGCGCTGCGTACATACTCGCCAATACGGCCGGGCTGAATCGAACCAACCATTGAGACACAGGCCGCGTCGATATCAATCGTGCCGCGCCCGACGCGGTCGTACGTGTATCGCCCCGTTCCGTTCCATGCCTCAAGGTAAAATCCGCGCGCGGCTTCGTGGCCTTCCTTGTCCAGCGTTTTAAGGAACGCATAGATTTCATCGCGGACAATAGTAACACCGTTGCAGTTTTCGTTGAGAATCTCCCCCAGTTTTTCAACGGTCGTATCGTTACAGGTAAACCGCCGCCGGGTCGGCTGTTTTGAATCTTCTTCCAACATTTGAGCGGCGATATCTTCCGGGCAATCTTTGCCGCTCTTTACTGCTTGCTCCAAGACACGCTTGAGATTTTTCTTGCGTGCTTCGCCCAGAATTTCCGCAACGGCAAATTGTTTTCCGTCATCATCAAACTGTTTTTTTGCTTCGATTTCCAATCGCTTGAGGAACTTTAGCGGTTCGTCCAATGCGGGCGTTTTCATAACGCCGGGGCGGCCGATGATCATGCCCCACAGGTTTGGAACGACGGTCCAATCGTCCTGCTTCTTTGGACGAACACCAATCTTGCGGCCGACAACGCCAGCGATAGCTACCATGATGCCAACCGCTGGAAATTCGAGCGGGCATTGCATCCGGTCGGCCACGTCCGTCACGAACGGCGCCACACTTTCAGGAAGCAACCATTCATCGAATGGCAAAACTGGCGATAGCTCAGTCGGTAGCGGTTCTGGCGCCGTCCACTCCTTCACTGCTTCGGCTCGGTCGTCTTCTTCGTCTGCCAGCCGAATAATTTCGTCGTCGTCTGGAGCGACGCCAAATTTTCCGTTGACGGCCTGGATGAACTTTTGCCGTTGGAACGAAACGTCCGTATCGAATCGGTCTTGGTGCTCAAGACCGTCGAGGCAAGCGATAACGAGCCGCTTGCGGTTGTATCCAATCGGCCCTACGTGCAAGGTAAGATGGGTCATTTCCCACCCCTTTCACGCCGAAGTTTTTTCTGAATATGGCATGGGGTAGAACTGACAAAACTGACAGAAGTATCTTTCTCATGTCCGCTTTCGATCAAATCAAGTTTGTTGATCAACCATCTTGGCGGCGGACCTATTTTTTCGACTTGGTCGCAACCGGTCAGCCAGCGGTAGTAATCTCGGCTAAACGGGCACTCCACTTCGCTGGGCGGCAGGCACACAAATCCACCGCGAGAGTGGACGGTTATTCCCATTCCCAGCTTATCAATCGAGCATGAATAACTTCGCCCGCCGGGCTGTCTGTAGATGTGAAACAGGCTGTCCGAGAGTGGCGAGAACACGGCAGGACATTCACACAAACTATTAGACTGGCCAAAACCATCAAGCCAATCATGCTTGCCGTCCGATTCAACGACGACAAGGCCGTCCGTGGATATGCCAATATTAAAATCTGGATTCCGACGCCACCACATTTCAATTTGTTGTTGGTCACTGGTTGCCGCGGAAAGACCGCCGGGCATTGCTGGCCAATTCCCCCCCGGCGCGAGCGGGAAAATATTGAATCCATTTTTCGCCAAATACTCTGCTTCGTTTCTGACTTCTGATATACTCATCTCGCTACTTTCATTTTTTAGCCGCCGGGTGTGCATCCCGCGCGGCTTTTTTTATGTGCCTAACTCTAAAAAATCCATGCCTTTCGTAAACTCCAACATCGTCTTGCGCACTCCCTCTAAGAACGCGGCGTCTTTTTTCTCGGCTGCAATCTCAGCGTTGAACACGTCGATATTCAGCACCTCTTGAATGGCCTCCCGCAACAACTCTTGCAACGTCTCCGGTTCGAGCGCCTCAAGTTCCCAAACGTTGGCGCCGTGAAGCTTTACAAACTTCCTGAAGTTAGACGACGTTTTTTTGGCGCTCATGTTGGCCGTCAATTCAAACCATGTGGCCTGCTCGGCCGTCAACGCAACTTTGACCGGGTGGATGTTTTCAATGCCGAAGTCGTCTCGCATTGAACGCGCCATTGACTGCGCGATCTCTTCGCCGTCAGGGTCGAAGTCGCTCAAGATAAGTAGAACCAGCTTGTCCTTACCGCTCTTGCGAAACCTCTCCGCAATTTGCCGCCGTGGTTCGAGAGAACAGTACCCGCGACCAGTCGTGAAAGGAATGCAATACTCGCCCGCTATCGGGCGAATGATCGGGTCAACTGTATTTTTCTCTCCGACGATCTCCATGTGGTTGGGTTGCGATTGTTGCAAGTTCCTCCAGTATCCAGTGAACATTTCCGCCAACTGCTCGGCCATGAAAGAACGCGCATCATCGTGCGTATCCCATAACGCAACCGGCCGCGTCGCATCGGCAATAGCAGCAAACGGAAACACGCCGGCCAACCTTCCTCTCGTCATGATGTCGATCACGGCGCTATAAGATTTTCCGTCGTTCACAAGCACCGAATCCTGCTTGCTCGCATGCCGAAGGGGAGGGTCGTTCAGCAGACGGTAGAAGACCATTCGTACGGAAAGTGGCCAGAACTTTCGGCGGTCTTCCAGAACTTTTTTCACGGCGGACACAAGCGGCATTTTGGCGGAGGTGATTTTCCGCCGATGCACAGATCCGACGACTTTCATCGGCGCCGCGTCAATTGCCGATTCGTTCGCGCGTTGCTCTTGCAGACGTTCGTACGCCGCTTCCGGTTCAACAGAAACTATTTCCTCCCGCAGCTTCTCGTCCAGCGTCTTGTCGCGTTGCCTGTTGTGTTCGCGCAGAAGAACAGCGAACCGGTCGGTGTCGTCCTCCCTGTTGAAGTCTTCGATGCGGCAGGGAACGACCGCCAAACCCGCCAGCTTCGCCGCCGCCAGCCGTCGGTGACCGGAAACAACAAAGAGGTCGGCCGTCACAACCAGCGGCTCAAGAACGCCACGCTCGGCAATGCTGGCCGCCAATCGCCTTATTTCCGGGTCGTTTGGGTCGACCGGCCGGTAGAGTTTGTCGTTCTCGGGGGAGGGTTTCAGGGTGCCGATTTCAAGAAGTTGGTCTAGAGTAACTTCTAGCTCACGCTCAATTTCCGTTGTACTATTCACTTGCCGAAAACCTCTTCTTTTAGCCATCGGGCGGCTTTTTTCGTGTGTTAAGAAGTGGCGCCTCGCATGGCGCCGACGTTTGCGCGGGCGTGATTAGATACCAGCCGCGTCAAGCTCGGCCTCGGCCTTGCGGATCGCGGCTTGTCGTTGCTTGCCAGTGCGGCTCGGCGCCGGTCGGCCATCGGCGGCGGCGGTGCGTGCATCGGCGAATCTCTGGACGGCCTCGGTGCTAGTGAATCGCCTGCCACCGATCAGCGCGGATTCCAGTTTGACGCCGCGCAGACCATATAGCACCCATCGCCAGACCGCCGCAGAAGAGGGTCGGCCGGGAATGTGCTTCGGCGCATCTTTGACTGGGAAAACGTGTTCGCTCGAAAGATCGATCATCACTCAGACTCCTCATTTGTGAAATAAATGCCAAACGTCAAGTGGCATCTTTCACAAATGAGAAGCGGCAACAATCGTTGAAGTGGCTCAGTTCGGCTCAGTTCGGCTCAGTTCGGCTCAGTTATT
>QIKY01000022.1 GCA_003233175.1 Planctomycetaceae bacterium | reverse complement strand
CATTGCCGTGCAACGGCGTGATTGTTCCTCATGGCATCCCGTCATTCCACGAGCGGCCTTAGCCGTGTAATAAATGAACCACGGATTGCACGGATCACACGGATGAAGAAGAGTCGTGGCTGCCGGCATCCGCGCCCATCCGCGTTATCCGTGGTTAAAATACTTCAGACTCGTCCGCCCATTGGTTTTTTGGCGTTGGTTATGGCCTCTCTGTTTCTTCGGTAGTTCATGGTCATTGGCCATCTGTTTGCTCTCACCTTTGTTTCTCTTTTTCCAATGACAAATGACTAACGAAAAATAACTATTGATAAATTTCTTCTCCCCGTGCAAATCAGATAATTATTTCTCGAACGGTTCTAAACGAAAAATGTGACATTTTTAACGGCGCCGCTAAACTCTAGCACACTCTTAAAGCTCAACGTCCAACTGAGGCAAAACAGCCCGAAAACACCGAACAATAAAACCGACCGGCGAAAGGTTGTCAATCCACAACCTTGTGGAACCCTCGATTCAAACCTGCTTTCGCGAAACGGCAATGCGGCGCCGCGCGAGATCCACCTCCAGCACCTTGATGCGAACCACGTCGCCCACTGAAACCACATCACTGGGAGCTTGCACATACTCGTTAGCCAGTTCCGAAATGTGGATCAGCCCATCTTGATGCACGCCCAAGTCGATAAAGGCGCCGAAATTAGTGACGTTCGTGATCACTCCCTCCAGGATCATGCCGGTTTTCAAGTCTTCCAGGTCGTGTACGCCTTCGGCGAATCGAACCGCCTTGAATTCGCTACGAGGATCGCGACCCGGTTTGCCCAGCTCCGCAATAATATCTTGAACGGTCGGCAGGCCGCATTGGTCGGTGACAAAATCTTGCGGGTCGAGTTTTGCCGCTAACGTCGGATTACCAACCAGTTGCTCGGCGCCGACGCCCAACTTGCCCGCCATGCGTTCCACCACGCAATAGCTTTCCGGATGGACGGCTGAGTTATCGAGCGGCTGGCGGCCATCGCGAATTCGTAGAAAGCCGGCTGCCTGCTTGAACGCCTTGCGGCCCAATTTCGCCACATCCAACAGACGTTTCCGGGAGTCGAACCGTCCATGTGCGTGGCGATGTTCGACGATTCTTTCGGCCAATTTGGGGCCAATGCCGGCGACGTGCGTCAGCAGCGAAACGCTGGCCATGTTGACATCAACACCCACGGTATTCACACACGACTCCACTTCGCGGTCCAGACCTCGCCGCAGAAGGGTTTGATTCACATCGTGCTGGTATTGGCCGACTCCGATCGACTTGGGGTCGATTTTCACCAGTTCGGCGAGCGGGTCTTGGAGGCGATGTGCGATGCTGATAGCGCCGCGAACGGTGACGTCCAGCTCCGGATACTCGCGGGTGGCAAGTTCGCTGGCGGAATAAATCGAGGCGCCCGATTCACTCACCATCACCTTGGTGGGCGGCGAGCCGCCGTCGCCCTGTTGGCTGAGTTCCCGCAGCAAATCGTCGACAAAGGCGTCGGTCTCGCGGGAGGCTGTGCCGTTGCCGATGGCAATCAACTGCACGCCGTGGCGGGCGATCAAATCTTGCAACGTGTTGCCGGCGTTGGCGATATCCTTGCGGGGCGGCGTGGGAAAGATCGTGCAGCTTTCCAGAAACTTTCCGGCGCCGTCAACCACCGCCACCTTGCAGCCGGTGCGAAAGCCGGGGTCGATTCCGAGCGTAACTTTTGGCCCCGCCGGAGCGGCCAGCAGCAGGTCGCGGAGGTTTTGGGCGAACACCAAAATCGCTTCGTCATCGGCCCGCTCCTTCAACTGCTGCAGCGTGGCCGATTCGGCGGCGGGCAACAGCAAACGTTGGTAGCAATCTTCCACGGTTGCGAGCAGGTCTTGATGAAACTCGAACTGCGGGTTCGGCGCCAAACGCAGCTTGAGTTTGCGGAGCATGTAGTCGTTGTCTAGCTCGACATTCACTCGTAACAGGCCATCGGCTTCGCCGCGTTTCATGGCCAACAGGCGGTGCGAGGGGACTCGCTTGACGGGCTCTTGGTGGTCGAAATACATCTCGAATTTGGCGGCGTCTTCCTTTTTTCCGCGTTTCACTTGCGAGTGGAGGCGGCCGAAACCAACCGCCTGCTCACTCAGCCAGCGGCGTGTTTCGATGTTTTCCGACCACTGCTCGGCCACGATATCACAGGCGCCCTGAATCGCGGTTTGTTCGTCGGGCGCCAGTTTTTCAGGATCGACGAACGGTCGCACGACGTCTTCCCTCGAACGGCCCAACACCTGCTGCCTCGCAAGCAAATCGGCGAGCGGCTGCAAACCTAGCTGGTGAGCGGCGGCGGCGCGGGTGCGGCGTTTGGGTTTGAAAGGCAGGTACAAATCTTCCAGCGTTTGTTTGTCTTGGCACTGTTCGATCTGGCGTTGCAGCCCAGGCGCCAGCAGGCTTTGTTGCTCGATCGTTCGCAGGATGGTTGTTTTGCGCCGAGCCAAGTTGTGCGCTTTTTCGAGTGCGTCTTCGATCGACCGCAACTCCGTTTCGGTCAGCCCGCCGGTGGCCTCTTTCCGATAGCGGGCAATGAACGGCAGCGTGTCGCCGTCTTCCAGTAGTTCGATGGCTGTTTGTACTTGGCGCTGGGCCACGCCGGTTGCGTCGGCAATCGAACGCGCGACTTGCCTAAGGTCGAAACATTGAAACGTCGGGCTTCCCATGCGTGCAAATCCTTCGAGAGTTTTCAAATCTTGAGGCGGCGGGTTGTCGTCGTACTGCCAGAGTCGACTGCGTGCTGTATAGTAAAACCACAACCAGTTTCAAACCATGGCGCTTACCGACGATCCAATGGGCAAAAGGCAATGAGCGAGCAAACGGAACCTCTCAAGACAGCACCCATTATTACCGTGCAGCAGCACATTCTTCAGGAGCAGAAACGGTTTCCGGGCGCTTCCGGCGAGTTTTCCTGGCTGCTTTCCGGAATCACGATGGCCACGAAGATGATTCAAGCCAAGGTGCGGCGGGCGGGTTTGTCCGACATTCTGGGTGAACAGGGCGCCGTGAACGTTCAGGGGGAAGTGCAGCAAAAGTTGGATGTCTATTCCAACGAAGTGCTCGTGCATTGCCTGAGCACGCGAGAGAGTATTGGCGTGTTGGCGTCGGAGGAAAACGAAGAGCCGATATTGGTTCACCAAGGATCGGAAAACGCCAACTACGCCGTGGTGTTTGATCCGTTAGACGGTTCGTCGAATATCGACGTGAATGTGAGCGTGGGCACCACGTTTTCGATATTGCGGCGGCCGCCGGGCGTCAGTCTCGATGAGCCGGAGAAGTGGGTGCTGCAACCTGGCAGCAAAACCATTGCCGCCGGTTATGTAGTGTATGGCTCCTCGACGCTCCTCGTTTACAGCGTTGGAAACGGCGTGCATGGCTTCACGCTGGAGCCTTCGGTCGGGGCCTATATTCTCAGCCACCCCAACATGAAAATGCCGCAACAGGGCAAGTATTATTCGGTGAACGAAGCGTATATCGACACCTTCCCGCCCCGATACCGGGAATATATTGAACGGCTGCGCAGCGGTGTGCTGGGCCACAAGTACGCCTCCAGATACATCGGCTCCATGGTGGCCGATTTTCATCGCACGTTGCTCAAGGGCGGCGTGTTTCTTTACCCGCCAACCGAAGCGAACCCCGGCGGGAAGTTGCGGCTGCTGTACGAAGCAAACCCCATCGCCTTCCTGGCCGAACAAGCGGGCGGCACGGCGATCGACGGCACACAACGCGTGCTCGATATCCAACCCGAGAGCATCCACCAGCGCGTGCCGTTTGTGGTGGGTAGCCGCGTTGAACTAGCCGACTTCGAGCGGTTTGCCTCAAAGTAAGGCGAGCGGAAGATAAAAATTTACCTAATACAAGCACGAAGCGTTAGCGAGTGAATCAGCAAAAGGAGCTTTCCCATGCCCAAGAGCATATGGGCGCGTCTCGACACCTTGATGCGACAGCTCCATCTCTGGACCGGGCTCTTCCTGATTCCCTGGATGTTGATCTATGCCGCCAGCGCCCTGCTGCTGAACCACCCCGAATTGGCAAAGCTGATGGGCGCCGCGCCGCCCACGTGGCGAGAGGTCGAGAGCTTTGATTTCACGCCCGACGACTCCTTTCCGTCGGAACCCAAGGAGCAGGCGCAAAGGCTGTTGGCGAAGGTCAACCTTGAGGGGGCGCACCGCATCCAGGGGAAGCCGAACCCGAATCAGATGGTCATCATTCGCATACGTGGTTCGGGCCACGATCGGGTGACTTGGCGGAAGCAGGAAAACCAGGTGGTGGTGGAGCGACAAGAGCCTTTCTCAATGATTCGCCTCGTGCATTTCCTTCATTTCCGCCACGGTTACAAGCAACCGATTGGCGCCTACCTGGGCTGGGCGGCGGTGGTTGATTTTGTCGTGCTGTCGCTCGTGCTGTGGGTGCTTTCGGGCATTTATCTTTGGGCCCGATTGAAACGCCGTTGGGTTTCCGGCGGCGTCTGTTTTGCCGCGGGCTGCGGCCTGTTCGCAGTTTTGGTTGTACTTCTTTGTTGGTAGCATTTACGGTGATTTAGCCGCGTCGTCTTACCGCGCAGTTGCATAGGACGCCATTGTTCGTTTGTCGGCACAAACCCTAGCCGAGTGAAATGACAGGGCTGT